>JADGOL010000265.1 GCA_017882995.1 Acidimicrobiales bacterium | reverse complement strand
TGTGAACCTCATAGGGAGAGGTGCCCGACGAGTCGGTCTCGGCCCGGATCACCGTCGCCCCGGGTACCGCGGCAGTTGCGGCCGCCGTTGCGCTCGCGAGATCGGTACCGGTCAACAGGGTTTCGTTTGGACCATGGCTCATCGTCGCCGGGTTGGCGGCAACTCCTGCCGAGAGCGGGCCGGGGTCACCCGCGGACGGCGCGGTGGTGCTCGATGACCCCGATGACGCACTCGTCGTCGAACTGGTCGCGGCTGACGCGATGCCGGCGGCGCCCAGACTTGCACCGGCCACGACGGCACCGGTGACAAGGACCCGACGGACCCTTCCTGGTTTGGGGGACATTGTGAACTCCTAGTGTCAGTTGCCCTGAGGCTTTCCCAGGGCACCTCCACCTTGGACGGTCAAGATCAGGCCCATCTGCGACCGAGCTAAGAGAGTCCTGTGGATCTCCCCGTCTGAAGCTGCTCACAGCAAGTAGTCGACGGACTCCAGGCACACTTTTCAGCGCAGATGTCGCTCGGATCTACGGTGTCGGGGAGTTGGTGGGTTGACTCGCATCCAGCACGCATTGAGCCACGGTGTCTTTGGCCGCTTTCGGGGATGTGCAGGAGAACAATGCGCGGGGATTGACGGACACTGGGGGATGAGTTCCGAGGCCGTACCAAACCCACGCATGCGCTTGGATGCGCGGCAACCGACCCAGCACGGCCGTGAAGAAGCCCGCTGCATAAGCGGGATCGCGTCCCTGCTGCGCCATCGGCACCACAACAACCTGGACCCCCCAGTCGTGCAGAGAACGCCGCACCTCGCGCACGGTGCTGGACGAGGCTGAGGGCAGGGGGGCGATACCTGTATCCGAGAGTGTGTCCAAGACGGAGATGGTTCCTCGGAAAGGTGAAACGGCTTCACTGTGTCGACCGTCGCGTCCGGGCACGATACCCCAGCCTCCTACGATACGGAACCTCATACCGTCGATCGCCTGCCAGGCCATTGCCTGCTGCTCAAACGTGCCGGGATACGGGTACGTGAGTACCACTGTTCCCGGTACAAGGCGGGGAGCGACGAGGTGGAACCAGGGGGGCATGGCTTTGTCATTGATCACGAAGGGATAGCTATAGGCCGCGCCCAGGGGTATGAGGGTGGTGACCGTCACCGCGGACAGGAACGCGCCAGTGATCCTGAGGGAACGGGTGGCGTGAGAAGCATGTTGCTCTGCTCGACGTTTGTAGTGTCGGACAGCGACACGCCACCATCGATCGGCGGAAAGGGCAAGCAATAGCGCGGCGGCGAAGGCGGTGACGGCACAGAATCGTCCCGGTGCGATCTGGCCCACGAGGGGAGCATGCTCGAAGAGTCGCCACGGCATCCAGGTACTGGCCGTGCCCAACGAGAACAACCATGACGACAAGCCGACCGCGACCAAGACCCACGCCAGCCGGTCTCTGAACCACACCAGGGTCGAGATTCCAAGAAACGCCAGCACAGCCGCGCCGATGTACGCAATGTTTGGCCCCCCATTGCCGGAATAACCGGTGACCCGCAGCAAGGCGTCGGGTTGGTGGAGATTCGGACCAGCGGACACCACTCCTGAGATAGGAATTCCGGACTGAGGAGTCAATGGAAACGCGTATCCCACGATATGGCGAGGACCATCGAGCACGAACCATGCAGGATAGACAAGACACACCACGACAACTCCCGCTGCTGTGGCCAGTCCCAACAGGATGCGGCGATGTCGAGCCCACGTGACGCGCGGGACAATATCGTCGCGACGACCATCCCGATTCCACCGACGAAGAATGAGATCGCCAGCACTTCGGTGCTGATGAAGAACTGCACCACAGTCAGCAGGCCAAGCCAGAGGCCAACCCGCGAAGGACGATGGCGTTGGGTCACACATAAGTCGTAGAGGCACAAGAACGCCAATGGTGGGTAAATGAGCCATATCTGCGCGAGGTGGCCCACCGGTTCCAAGGTCACGATGATGGGCGAGAACCCATAGAGGAAGGCCGCCACGATCTGACCGGGGACGAAGCGAGAGAACTGGCGAACGGCTAGAAAGCAGCACCATCCCGAGGCCACCGGAGCGAGCGTCACGACAACGTTGAATGTGGCAATCGGGCCGAAGAGCCATGTGACCGGAGAGAAGAGCATCGAGCCTGCGATCCATGTGGTGTTGGTCAACATGTTGGCCCCACCCTGACCGGCAAAGATCGCATTGGAGAGAAACGGGTTGTGTCCGTGGGCCAAGGCCCATGGCGTCCAAGCCAGGATCTCGAGGGTTCCGCTCTCGTCGCCACACAGACAGGTGATGGTCGACGTCGGGTGGCCTGTCACCCACACCCGCCACCACATGATGACCGAAATAGCAAGTAGCCCACCGATGACCGCGGCGTGCAGGGCGATGACATCCCGCGTGATCCGAGGGTGTTTCGGCGCCATGGCCGATGGTCCGTCCCGATCCTCGCTGCCGTGAATGAAGTGCCCGGAGCGCTTCGTGCTGAGCGTCGGCCTTGACGACATTGTGGAGAGGAGGATAGGTGTCTTCACGATTCTCTGCTGGGCCGGCGGCGTACCCTCTGGCGCCCGCCTTCCAGACCGCCCGGAGGCCTCAGAACATTCCGTTGTCGTTGGCCGATACGACGATCCCGGACGCGTCGCTGGTCGTTCGACGCGGACTCCTTATGACCCGGGTGGTTCCCATTCGTGTTGCACGACGGCACGCTGTCCGACGACCTGGCTGGCGTGATCAAGGACGTACGCCTGGTGCAGCGGGTGGGCAACGTAGCGACGGGCGGAGGAAAAGTCGGCAAAGTCCATCACTGCGACGAAGTCGAAGTTGTCGTCGAAGTGACCGGCATCGTCTCCGCACGTCAACGCGAGCAGTTCCGGTATGGCGCGCAGTCCTTCCAGGGCGTCACGAAATGCCTGCTTCGCTTCGTCTGAGACATTCTCGACCCATTTGGTTACAACGACTTGACGGAACATCGAGGGACCTCCCGAGCGGCAAAGTCTAGGACAGGGTCACCTCTGCCTCGACGTCGGTCGCGGGCCATTCCGGAGGGGAAGGTCGTGACTCTCCTTCATGGCGAAAGTCAGCTGGGTCATGGGGCACTAAGCTCTCGCATCCATTGACAGACGGAGGATCTCGCATGTGGGCCCAACTGATCATGATGCGCCTGAAGCCCGGGAAGGATGCGGATCTGCCCCGCCTGTACGAGGAGCTGCGGGCAACCGAGCAACCGGGTTCAGGCCTCCTGCGCACGACGGCTTTCCGGGACCAGAACGATCCGAGCCGGATCTACCACCTGGTCGTATTCGAGAGCGAGGAAAAGGCGCGTCAGCGCGAGGAGGATTCGCGCCGCCAGGAGGGCCTGAGCGCAGCTCGGGCCACGATGGCCGAGATCTTCGAGGGCCCGCCGGAGTTCGTCGACCTCACCGTCGTGGAAGAGAACTCGTACTAGGCGGGTCGACTCAGCCGACGACGGTCCCGTACATGTCGTTGAGCGGGTACGAGAGCAGTTCGAGACGCTCGCCGTCGGGTCCTGGGAAGTAGACCGAGGAACCGTTCACGACGAACGTCTCGACTCCAGCCGCTTCGAGCTTGGCCACGAGCCGGTCCCACTGCTCGGGACTGACGGAGATGGCGATGTGATGGAGGCCCCCGAGCACCTCGCGGTACTCCCCGAGGTCGAGACCGGGAAGGTCGAAGTACGCCAGATAGTTGTCATGGCCGACATCGAAGAAGAAGTGGGTCGATCCGCGGTAGTCACGGTTCTCGAACAGCTCGACCAGGGGAAATTCCAGGAGGTCCTGGTAGAACGCGATGGTCCGCTCGACATCGCTGCAGAGCAGGGCGAAATGATGCAGACCCCTGGCGGACGAGGCCGGTCGATCGCCCAAGGGCCGCAGGTGGCGGGCCTTGATGGCATCCCACTCCGCAGTCCGGTCGACATCGCTTCCGTGCGTGGTCACAGCCTCATCTCCATGCCGTGCACTGTACCCATGGAGCCACGAACCGACTCACCGACGACGACGCACTGGGCGACCGTCACTCGCGGTTGAGCGCCCACCGGGTCTCGTCGTCCTCGTCGGCACCGTGAGGGTCCGGGCCCAGCGCCCAAGCCCGCCGCCACGGTGAGGCATCGGGCCCGCGGGCCGAGGGCGTCTCTCCGGCGCCGGCGCGCCGGCGCGCCGTCCACCAGTCCGAGCGCGACTCGTCGGCCAGCACGCCGAGGACGGTGTCGATGCGGGCCTCGAGCCTGCGGGCGTCCTCGCCTTCGGCCGCCGTGATGGGCGAGCCGAACGTGATGCGCGTGGGACTGCGGCGCAGCCTCTTGCCGCCCCGGGGCCAGATCCGGTAGGTGCCCTCGATATGGACGGGCACCACGGGCCTCCCCGTGCGTGTGGCGAGATAGGCAGCACCGCCCCGCATCGCCTGGAACCAGCCGTCATGGGACCGGCCGCCCTCGGGGTAGATGATGAGGTTCCAACCGTCGCGTAACAGCGCGGCGGTGTCTTCGGCCGACTTGCGGTTGACCTTGTGGCGCTCGATGGGGATCGCGGCGAGGACGAGGGACCAGACATGTGCCTTCCAGCGCCGGTCGAAGAAGTGGTCGGCGGCGGCGGCGACGACGGTCTTGTGACGCACTCGTGCGGGCAGCACGGACAGCAACAGCCCGGTGTCGACATGACTGGTGTGGTTGGCCACGTAGATGGCGGGTCCCTCGACGAACTCGAGGATCTCGCCGCCGCGCACTTCGGGCGACGCCACGATGTGGGCGAGCGGACGGGTGAGGTTGTCGAGGAGCACGGCCCGCACCAGGCGGGCGGGGTAGCGGCGCGTCCATTCGGTGTCGTAGTCCGCGCCCAGGTGCCGCTGCGGCGCGGCCCGGTCCACACTCACGGGCCAGGTCGGCGCGGCCCAGGGGAATCCCTCGGGGCGCACCCGGCGTGCCCGGCTCACCAGACGTTCCACCGCACTCACGACGCCCCCCCCCGTGTTCGTGGAGCAGAAGTCATCGCACGTCGGCCATGAGGAGAGGCGGAGAGTGGAGGTGGGTGATCGAGGGGTCGCGCCCCACCACGTCCGAGGCCATCTCGAGCGCGTCGGCCATCGAGCTGGCGGGCTTGAACCCGAGGCGCCGCACCGCGGCACGGTCCCCGCCCACGATGATCACCGCGCCCACGTGCTCGAGGGCATGCGCGCACCAGTACCACATGTAGAAGGGATGCACACCGTGGTACGCGTTGCCGGTCCGGTAGAGGTGGATGTACCAGGGATCAGTGGCGTAGGACTCCTCGTACTTGCCGATCTCGGCCGGGTCGGTGGTCTCGGCCAGCACCTGCTCGAAGAAGTCGATGTAGCTCGGATGGTGACCGGGATGGAACGCCCACGGCGTGGGATGGCTCAGGATGACCACCCCTCCGGCCCGCACAAGCGGTTGGCCCCGGTACATGTTGAAGAAGTAGCCCAGACCGAGACACGCCACCAGGATCGGGTTCATGATCGAGTTGACGTTGTAGGGGCAGATGTAGGGCAGTCCCATGGTGAGGATGTCGCTCTGTCCGTCGACCTCGAGCAGTTGCTGCGCGTAGACGTTCTCGGTGGTCCGGGCGTGGACGGCCTCGACTTCCCCCGCCTGCACCGCACTCATCTTGTGCGGGGCGCGGATGGAATGGAAGATCGACCGCGCCACGCGATCGGGCGTGGCCCGGAGTGCCTTGGACGACGCCAGGAAGGTAGCCCGGTCACGTGTGGTCCACTCCCACTCCCGGCGCTGGAGGAACCGGAACTGCTCGGGGAAGGTGTCGGTGTTGAGGTTGGTCTCGATCTGGAACACGTTGACGCCCGACGCCGCGATGAGCTGGCCCATGCGCCAGTTCGACGAGTGCAGCTCGGAGCGGTGCTGGTCCATGAAGGACCGGCTCTGGGTCATGGTGTGCGCGTTGTGGTGATGGCGCAGGCTCTTATAGCTCGCCAGGCCGGTGGCCACCGACTTGTGGCCCCCGTCCATGGCCACCAGATTGATGTTGACGTAGACGAGCAGGTCCGAGGTCGCGGCGCGTTTGTTGATCTCGACGTCCTCGCCCTGTTCGGTGAGCCCCAGGTGTACGAGCTGGTCGGGATCCTCGGCATCGTGCTGCCACAACAGACCATGGGGCGCGAAGGCGTCGAAGATGCGGTCGCCGAGCGCGTGACGGAGCTCGGCGTCGGTCATCCGGCGGTGCAACGCCAACGCCGCGATCAGCACCACGTCGTCCACCCCCGCCTCGGCCGCGAGCTCGAGCACCTGCTCGATGACGAGTTGGCGGATGTCGGGGCCACGCATGGGGGGCAGCGGCAGCGACACGTCGTCGAAGGCGATGGTGAGTTGCATGCCGGCACGGAGCTGCGACCGCAATGGGGCGGCATCGCCCAGGGGCTCGTCGAGGGCACGCCGGATCGCGCCCACCGGGTCGGCCAGGGCGTCGACGGGCTCGGGCGCGTACAACACCCGGCTCCCGACGGGGAGCTTCTCGAGCCGGTACCCCTCGCCGTGCCAGAACAACGTCGACGGGGTGGACCGGTCGACCTCGAGGACGAAGCCGGGCCTGGGGCTCATGAGACGGGTCCTTTCGTGCTGAGGGGTGTCCCCCGGGGGCGCTCCCGGGCGTGCAGATCGAAGACCACCTTCACCGCGCCGCGCCGTCCGGCCGCGCCGGCGTGTGCCAGCGCCTCTTCGAAGCGATCGAGCGGGTAACGCGCCGACACCAGAGATCCGAGGCCCTTCGCGGCGACGACTTCCATGGCGATGTCGAACGTCCGGCGCCGCAATCCGCCCACATCCTCGGTGCCGTACGCGTAGGCGCCGACGACCGCCACCTCCCGGTGCCACAGCGAAGCCAGGTCGACGTTGACCCGGCCGGGCATGCCCACGAGCACCACCCGGCCCCGGGGTCGGACCATGCTCAGGGCCTGGGTCAGTGACTCGTCGCTGCCGACGCAGTCTATGACGACATCGGCTCCGCCCGTGAGGGTGCCCGACGCCTCGAGCGACCGGGAACGGCTCCGGACGGCGCGCACCAGCTGGTCGGGGTCGACCACCTCGTCTGCCCCGAGCTCCTCGGCGAGCCGGCGCTGGTGCGCGTACTTGGCCCCGACCAGCAGCGTCCCCGGTGGCGAGATCTGGGCCAGAGCGGCCACGGTGCACAGGCCCAGGGTCCCCGCGCCGAGGACGGCCACGGTGTGGCTGGCGTCGACCCCTGCCGCCACCGCGGCGTGGACGGCGCACGCGGTGGGCTCCACCATGACGGCGTCGGCGTCGGAGAGGGTGTCGGGCACCGGGTGCAGCTGGGCCTCGTGCGCCACGAGCCCTCCACTCGACCACCCCCCGCCGGTGTCGGTGCAGAACCCGATCTGCAGTCCCGGTGCCAGGTGCCCGAACGCGACGCGCTCGCATCCACCGGTGCGGCCCTCGCCGCACGCCGCGCAGCGCGGGACGATGCCGCGTGCCACGCAGCCGAGGACGGGCTCGATCACGACCCGGACATCGGTGTCGTCGAGCGTCCCGACCACCTCGTGGCCGGGCACGAAGGGGAAGCTCACGATGTCCTCGAAGTAACGCGAGCTGCGCCCGTCGACAGTCGACAGGTCCGAGCCGCAGATACCCGCCAAGAGGGGATGGACCCGGTGCCATTGCGGGCCCGGGAGCTCGGGCGGTTCCACATCGGTGAGGTGGAGAGGTCCGATGCCCGCCCCCCGGCCCGACCCGGCGAACACCGACGCCACCCGCGACGCCGCGAAGCGAGCGAGGTTGCGTTCGAAGACGAGGCCCTTCATCGCCACCTCGCCTGTCCCGCGGTCGAACCGCGGTCCGACGCCGCTCCGGCGGTGCCCCGGTCGAGCATGCCCTCGAGGCGCGCCCACCAGCGCGACACGCCGTGGTCGACGGGCCCGAAGGGGAGAGGCGGGCGGGCTCCGCCCCCCGCCTTGTCCCATTGCTCGACGTGCCATCCCCGCCGGCGGGCGATGGTGGCCAGCCGGGCCTCGGGATTGACCGCCACGGGGAACCCGACGCACTCGAGGAGCGGGAGGTCCGACGCCGAGTCGGCGTACGCGACGGCTTCGCCGAGATCGAGGCCTTCACCCGCCGCGTACTCGGCGAGCACCAGGGCACGCGCCTCACCGGTGGGGGGGAGTTGCTCGAGACGGCCGGTGAACCGGCCCGCTCCGTCCTCGCCGAGTTGCGCACACACCACTTCGTCGAACAGGGGCCGGAGGGGCTCGACCACGAAGTCGAGGGCGCCGGTGATCAGCACGGTGCGGTGCCCGAGCGCCCGATGGGCGCGCACCCGGGCGAAGCCGGCGGGGAACGACTTGGCCAGCAACAGGTGATGGAACATGTCCAGGGCGTCGTCGCGCAACAGCTGAGCGGGTGCGCCGTCGTAGCGGCGGTAGAAGCTGCGCAGGAAGTCACCCCGGTCGCGCCGGTCGAGGGCGAGCAAGGAGGGGGCCTCGCGCAGGATCCGGGCCGTGAACGTGACCCGCTCGCCCACGGGAAGGTGGCGGCTCGCCAGCCACGCATAGGACTCGACGACGTTGGAGGCCACGAGCGTGTTCTCGAGGTCGAAGGCAGCCAGGTGGCGTTCGGGCGAGAGGATGGCGGTGCGGGCACGGTCCGAGCGATTGGCGACGGTCGAACGTCGGGGCGAGGAGCGCACCCGGGCGTGTTCGACCACCGACGGCAGGTGCACGTCGTGCACGTAGCCGGCCCACGAGATCACCCCGGGGTCGAAGCAGAACTGGGCCCTGTCGTCGGGCGACAGTCGCCCCCACAACGAGAGGAGCCGGTCGACACGGAAATGCGCCTCGGTCTCGGTGTAGGCGCCGTAGAGCGTGGTGTAGCCCAGGGCCCGCTCGGCCTGGGCGCGCCGTTCTTCGACCCGCGCCGCCAGTTCGGCCCGTTCGCCGCGCACCGGAAGGTTTCCGAGGACGCGCTCGGCGGTCGTGAGCGCTTTCGTGGCCCGCTGGAGCTGGCGCTGCACGCGACCGCGGCCGGGGAACGACCACTCGGGGACCATGATGGGCTGGCCGTCGGAGTCATAGAGCGGGTGTTCGGTGAACCACGACCGCACCAGGTCGACGAGCTCGCCGTAGCGCAGCGGGTTCCGCACGCTCGACGCCACGTGGTAGACGGTGGGGCCGGCGGGATCGGGGCCGATGGCGGCCACGGCGATGAGCGCGGCGACCACCATGTCGACGGGGATGACGTCGACGACGCCTTCGGGGACGCCGGGGAACTCTCGGAGCAGCCCCCGCGCGTAGGACACGATGATGGGCTCGGCCATCCGAAAGCCACGGATCCATCCCGGACGGGGCTCGGCCAGTGCCGACTCGATGATCGAGGGCCGCACGATGGTGATGGGGAGATCGGGATAGGTGCTCACGAGGGCCCGTTCGCCGAGGGCTTTGGTGAAGGCGTAGGCGTCGGGCCAACCCAGTGCCTGGGCCCGGGCCCGGCCGCGCTCGACGAGCTGGGTGCGGACCCACTCGTCGCGCAGCTTCTCGCCCCGTTCCGCCAACAGGTGGGTGCCGGCCGCACCGAGCTCGGCGCGAGCCCCTTTGGTGAGCTGGGCCAGTTGCTCGGGTGAGCGGCTGGCGGACTCGAGGTCGTCGCGCAGGCGCCGCGCCGCGGTCACCTCGGCGTCGACGTTCACTTCGGTCGTCACCGTGGTGTGGGTCCGGGCCCGGGCCCCGGACGCCAACGCCTCGGTGGCGAGTGTCTCGGTGGCGTCTCCCTGGTGGGTGCCGGCCACGTAGGCGGTCGACACGGTGACGAGATGCGTGGGTGATGCAGTGGGGTGGTCGCGTCGTCGGATCTCGGCGCCGGCCTCGATGGCCTGGGCCACGCGCGACGGGCCCAACAGGTTCACCTCGACGGCGGTGTCGAGCGGAGCGTCGAAGGCAACCGTGGCGGCGCAGTGCACGACGACGTCGCACGAGGCGAGCACTCGCCGCCCGTCGTCGTCGAGCTCGAGCCCGTCGCGCCCGACGTCCCCGGCCACGGCACTGAGCCGGGAGGCGATCACCTCGTCGAAGCGCCCTCCGAGCTCGTCTCGGAGCCGGTTGAAGCAGTCGTTGCGCACCACCTCTCGTGCCAACCGGGCTGCCGCGTCGAAGCGGCGGGTGGGGCGCACCAACACCACCACCTCACAACCCGGGACGGCGCGCACCAGGCGCTCCACCAGCGCGGTGCCGAGGAATCCCGTGGCGCCGGTCACGAAGATGCGCTTGCCCGACAGCGCATCGGCGATGGACAGGGGGCCTGCGGGCCCGGCTGTCGTGGGGGTCGTCACCTCGGCCACGATCTCTGTCTACCATATGGTAGGTGGATGGGGGAAGAGAGCCGAGCACTGCGTCGCGCCGCCCCGAGGGCGGCACGGCGGACCGCATTCTCGACGCGGCGTTGTCCTCGTTCGGTTCCCGCGGCTACGAGGCGACTTCGCTCGACGCCCTGGCCGAGAGCCTGGGCGTGCGCAAGCAGTCGATCCTGTACTGGTTCCCGTCCAAAGAGGCCCTGCTCGAAGCGCTGATCGACCGTTCGGCCACCGAGCTGGCGACCGCTATGGAGGAGTCCCTGGCGAGCGCGGGATCGGGCTGGTGGCGAGTCGAGGCCGTGGTGCGATCCGTCTTCCGCCTGGCCTCACGTCGCCCCGAGCTCCTGGGCTTGTTGCGCGAAGTCGGCCGCCTGGGGCCGCCGTCGGCGACGCGGCTCATGCTCGTGCTCGAGCCCTTGGCCACACGGGCGTCGAACTTCCTCGAAGAGGAGATGGACGCCGGCCACATGCGACGCCATGAGCCGCGCCTCTTGCTGTTGGCCATCTACTCAACGGTGGTGGGCATGA
Source organism: Acidimicrobiales bacterium (assembly GCA_017882995.1). Classification (GTDB taxonomy): domain Bacteria; phylum Actinomycetota; class Acidimicrobiia; order Acidimicrobiales; family UBA8190; genus Chersky-840. The sequence goes on along the minus strand of JADGOL010000265.1, from coordinate 18,531 downwards.
TCACCGAAGTGGAGGTCCTGCGGGCACTGGGGGAGGAGCCCACTCCCCGTTCCCTGGTGCGCCGCCGCCAGGAGATCCTGCGCCTCTTGCGATCCGCGCTCCTCGTCGACGCCGGAGCCGAGACGGCGCCGCGTCAGGACGGCGGCGCGGGCGGGCGGGGTCGTGTCGGCCGGGGCGGCGTGTAGCGCTTCGACGGTGTCGGTCCCGTGGGGGCCGGCTCCTTGCGGCCGCGCCGTCCCCGGGACTGGACGCGCTCGCGAGCAGCAGCCGCGCCGGCGCGCCCCGCGGCCCGGGGATTGGCCGGCACCCGACCGCCGCCGGGGGCGCGTGCTGTCGTCGCGTTCGAGTTCCCACCACGGGCCGTCCCTCGGGCTGACCCTCGAGCCGCGCCGCGGGCGGTGGCGCCTCTGGCGCTCAGGATCTTCTGGTACTTGAACACCCGCCAGATGAGATAGCCCCCGAGCACCCAGAAGGGCAGAGCGAAGAGGGGGGAGCCCATGGAGGTGCCGAGGAACAGCAGCGAGAAGCCGACGAGCGATCGGCGGCGCGTCAACGCGCAGGCCACCACGATGCCCGAGAGCAAGATGCGGGCGCCGCCCTCGAGCAGGATGAGCGATTCGCTCACGTGCTTGGGATTCAGCCTCCCGTGGACGCGCAGGGCCGGGTTGAGGTGGAGGGTGAACGCCGTGAGCAGGATCCCGACGAGGACGCCGAGGGGCGCCGCGGTGAGGGCGAGGAACCGCTCGCGGTCGTCGAGCTTCTTGATGCGATGGGTGATCTCCTCGCGCGTCATGGTGTCGAGGTCGTCGACGGGACGCCCCCGCGCTCGAGACGACGTCGGTGGGAACGCCGCGTCCATGAGCCGTCCGCCGATCCTGGTCGGCTTGCCGGTCGCCTCCACCTCGGTCGAGGTGTCGTCGGCAGCGCTGTCGATGTCCACCGTGTCGGTGTCGACCGTGTCGGTGTCGACCGTGTCGGTGTCGACCGTGTCGGTGTCGGAGGGGTCGGCGCCGGCGCCGGCGCCGGTCGCAGCGGCGGGAGCGGGCTCGCGCTGGAGGTTGGGCAGAGCCGCCAGAATGCGCTGTCCGATCGTCAGCCTCGGGGGGGCACCACCGAGGGCGTCGGGGTTGTCGTCGGTCACCGGTCCTCGCTCAAAGTGCATCCCAGGCTAGCGAAGCTGATGCCGTCAGCCCCCTTCGCCACCGTCGCCCTTGACCTGATCAGCTGCCGGCGCCGTAGCCGTTGCCAGGGGTGACCAACACCAGTCGCGTGCCGAGGTTGTCCTCGGGCTCGACGACCCGGGCCGGGCCATCGCTCGGGAGCAGCCCCGCAACGGCCTCCGGTGCCCCGCGGCGTTGGTCAGCGGAAGGCGCCTCGCCAGTCGCGTCGCCGGCGAAGGCGAAGGCGAAGGCGAGATGGTGCAACCGGCCCGACAGGCCACCGAGCCACGTCGCCAGCGGTGTCGGGTCGCCCCCGGCGTCATGGGGGCCGGCCCCCACCGGCGAGATCAGACGAAGGGCCGGGGGTCCCGGCCACTCCAGGTCCGCGAACTCCCAGGTCTCGTCCGGCGCCACCCCGAGTCTGACGCGTCGTCCGCCCAACAACCCCTCGAACAGCGCCAATCCGGTCTCGAGCTCGGCGACGGCGTGGGTCACCCGCAGGAGCGCCGCGGGTGGGTCTCGGCGCGCCGTGGGAAATCCTTCGGGTGGGGGCGATTCCCACGCGTAGGCGGCCTGGGCCAACTGCACGACGATGCCGGTCGCCTGGCGCGGGTGGAGGAACGCCTCCTTCCAGTCGTCATTGCTGAGGTCCACGCCCACCGGCGAGAAGCCCGCGTCGCGGGCTCGCTCGATGGCCGATGCCAGGTCGGGCACCTTGAAGGTGAGATGGTGCGGGCTCGGGCCGTGGCGGTCGAGGAAACGCCGGAGGAACGGGTTGTCCTCGGGTTGCCACGGCTGGAGGATCTCGACGCGGCCCCCGTTGGCGAACCGGAGCTGGGCGGGCGCGAACCCGACGTTCATGCCCCCCGAGTTCCATTCCCCGCCGAGCTCGACGGCATAGCGGGCCCAGGCGTCGGACCAACGCTCCACGGCCAGGGCCACGTGGTCGAGCGCGGCTCCAGTGATGGTGGGGGGCATCGGTCCAGGTTGCCGTGTGCCATCCCGGCGTGTCCATCTGCCGCCCGGTCCTTGTTGTCACCGGTCCATGTCGTCACCGGTCGGGAGAGCGCCGAGAGGTGGAGCGTGCTACGCCTGGGGCATGGACTTCCGACGCGAGGCACTCACGACGCTGGCGGCCGAGGTGCGGTCAGGCAAACGGACCGCCCGAGAGCTCGTCACCCATGCGCTCGAGCGCATCGAGTCGCTCAACCCTCAGGTGAACGCGTTCGTCGCCCTCGACGCCGACGGCGCGCTCGAGGCGGCGGCGCGCATCGACGAAGCGGTGACCGGCGGGGAGGATCCGGGCCCGCTGGCCGGGATCCCCATTGGCGTGAAGGACCTCGACGATGCGGCCGGATTCGTCACTTCCAACGGGTCGGCGGTGTTCGCGGGCGGCCCCGCCGCCGTGGATGACTCGCCTCTGGTGGCACGGTTGCGAGCCGCCGGCTGCGTCGTGGTGGGGAAGACCAACACCCCCGAGCTCGGATGGAAGGCGGACACCGACAACCTCACCTTCGGGCCGACGTGCAACCCCTGGAACCTGGCGTACAGCCCGGGTGGCTCGTCGGGTGGTGCCGCCGCGGCCATCGCGTCGGGCATGGTGCCGCTCGCCACGGGATCAGACGGAGGTGGTTCGATCCGGATCCCGTCGTCGTGCTGCGGTCTGAGCGGTATCAAGCCGTCACTCGGACGGGTCCCCCAGGGGGGTGACCACGGATCGGACTGGCCCGATCTCTCGACGAAGGGACCCATGGCGCGGCGCGTCGCCGATGTGGTGACTGCACTCGACGTCGCCGTCGGCCCCGATCCCACCGACATCTTCTCGCTGCCGAGACCCGAGGCGTCGTGGCCGGCCGCGCTCGAAGGTGCCCAGCTGCCTTCCAAGGTGGCCTGGTCGCCGACACTCGGGTACGCGCCGCTCGACGACGAGGTCCGCGCCCTGTGCGAAGACGCGGTCGGAAGAATCAAGTCCCTGGGAACCGAGGTGGTCGAGATCGAGGTCATCTTCGAGGAAGACCCCGTGCGCGATTGGTTGACACTTGCCGTCGCATACAACTGGCGGACGCTCGCCCCCTACCGCCATACCGAGATGTGGGCCAAGGTCGACCCACTTCTCGCCGCCCAGATCGACTGGGCAGCCGAGCATCTGTCGGCTCTCGACATCGTGGCGGCACAAGACGCCTGTCACAACCTGAATCTCCGGCTGGTGGAGCTCTTCCGCGACGTGCGACTCCTGCTCACCCCGACATGCGCGGGATCCCCACCACCTCGAAGCCTCGAAGGCCAGGGCCTGATCAACGGCGAGGTCGAAGCCAACTGGGCTCGCTTCACCTATCCCTTCAACATGACCCGCTCTCCCGCGGCATCGGTGTGCGTCGGCCTGACGTCGAACGGCCTTCCCGTCGGGATCCAACTCGTCGGGCCCCAGCACGCGGATCTGGTGGTGATCCGTTCCGCGGCGGCACTCGAAGCCGCCATCGGGTTCGACGACGTCGCGCCCATCTGAGCGACGACGGACATCGGCGGGCGGGGCGGTGGCGACGGTCAGGCCGGAGAGCTAACGTACGTCCGCTTCGGTCGCAGCCGAAGTGGTGTAGGCCCAGCGAAGGCCGGTGAGATCCCGGCGCTGTCCCGCAACGGTGATGCCCTCTCGGGGGACGAGCCCGGACGCCTGTCCTGCATCAGCGAAACCTGTCCTCGGAGGAAGGGCGGTTCGTTGGGCACCACCATCGGTGTCGCAGCGGGCGCACTTCGTCCTCCGCAACCTGATGGAGGATGACCACATGAACAAGCGCTCGCAGCCAACGCTGCTTGTGGTCTGCGCAGGGCTGGGTCTGCTCGTCGCTTCCTGTTCGGGCACGTCGGACGGCTCGTCTGCGGCCAACACCGCCACGGGGTCGTTCCCGGTTTCGGTGTCAGCAGCCAACGGCATCGTGCGCATCAAGGCGCGTCCCGATGCCATCGTCTCGCTGTCTCCGACCGCGACCGAGATGCTCTATGCGATCGGAGCCCGGAGCCAGGTGAAGGCGGTCGACAAGTACTCGGACTACCCGAAGAGCGCACCGCGCACGACCCTCGACGATCTCCAGCCCAACGTCGAGGCCATCGTGGCCTACCGGCCCGACCTGGTGGTGGTGCCCGGCGACAGCAGTGGTCTGACCGGCCGGCTCAAGACGTTCGGCATCCCGGTCCTGTCGCTTCCACCTGCGACCACCCTCGCGGATGCCTACGGGGACTACGCCCAGCTCGGCGAGGCCACAGGGCACCTCCAAGCGGCGAAGACCGAGGCCGCCCACGTGCGATCGCGGATCGCGCAGATCGTGAAGGACGCGCCCAAGTCCAGCGTGGGCCAGACCTATTACTACGAGCTCGACCAGACCTACTTCTCGGTGACGTCCTCGACCTTCATCGGGAAGGTCCTGGGGCTGCTCGGACTGCGCAACATCGCCGATCGCGCCCCTTCGGCGGCGTCGAGCGGGGGCTACCCCCAGCTCTCGGCGGAATTCATCGTGCATTCGAACCCCGACTGGGTGTTCCTGGCCGACACCATCTGTTGCGGACAGACCTCGCACACGGTGGCGGCGAGATCGGGATGGTCGACGATGAAAGCCGTCCAAAAGGCCCAGGTGGTGGGACTCGACGACGACATCGCCTCGCGATGGGGACCGCGCATCGTCGACCTGCTCCAGACGGTGGAGACGGCGCTCAAGAAACATTCCGCCGGGACGTGAGCACCACGCTGCCGCGACACGAAGACGCGCCGGTGAAGGCCCGCGCCGTGCGGGAGGAGCAACTTCCAGCACTGCGCCCCGTCTCGGCTCGCGGTCCGGTCGCGGTGGCACTGGGCGCCTTGCTGGGCGCGGTGCTGCTGGGCATCTCGATGGGCCCGGCCGACCTGTCCTTCTCCGCCGCGCTGCGCGTGCTGCTGTCTCACGTCCCGTTGCTGCACTTTCACTCGGGCGTGAGTCGCATCGACTCCGACATCTTGTGGCAGATCCGGCTCCCGCGGGTCGTGCTCGGCGGTCTGGTAGGTGCGATGCTGGCGGGAGGCGGAGCCGCATTCCAAGGCGTGTTCCGCAACCCACTGGCGGATCCCTATCTCCTGGGAGTGGCGGCGGGAGCGGGGCTCGGGGCCACCGCGGTCATCGTGGCGGGGCCGCGACTCACGCAGCTCCTGCCCTTGGCTGCCTTCGCCGGCGCGGTGGGAGCGGTCACGCTCACCTACGTGGTCGGGGCGACGGTGGGTCGCCAAGGGGCGACGGTGTCGATCGTCCTCGCCGGAGTGGCGGTCGCCGCCTTGTTGACGGCGATCCAGACGTTCCTCCAGCAGCAACACGCCCAGGACCTACAGTCGGTCTACGCGTGGATCCTCGGCAGCCTGACCGTTTCCTCCTGGTCCGACGTCGTGCTCATCCTCCCCTACGTCGCGGTGAGCGCGGCGGTCCTTCTCGCGCACCGACGGCTCCTCGATGTGTTGCGCGTGGGTGAGGACGAAGCCGACAGCCTGGGCGTGAGATCCTCGCGTGTGCGCATCACGATCGTGGCGGCGGCCACCCTCGGAACCGCTGCGGCGGTGGCGGTGAGTGGGCTCATCGGCTTCGTCGGCATCATCGTCCCCCACACGGTTCGATTGACCACGAACGCGAGTTACCGCGTGGTTGTGCCCGTGTCGATGATCGGTGGCGCCGCCTTCCTCATCCTGGCTGACGTCGCCGCCCGGACCGTGCTCGCCCCCAGCGAGATCCCGATCGGAGTGGTGACCGCGTTCGTGGGCGCACCATTCTTCTTGTTCGTCCTGCGATCGCGGCGCGTGGGCCGGAGCACGTGAGGGGCCCGGTGTGATCGCCTTCGAGAGCGTCACGGTCCGCTACGACATGGTCACGGCCCTCTCCGACCTGACCGAAGACATCGGGTCGGGGGAATGGGTGGGGCTCATCGGGCCCAACGGCGCCGGCAAGACCACCTTGTTGCGTGCCGTGGCGCGCCTGCTCCCGCACGAAGGGGAGATCAGGGTCGACGGCGTGGCGGTGTCCTCGCTGTCGCCCAAACGTCTGGCCCGTCTCGTCGCGTATGTGCCCCAGCAGCCCGAGCTCCCGCCCGACATGACGGTCGGGCAGTATGTCCTGCTCGGCCGGACCCCGCACATCGCCTATTTCGGTTTCGAGACCGGTGAGGATCGCAGCGTGTGTGGGGAGCTCCTCGGCTCCCTCGATCTGGCCACCATGGCGGAACGTCGGCTGTCGACACTGTCAGGTGGTGAGCTCCAGCGCCTCGTCCTCGCCCGGGCCCTGGCCCAGCAGGCGCCGGTCCTTCTCCTCGACGAGCCCACCAGTGCGCTCGATCTCGGACGACGGGTCGAGGCGTTGGAGCTGGTCGACGCGTTGCGTCGAGAGCGGGGTCTCACGGTGCTCAGCGCCCTGCACGACCTCACCCTGGCCGGGCAGTTCGCAGACCGCCTGATCCTGCTCGGAGAGGGGCGGGCCGTCTCCACCGGCAAGCCCGACGAAGTGCTGACCGAGGAGTCCCTCGGCCGCCACTTCGGCGCCAGCGTCCGGGTCATGCGATCCGACGTCGGTGATCTCATCGTGATTCCTCAGCGCGTCCGTTGACCAAGGGGACCAAGGAGAGCGCCATGGCAGATTCCGATTCCGACAACGTCGAGGACGACGGTTCCGATGAGACCAGCGAGCCCGCGCTCCGCGCTGGCTCGTTGGTCCTGATCAACACCGGACACGGCAAGGGCAAGTCGTCGTCGGCGTTCGGCGTCATGGGCAGGGGCTGGGCCCGAGGTTGGACCGTGGGGGTCGTCCAGTTCGTGAAGAGCGGGAAGTGGAAGGTGGGCGAGCGCAAACTGGCGGAGCATCTCGGCATCGAATGGTCGACGATGGGAGACGGGTTCACCTGGGAGTCGACCGACCTCGACGAGACCGCGGCCAAGGGCCGGCACGCCTGGGAGCTGTCTCGGACCAAGCTGGCTTCGGGCGACTATGACCTTCTCATCCTCGACGAGCTCACCTACGCCATCACGTACGGCTGGATCGATGTCGCGGATGTGGTGGCGGGGATCACGGGCCGGGCTCCGAAGACCAACGTGATCATCACCGGTCGCGACGCGGCCCCGGAGCTCATCGAGATCGCTGACACCGTCACCGAGATGCGCAAGGTCAAGCACGCATACGACCGTGGCATCAAAGCCCGCAAGGGGATCGAATTCTGATCATGACCGACTCCTCGCCGCGCCGGTGGGACGCGACAATCGACCCCGAGCATTTCGAGCACGGCTCGGCTGACGAGCAACTGACCATGCTCGTGTGGCGATTCCCCGAGCCACTGCTCGTGGTCTCTTCCGCGCCACTCGGCGGCGGCATCGGCCAACGCCGCTGGGTGATCAACGCCCAGGTTCCCCATACCTATACGCGGCGCGATCCCGAGACCCATCTGTCCGAGCTGGCGTTCGGGCGCGGGCTCTCGGGCCCGGGGGTGGGGATGCTCACCGCCGTCGACCTTCGCACGGTGTGGCGTGACGAGGACGGCGGCGCGCAGGTCGACATCTCGGTTGGGGTCACCCTGCCGACGTGGGCCGCGGCTCCCGACGATCCCCTCGATCCCGGCGGCCAGGGGCCGGGCACGATCAACGTCGTGGGGATCGTTCCCGAACGCCTGTCTCGGGCGGCGATGGTCAACGCCGTGATGACCGTGACCGAGGCCAAGGCGCAGGCGCTGTGGGATGCGGGGGTGCCGGCCACGGGCACGGCGTCTGATGCGGTCTGCATCGCCTGTCCCGACGAGGGGATCGCGGACTCCTTCGGTGGGCCTCGCTCTTTGTGGGGGGCACGCCTGGCCCGGGCGGTGTACCGCGCCGTGACCGCAGGCTGTCGAGGTGGGAGTGAGAGGTGATCACCCTGGTTCTGGGAGGTGCCCGATCGGGAAAGTCCGCTGTGGCCGAAGGCATTGCGTCGAGCTTGGCGTCCCCGGTGACTTACATCGCCACGCTCGACGTCGGGGACGACGCCGACCTGGTGGCCCGAGTCCAACGGCACCGGGCCCGACGCCCTCCGGCGTGGCGCACAGTCCAGGCCGGCCCCGAGCTGGCGGAGGTGTTACGTGAGGTGCAGGGTTCGGTCCTCTTGGACTCCCTCGGGCCCTGGGTGAGCGCTACTCCGGGCATGGCGGTCGACGTCGAGGCCCTCTGTTCGGCATTGACCGACCGCGCCGGCGACACGGTCGTGGTCTCCGAAGAGGTGGGGCTCTCGGTCCATCCCTCGACCGAGGAGGGCCGCCGCTTCCGTGATGCGGTGGGCAGACTCAACCAAGCGGTGGCGGCCCGAGCCGACGACGTCCTTCTCGTGGTGGCCGGGTGCAGCCTTCATCTCGATCCGCCCCGGGCTCGCTGATGCGGAGGGCGGTGGCGTTTCTGACACCGTTCGGCGGTGCCGCGGTCCCGTCTGCGGGCACGTTGGACTGGTTCCCCGTCGTGGGCGCGGCCATTGGGCTTGCCGTCGGGGCGATGTGGTGGGTGGCCGGCCGGGCGTGGCCGCCTGCCGTCGCGGCCGGGGTGGTGCTCGCCTGCGACGTTGCGCTGACGGGATACCTGCATCTCGACGGGCTCGCCGACGCCGCCGACGGACTATTGCCGCCGATGACACGCCCGCGCCGTCTGGAGGTCATGACCGATCCTGCTGTCGGGGCGTTCGGGGCCGTGACCCTGGTGGTGGTGCTCGTGCTCCGGTTCGGTGCCTTTGCGTCGACGATGGCCGCCCCCCTGGTGCTCGGCGCACTGTGGTGCGCGTCGCGTGCCGGCATGGCCGTCGTCGCCCGGTGCACGCCCTACGCGCGTCCCGGCGGCCTGGCCAGCGCCTTCGTCGCCACCGGCGCGCAGGGAGGGTTCGGACGCCGGGGCGGCATCAGCGGGGCTGTTGTGCCGGGCCTGGTGGGCGTCGTCCTGGCGGCAGGGCTCGGGATCGCCGGTCGTGGCACGCACGGTCTCGCCGCGGTGGGTGGCGAGCTGATCGGGTTCCTTGCGGTCATCGTCTTCGCGCACCGGCGGATCGGGGGCTTCACCGGAGACGTGCTCGGAGCAGCCGGGGTAGTCGGAGAGACCGTCGGCCTCTTGGTCCTGGCGGCCAAATGGTGAGCGTCTCGAGACCCCTCTCGGCCGCTCTCGGAGTCATCGCCGACGGCGTCGCGGGCGAACCGCCCTCGCGGCTGCACCCGGTGCGGCTGTTCGGGTTCTGCATGCAGAAGGTCGAGGCCGTGGTGTACCGAGACACTCGCGCCGCCGGGGTCGTCCACGTCGCCGCCGGGGTCGGATTGGGCGTGCTGGCGGGATCCATCATCGGCTCCACAGCCACGGCGACCTACCTCGCGGTGGCGGGAAGGCAGTTGCGTGAGGTGGCGGCGTCGATCGGCGACGCTCTCGAGGATTCCGATCTCGAGCGTGCCCGTGATCTCCTGCCGAGCCTGGTCGGGCGTGACGTGGCGGGGCTCGATGCCCAGGGCATGGCCCGAGCCGTCGTGGAGTCGGTGGCCGAGAACACCGTGGACGCCGTGGTGGCGCCGGCGTGGTGGGCTGCGTTGGCCGGCGCGCCGGGTGCCCTCGGATACCGCGCCGTCAACACCATGGACTCGATGGTGGGCCACCGCAGCGATCGGTATCTCCGCTACGGGTGGGCGAGCGCGCGCCTCGACGATATGGCTGCGTACGTCCCGGCCCGAATGACCGCAGCTCTGGTGGCCGCGGTCCGACCCCGCGCCGCCGCCGCGATCTGGGATGCGGTGCGAACTCAGGCACCGTTTCATCCTTCTCCGAACGCCGGGGTGGCCGAGGCCGCCTTCGCGGCCGCGTTGGCTGTCCGCCTCGGCGGCGAGAACCGGTATGGGGACACCAGCGAGCACCGGCCCACGCTCGGAAGTGGGCAGAGCGCGACACCCCGAGACATCCGGCGCGCTGTGAATCTGTCCCAGGACGTGAGCGACGCGCTCGGCTTGCTCCTCGGCGCCGTGGGCCTCTTCATCACGGCCCGACGCCTCGCCCGGAGGGGGCGACGATGACGACATTGCCTCCCGCGGGACCTCATGGAGGAGATGCCACCGCGGTGGCCCACGCCCTTGGTCTTGATCCCGAGCGTGTGCTCGACCTCTCGCAATCCCTGAACCCGGTGGCACCAGATCCCGTGCCGGTGCTGCGCCGGCACCTCGGGTCGGTGCGCCGCTATCCCGATGTTGCTCGGGCCACGGCCGCACTGGCGCAGGCCATGGGGATGGACGAGCGCCGTCTGCTCCTCACCAACGGCGGGGCCGAGGCGATCCGATTGGTGGGCGAGGAGATGGGTGGACGCGTGGTCGAGCCCGAGTTCTCGTTGCATCCTCGCGGTGGAGGACCTCTGTGGCGCTCGAATCCTCACAACCCCAGTGGGCTGCTCGCCGGTCCCAACGACCGCGCGCAGGTGTGGGACGAAGCGTTCTATTCCCTTGCGACCGGATTCTGGACCCGCGGTGACGCCGACGCGGTGGTGGTGGGCTCGCTCACCAAGCTCTTGGGGTGCCCGGGACTCCGTATCGGGTATGTCCTGGTCCCCGAAGGTGAGGTGGAGATGATCGCCCGCTGTCGGCACCGCCAGCCCATGTGGGCGGTCAACGGGATGGCGGTATCCGCCCTCCCCGACCTCTTGGCGTCTGTCGACCTCCCGACATGGTCTGCGCACATCCAGACGCTGCGCACCCAGATGGCGGCACTACTTCGGGACCACGGGTTCGAACCTCAACCATCGGACGCCAACTGGGTGCTCGTCGCCGCGCCGAAGCTGCGCGCCCACCTCGCCACGCATGGGATCGTGGTCCGGGACTGCACGAGCTTCGGAATGCCCGAAACGGTTCGCATCGCCGTACCTGCACCGCACGAGCTCGAGCGGTTGGAGGACGCATTGTCCGCGATCGATCAACCAGTTGCCAGGAAAGGCGTGTCATGACCAGTCAGGGATTCTTCGACGCTTGTCGCACCGTCGTCCCGGCCGACGCCGCTGCGGCCTCAGCGGCGACCGAGCTCCAAGCCCGGCTGACCAAGCCCCGTGGTTCACTTGGAAGCGTCGAGGACATCGGGATCCGCCTCAGCGCGATGGCGGGTACCTGTCCGCCGCCGGTCCCTGCACCCGTCACCGTCGCGGTCTTCGCCGGAGATCATGGGGTCGTCGCTGAGGGGGTGACACCGTGGCCGCAGGAGGTGACGGCTCAGATGGTGGCGAACTTCTGCGCCGGCGGTGCCGCCATCAACGTCCTCGCCCGGCATGTCGGTGCCGAGGTCGTCGTCGTCGACGTCGGCGTGGCGACGCCCATCCCGACCGACTCGAACGCGCTGGTTCGCAGGAACGTCGCGCCCGGCACTCGAAACCTTGCCGTCGTGCCGGCGATGACCACCGAGGAGGCCGTTGCTGCTCTCGATGTCGGGCTGGATGTTGCTCTGCAGTCCATCGCCGCGGGCGCACGCATGGTGGTGACGGGCGACATGGGGATCGGGAACACTACCTCCGCCGCGGCGCTGATCGCGGCGCGCTCGGGTCGATCGGCCGCGGAGGTGACCGGCCGCGGCACCGGTATCGACGACGCCATGCTCGAGCGCAAGAAGGTGGTCATCGCACAGGCACTGTCGCGTCTTGCTCCCGACGCCGAGCCCCTGGTCGTGTTGGCCGAGCTCGGCGGTCTCGAGATCGCGGCGCTGTGCGGGTTCGTCGTTGGGGCGGCCACGCGCCGGGTGCCGGTCATCGTGGACGGCGTCATCGCCGCGGCCGCGTCGCTCATGGCGACGGCTTTCGTGCCCGAAGTCATCGACTATCTCATTGTCGGACACCGTTCGAGCGAACCGGGATCATCGGTCGTCCTCGAAGAGCTCGGACTTGCTCCGGTCCTGGACCTCGGTATGCGACTCGGCGAAGGATCCGGCGCAGCCTTGGCGGTGCCGACGGTGCAGGCGGCGGCCAAGATCCTGCGAGAGATGGCGACCTTCGACTCCGCCGGAGTGAGCGACAAGGCAGGCCCCTCGAATTGATGGGCACCGTCCTCGTTGCCGGCACCTCATCGGGTGCGGGCAAGAGCACCTTGGTCGCCGGCCTGTGTCGCTGGTGCGCGACGAGAGGCATCTCGGTCGCTCCGTTCAAGGCGCAGAACATGTCATTGAACTCCTTCGTCACCCGCGGCGGGGAGGAGATCGGTCGTGCCCAGGCTTCGCAGGCCCAGGCGGCCCGAGTCGAACCCGAGGCGATCATGAACCCGGTCCTGCTCAAGCCGGGCACCGACTCTCGGAGCCAGGTGGTCGTGCTCGGACGAGCGGTGGGGGAGATGGAGGCGAGGAGGTACTGGAACGAGAAGGCGAGCCTCCTCGACGTCGTTGTCGACTCCTACCGCCAGTTGCGGGCGAGATTCGACGTCGTGATCTGCGAAGGGGCGGGGAGCCCGGCTGAGATCAATCTCCGCTCCTTCGACATCGTGAACCTCGGGTTCGCCCGAGCGGTGGGTGTACCGGTCGTCGTGGTCAGCGACATCGACCGGGGCGGGATGTTCGCCTCGTTGGTGGGCACTCTCGCCCTGCTCGACGACGAGGATCAACGCCACGTCCAGGGATTCGTGGTGAACCGGTTCCGCGGAGACCGTGCCCTTCTCGATCCGGGCTTGGAGATGCTGCGCGCTTTGACAGGCCGACCGACGCTCGGGGTTCTTCCTTACATGGAGGACCTCTGGATCGACGAGGAGGACCGACCCGATCCCGGCGCGTACCGGGATCCCGGTCGACCTCTCGGAGAAGAGACGTTGCGGGTCGCAGTCATCGGTCTGCCGCGTGCGAGCAACCTCACAGATCTGGATCCGCTGGCAGCCGAGCCCGGCGTGGCCATCCGCTTCGCCGCTCGTCCACAGGAGATCGCCGATGCCGACCTCGTGGTCGTCCCCGGCACGAGAGCGACCGTTGACGACCTCGAGTGGGTGCGACGGCGCCGCATCGACGGCGCCCTGAAGGAGCGGGCCCGAGAGCAGGGCCCCATCCTCGGGATCTGCGGTGGCTATCAGATGTTGGGCAGCTCGATCGAGGACCAGGTCGAAAGCCGACGCGGCACGGTGGAGGGCCTCGGCCTGCTCCCCGTCCGGACAACATTCGGCGCGGACAAGGTCCTGTCCCGACCCCGCCGCATCCTTGGCGACGGCAAGGCGGTCGAGGGATACGAGATCCACCACGGCATTGTCCACAGGCTGGGTGGGGACGATCTCTTCGCCGATGAAGGCTGTCGTGTCGGCTCGGTGACGGGCACGTCGTGGCATGGCTTGTTCGAGAACGACGGGTTCCGCCGCTCGTTCTTGGACGACGTCGCCTTGCGAACAAATCGACGGTTCGTGGTGTCTCCTGACCGTCGGTTCTCCGATATTCGCGAGGCTCGATTCGAGCGAGTGGCCGACATGGTGGCCGAACACCTGGACACCGAAGCGCTCCAACGGATCATCGAGGGCCACACAGAGAAGCACCCTCCGTTGCGCATCTCGTCGACCTGAGAGTCCCACCAGAGCGTCTCGACGGCCGGGCGCGGTTCGGGCGATGCCGACGCGGTACCATCGCTGGCTCCGGGCGCATAGCTCAGTTGGTTAGAGCGCAGCCTTCACACGGCTGAGGTCGAGGGTTCGAGTCCCCCTGCGCCCACCATTTGACCAGGGATTCTGTCCCGAAGGCTCGGTCATCGGTCCCACCTACCGTTCCTGGGGCAGGGGTGGTCTTCACCTCGAGGCTCCGACCTCGCAAGGGAAGCCTCGCTGTGGGGAGCGTGCGAATCGTGCGTCGCAGACGCCCGCAGCCGTCTCCAGCATCCGCCGGTTACTACCAATGCGATGTGCGCCCCGACTAATCGTCGTAGCGGGGACGGGTGCCAGTTCCACCCGAAACCACAGTCACCGACTTCGATGTTGAGCGTGGCAGACGAGTCCCCACCGACGAAGGGGGATTCGGTGACGACGTGCTCGTCTTTACCGCAGCGGCGGTCCCTCCGGAGACCACCGTTGCCGACTTCGATGTCGAGGTGGGCGCGTTGCTCGATGACGCGACACTGGTTCTCGCGGAACCGATGGCGGTCTGGGTGATCGGCACCGTCCCCGGAACCTGCTTGGCTACCACCAATCCCAAAACAGCGGCCGCTCCCGTGGCGAGGACAGCGACGGACCGTGACGCCCACCGCACCTTGGACATGGCCAGCCGACGTTGCCGTGCTCGGGGCTCTTCTTGCGGTGCCGGCAGTCGGGCCTCTTTCTCATCTGGTTCGGGTGAGAGTCTCACGTTCGGCATATGACCACGCGAACCTCGGAGTCCGCCGACAGTCACCTGAGAGTGTGCTGAGTGGTTATCGACTGGAGGGGTGTTCCTCCGCCGTGAGTACGCCTGAGGAAGCTGCGCAGTCCGTAGTGGTTCGGCAAGTCCAGCGTGGTCCGTCAAGGGCGTTACGGCGAGAATCGGCAGGTATTGGGGGAGCGCCACTGGGTTTCGGCGCGCAACGCCTGGCGCGCCGTGGGGGGGCTGGCACGAGGGAGGCAGGGCGTGGCGGCCCCATGCCTTTAGGAGAACGTCACCGTCCCGCTGGAGATGGCCAGTGCGGGCAAGCCCGCCGCAGTGCCGCAGGCGGTGAGGAGCTGGACGCTCGTGAGGTTGGAGTACGTGGAGGCGGTCGACTTGGCACCATTGTCGGTCCCCGCAAACGAGCCGGCCACACTGACCGAGCCTTTGGCGTTCGGTAGGCCGAACCCAGTGTGCTGGGTGGCGTCGGTCACGATGGCGTAGCCCCCGAACGATGCCAGGCTGGCGTGGATCGAGCTCGGGCTCCATGCCACGGCCACGGCCACGGGCTTGGAGGTGAGCAGGCTGACGCAGCCGTTTGTCGAACTCTGGATCGTTGCGGTCGCCGTTCCGCTCGTCACCTGGGTGCCGCTCGACCCGGCGGTGGTGCACCCCGTGGCGTTGAGCGAGATGTGGGTCGTTTCCGGACCCGTGGGAGTGTTGGACAGAGGTGGGCTGAATGTGATCGTTCCAGTCACTTTGGTGCAGGTGACGCTGCCCACAGCGACAGCGCCGCCCGCTGCGGTGATTGGCGTCACCGCCGAGGTCGTCGATGTCGGCGAGGTGGTCGAGGTCGTCGTGGTGGACGCCTTCGTTGTGCTGGTGTTGTTCGTCGAGGTCTTCGAGGAGCAGCCCGAGAGCACCACCACCAGCGCCAGAGGGAGGCCAAAGGTGAGTGACTTCCACAAACGTCTATGAGCCACCAAGGGAGTCATGAAGACTCAGTATCCACCCCAGTCCGAGCAAGTGCCAGGGGCCTTGGTCCTCTCTTTCGGCCCTTCACCTCAAGCGGTGCGGACCTTGAAGGATCAGCCCGCTCGCTATCGCTGGATCTGGTGATGCACCGAAGAACCCGCCGACAGAGCCGAGCACTCGCAATCGAGCGCCGCCGTCACTACTGCGCAGGTCGCCTTCGGACCGATGCCCCTCCACCGGCACAACTCGCCTTGGATCGATAATCCCGGGATCGGCGAACGGGTCTTTGTCGCCCGTCAGCCCTCACCCCGCAAGGCGATCTAAGCCAGGATGCGGCGCAGCCGCACGGTGGCGAGCGTAAGAAACGCACAGGCGAAGCCGGCGAGAATCAACAAGGGTCCGGCGATGGTGGACAAAGTGCCGCCCCGCGACAACAGAGACGTCCAGGCGTCCACCGCCCACGCGTGCGGGGTCACGTGGCCCACCTGGCGCATAGTGCTGCTGACTACGGCCAAGGGCCACATGCACCCGCCCAGCATCCCGAAGGCGATGCCGACTGCCGGCCCGATGGCGGTGGCCTGCTCGGGGGTGCGAAAGAGTGTGCCCGCCAGCATCCCAGCACCCGCTCCCACCAAGGCCCATACCACCACCAGCACGACGGCGGCGAGCGGGTTGCCCCACGACACGCCGAAGACGACGGCCCCCACGAAGATGATGAGCGAGGCTTGGAGGAGCGCGATGGTCGCGTAGGTAAGCGTCTCGCCGGCAATGATGGTGCGGGCGCGCACCGGGGCGGCGGCCATGCGTTCGTACATGCCGAGGCGCCGCGTCTCGATCATGGCTGCCCCGCCGGCCAGAGCGTTGAGGAAGACGAAGAGCACCAGCATCGTCGGCGCGCTGTAGGAGAAGCCTTCGGGAAGGACCGTGGCCGAAGCGTCGGCCTGGCGGCTCTGGACCGCCACCCGGGCCACGTGGGGTGCGAGCGACGAGGCGAGGGCGAGGTTGTGGTCGAAGGACCCGCCGGCCTGGGCTGTCGTGAACGCCGCCGCCTGCACGGTCCCGCCGTGTTTGGCGATCACCGCGTCCACCGCGGTGGCCGCTGCTTGTTGGGTCGTATTGGTTTGTTCGGCGATGACGCCGATCTGGACGTTCCGGCCTCGGCGCACGGCGGCGTCCATCCCGGCGGGGAGAACGACGGCGGTGTTGACCTCGGACCGAGCCACCGCAGTGTCCGCGGCCTCGACCGTGGTGTAGCTCATCACGGCGATATTCGGGGCATGGGCCAGCGCGGTGATGAGCTGCCGCCCCGCGTTCCCGGCACCGAGGTCGACGACACCCACTCGGAACGTCCCGAAGCCGCGCACGCTGGCGCCGATGATGAGGATGACGAGCACGGGGAGCAGCACCATGAAGAACAACGCCGTGCGGTCCCGGGCGATCCGCAGGAGCGAGATCCGCATGATGGCGATGGCGTTCACAGCCCGCTCACGTGGTCAGCGCCCGACGGGCGAGGAGGACGGCTGTCGCGCCGACGACAAGAGAGCACACCAGGATGGCACCGACGGGGACCATGACCGTGCCCAGGCCCCCGCCTTTGGTGGCCAGGTCGGTGAAGCCCCGCAGGGCCCAGCCGTTGGGGGTCAGAAGCGCAAGGTGGCGCATGATGGGCGGGGACGTGGACAGGAAGATGAAGTTGCCCCCGAGCAAGGCCAGGCCGAACACAGCGATCGAGGCAAACCCCTCGGCTTGGCGTTGCGTGCGGGCCACCCCGATCACCAACGCCGTGACGCACACAACGGAGATCACCATGGCCAGACACAGGGCGGCGGCGGCGGCCGGGTTGCCCCAGTTGGCGCCGAATGCGGCGGAAGTGACGACGGCGATAATCGTGAGGCTGACGATCCCGAAGACGAACACGGACAGGGCCTTGCCCGCCAGGATCTCGTAGGGGCGCACGGGGGCGGCCAGCATCCGTTCGATCATCCCGTTGGCCCGGTCGACGAAGAAGCTCCGGGCGGTGAAGCTCACTGTGAAGAGCAAGAAGAAGATGGCCATGGCCGGGCTGTAGTAGCTCACGGCCTTGAGCTGATGGGCGCCGATGGAGCGCTGCACGGCCTGCTCGGGGATCCGGAGCGTCGCCGAGGCTGCTTCGAGTCGCGCCGCCTGATCGGCAGGGATGCCGGCCGCTCCGGCGGTAGCCACCGACAGCCGATCCGCGTTCAACTGGGCGGCGAATGACGCCGCGATCGATGACGTGATGGTTCCGGCCACACTGTTGTCGACGCTCGTGAGCACCTGCAGGTCGATCGGGTGCGATCCGGTCGAGGCGGCGGAGAACCCGGCCGGGATCGCCAGGCCCGCCTGGATCGTCTTCGCCCGTATGGCGGCGGTGGCCGCGGCGGCGCTCGGCAAGTGCTTCACGCTCACGAACCGGCGCAACCCGGGGTCCTCCAGTACCTGCGTGAGCGCGGCGGCGACCGGGCCGCGGTCGGCATCGACAACGCCCAGCGTGTAGTGGAAGGTCTCGGTCCCTCGAAAGGCGAAGCTCATGAGCGCGGCGATGACCAGGGGTGCGATGACGCCGAGCACGATGGCGGACCGGTCGCGTACCCGCTGGCGTAGGTCGTTCCCGGCGATGACGAATGGGGCGGCCACGGGTCACTCCCGGAGGGCGGTGCCGGTCAGGTGGAGGAAGACCGCTTCGAGGTCGGGCTCGACAACCTCCACGCTGTGTACCGTGGCGTCGACGCTCTCCGCGGCCTCGATGACGGAGGGTAGGACGCGCCGTCCCTCGGTGGCCAGCAGGTGGACCTGGTGGTCGGCAACCCCGGCGCTCTCCACCCCAGGCAGTGCCCGGCAGGCCTCGGCCAACCGCTCGAGGTCCCCGCTGGCCCCGAGTTCGATGCGGTCGCGCTCACCGAGACGGGCCACCAGCTCGCGTCGGCTCCCCTCGGCAACGAGCCGGCCGTGGTCGATAATGCCGACCCGGTTGCACACGCGCTCGGCTTCCTCCATGTAGTGCGTCGTGTACAGCACGGCCATGCCTTGGCTGCCGAAGGCCTGCACACGCTCGAGGATGGCGTGGCGACTCTGGGGGTC
>JADGOL010000036.1 GCA_017882995.1 Acidimicrobiales bacterium | reverse complement strand
GCGGCGATGTTCAACGAGGTGTTCTTCACCGACGTGTTCGTGCCCGACGACTGCGTGGTGGGACAGGTGAACGGTGGCTGGCGACTGGCGCGCACCACCCTGGCCAACGAACGCGTGTCCATGGCCGGCGGCGCCACGTGGGGATTCGGGATCGAGGGGATCCTCAAGGGCATCGATGTCGACGGCATCGAGGACACCGTCGTCCTCGACGGGGTGGGGGAGCTGCTGGCCGAGGCCCAGTCCCTGGCCCTGCTCGGGGCCCGGACCACGCTGCGGTCGGTGTCGGGTGTCGAGCCCGGACCCGAGGCGAGCGTGCGCAAGCTGCTCGGCGCCGAACACGAGCAGCGGCTCCAGGAGTTCGGGCTCATGCAGCTCGGCGCGCGCGGCGCCACCACCGAGGACGACGCGGGCCGGTGGAGCCAGGGCTTTCTCTCGGCGCGCTGTCTGACCATCGCCGGGGGGACGAGCGAGGTCCAGCGCAACGTCATCGGTGAGCGGATCCTCGGACTGCCCCGCGATCCCGAGCCCGGCGCCTGAACACGGGGCTGCCTGAACACGGGTCCGATCGAGCACCCCGACGGTTTTGACAGGAAAACGACACGGCGCCCAAGCTGCGAGAACGGGGCGAGAAGGGATGGACATGGCCGAGGCGACGCGGTACTACGAGGACGTCGAAGAAGGTGACGAGGCGCCGGCTTCGAGCCACACCCTGACCCGGACCGACCTCGTGCGCTATGCGGGCGCGTCGGGGGACTACAACCCCATGCACCACGATGAGGTCCTGGCCACCGCGGCCGGCCAGCCCAGCGTGTTCGGCCACGGGATGTTCTCGATGGGCCTGCTCGGCACGGCGCTCACCGACTACGTGGGGCCGGGGAACCTCACGCACTACAAGGTGCGGTTCTCCCGCCAGACATGGCCCGGTGAGGAGCTCACCACCAAGATCGTGGTGACGGGCAAGCGGGTGGAAGACGGCCGCAACCTCGTGGACCTCGAATGCTCCCTGGCCAACGGCGACGGCGAGGTCAAGGTCGTGGGCGAGGCGACGGCGGTGCTCCCCAGCAAGTCCTGAGCTCGTGCCCCGTAGGGCGCTCGCTCAGGTTGGCTTGCCGTGGCCGGCGTCGAGGCTCAGCAGCCCGGGGGGCTGCCGGTCTTGCCCTCGGCCGAGTAGAAGAGGCCGAGCAGGGTGCAGATCGTCACCTTGGCCACCAGCCACTGGCCGTTGGAGAAGACGGCGTAGCCGTTGTTGTTGGGCAGGATGGCCGTTCCCCCCGTACCGAGGATGTCGTAGACCACGTGCGCGCACTGCGGCGGCAGGGACTGCTTGGCGCATTGCGCCGCGGTGAGGATGTTGATGCTGTCGATCTTCGATCCCTGCGACGCGCTCGCCTCTGACGACGACAGCGCTTGCTGGAGTGCTGTGGTGATCGACTGCCCGTTCTGGATGACGGCCAGCTTGCCGGAAAGGCTCGGGTTGGCCAGGTTGAACAGCGTGTTGTAGGAGGTGGCGATGTCGGCCTGGGCCGTGGTGGGATCGATGGCAATCGTGGTGGTGGTCGCCTTGGCCGTGGTGGGAGTGGCACTGCCGCCACTGCTGGAGCAGGCCGCCGCGCCCAGGATCAGCCCCGCCATGGTGGCCGCCGCGAGGACACGCGGCGTTCTCCGGCGCTGGAGATACCGGGTCCCGTTGGCCGTGGTGGTTCCGTGCAGTCCGAGCATCTTCTGGGCCTCCCCTTGAATCGGTGCGCCGCTCCCCGACGGGCTGCCAGAGGATATCCGGATCCCCGCCGCCGTACCTGACATTCTCGTCAGGGACCGCCGCGGTCCACTCCTGGAGGTCCCCGGCCCCGTCAGGGGAGACGCCCACCATGAGGCGCAGCCCGGACGCGGTCGTGCCGTGGGCGTGGTTCGGAGAAGGCCCTGCGCGAGAGGGCGTCTCTCAGCGCGACCAGAGGGTCAGAAGGTGAACGGCGGCAGGCCCGAGGAGCGTGTGGCGAAGAGGGTCGACTTGTTGTCGGCCAGCTCCTTGGGTGTCCACGCCGAGTCACGCTTGAGCTCGCCGGCGGGCTGCCAACCTTGCATCACCCAGACAGAGCCGCCGTAGACGACGAAGTTCTGCCCGTTCACATCGGCGGCCTCCTCCGAAGCCAAGAAGGCGACCAACGGTGCCACGTTCTCGGGGGCGAAGGCGTCGAACTTGCCTGCCTCGGCTTTGGCCATGTCGCCGAAGAGGTCCTCGGTCATCCGGGTGCGGGCCCGCGGGGAGATGGCGTTCACCGTCACGCCGTAGCGTTCCAGCTCGCGCCCGAGGATGATGGTCATGGCTGCGATGCCGGCCTTGGCGGCTCCGTAGTTGGCCTGCCCGGCGTTGCCGAAGAGCCCGGCTTCGGACGCGGTGTTGATGATGCGTCCCGAGACCTCCTCGCCGGCCTTGGCGCGGTTGCGCCAGTGGACGGCGGCGAAGTGCGACAGTGCGAAGTGGCCCTTCAGGTGGACCCGGATGACGTCGTCCCAGTCGGACTCGTCCATGTTGAAGCTCATCTTGTCCCTGAGGATGCCGGCGTTGTTGACCAGGATGTCGAGCTTGCCCCAGGCGTCCACGGCCTGGGCCACGAGCGCCTCGGCGCCCGCCCACGAGCTCACGTCACCGCTGTTGAGGAGGGCCTCTCCTCCCGCCGTGATGATGTCCTGGACCGTCTGCTCGGCGGGGTGCACGTCTTTGCCTTCGCCGGCCCGGGAGGCGCCGACGTCGTTGACGATGACCTTGGCACCCTCCGAGGCGAGCAAGAGGGCCTCGGCGCGCCCGATCCCTCGTCCCGCGCCGCTGACGATGGCGGTCTTCCCCTCGAGCATGCCCATCAGGTGTCCTCCTGCTTCTGCTTCACAGCCTCGTGCCCGACGCCCGCCGCTGGTCCCGCGCCACGTTGACGTCGGATCTGGAACCCGGGCAGCATGGCTGATGGTGCGAGCCAGGGTCAACACGGCGACGTGCCACTCCGGGCCCTCACCGGGCCCCACGACGACGAGATTCCTGAGTGCGAACGAGGCTGACAGATGGCGACGACCCGTTTCGATCTTCCTACTCCCGACGACTTCACCCAGCCGTGGTGGGACGCCGTGGGCGAGGGTCGTCTCCTGCTGATGCGGTGTTCGACCTGCGGCGAGGCGCATTACTACCCCCGGCCCTTCTGCCCTCGATGCGGGGCTGACACCGTGTCGTGGGAGGAGGCCAGTGGGGACGCCACGCTCTACACCTGGTCGATCGTGCACCAGAACGACCTCCCTCCTTTCAATGAGCGGGTGCCCTACGTCGCGGCCGTCGTCGACCTCGCCGAAGGACCGCGCATGATGACCAACGTCGTCGGGTGCGAGCTCGACGATCTCGCCGTGGGGATGGCACTGCGGGTGGAGTTCACCGACATCGGCGACGGGTACCACGTCCCGATGTTCCGTCCCGGCGCCTAGCGCACGATCTCGTGGACAGATCCGTGGTGAGGGTCGCCCTCGTCAGCGGTGGGAGCCGGGGTATCGGGCGGGCCTGCGCGCTGGCTCTGGCCGGAGATGGCTTCGACGTGGCTGTGAACTACCGCCGCGACGACGATGCCGCCGCCGAGACGGTGGCCGCTATCGAGGCGCTCGGTCGCCGGGCCAAGAGCTATCGGGCGTCGGTGGAGTCCGCGCCGGAGGACGAGGCCATGGTGGCGGCGGTGCTCGCCGACTTCGGGGCCATCGACACGCTCGTGCACTCGGCCGGGATCGCCAGCCGGGGCCACACCGTGGCCGACACCGATCCGGGTGAGCTCGAGCGGGTCATCGCCATCCATGCGCTCGGGGGCCATCACCTGTGCCGGCTCGTCCTGCCGTCGATGCGGACCCAGCCGCGCGGGGACGTGGTGTTCGTGTCGAGCGTGGCGGCCCGAATCCTGGCGCCCAACAGCGCGCCCTACAACATGGCCAAGGCCGCGCTCGAGGCGTTGGCCATGACGCTCGCCAAGGAGGAACGCCGACATGGCGTCCACGTGAACGTGGTGGCTCCCGGGTTGGTCGTCACCGAGATGGGACGGCGGTTGGTGCGGGCCATGGGCGTCGACGACATCTCGACGATGGACGCCAATGCCGCGTTCGGACGGGTGTGTCGCCCCGAGGACGTGGCCGGGGTGGTGCGCTTCTTGTGCTCCGAGCAAGCGGGCTATGTCACGGGCCAGGTCATCGCCGTGGACGGGGGCGGCTGACGGTCAAGGATCGGGCCGCCGGTGCCGATTCTCACTTGGATGAGCTCGTCGGGGCGTACCGCCACCTCCGTGGGTCAGGCGCCCGCCGGCCCCACCACCGATTCGGCTGCTCCTGACGCCTCGGGTTCAGGCGTTCCCGACACATCTCGGTTCACTCCAGGGCGGTGGAAACCAGGGTCGCCGGCCACCACGATCGGGGCCGAGGTCCTCCTCCTCGCCGGGTGGGCGGCCATCGGCATGGGTGCGGCCATCACCAACGGCGCGTACTCGAGCGAGGCGATAGTCCTGGTGACCGTCGGGACATCGCTGTTCGTGCTCTGCGCGGCGCGCCGATCGGCGCCGGCACGGAGCTGGAGTCCGATGGCGACGGTGGTGGCGGGGGCCGCCGTCCTCCTCGGCTTCCACTATGCCGCCGCCATCTACGGATCCGGTCCGGCACTCACGGTGAGTCGAGTGATCACAAGCGTGGTCACCGTCGTGGTGGCGGCGTGGATGATCTTGGATCTTCCCCGGCGCGAGCTCGTGACCTACATCGCCATCGTGTTGATGACGGCGGCCGGTGTGGCCATGGTGATCTCCAGCCCGAAACCTGTCATCGACGTCTGGACCATGCTCCAGACGGCGGGCCAAGGCTTGTCGCACGGCCACAACATCTACACGATCCGGTGGACCACGGGAGCGGCCTTCGAACAGTCCAACGGCTTTGCCTACCTTCCCGGCTCCGCCGTGTTGTTGTGGCCGTTCCACGCGCTGTTCGGCGACGTCCGTTACGGCCTTCTCGCGGCCATGGCCGTGACGGCTGTGCTTCTGGCTCGAGTGCGCGCCCGGTCGTCACTGGTCTTCCTCGGTGCCTTCGTGATGCTCTACTCGAAGACGATGTTCGGGCTGGAGCAGTCGTGGGTCGACCCACTCGTGCTCGGTGCCGTCTGCGCGGCCGCGTACGCCGTGGTGCGGGGGAGACACGGCTGGGCGGTAATCGCCTTCGCCGTCTGTTTGGCCTGCAAGCAACAAGCATGGCTTCTGCTGCCGTTGGCGTTCTTCTGGAAGGATTTCGGTTGGCGTCGAGCCGCGCTGTCGGCGGCGGGAGCGGGGGCATTCATCGTGCCCTGGATCGTCACTGCACCGCATGCCTTTTACCGCGGTGCCATCGCCTACAACCTCGACCTCCGGCCCCGCTACGACTCGCTGTCGTTGTTCACGACGGCGCTGCGGCACGGGTGGAGCCCCGGGTTCGCGGTGTTGTCGGCTGCGACGCTCGGGGCCATGGCGCTAGCGGTGTGGCGCCTGCCACGGGACACTTACGGATTCCTGCTCGGATCGGCCGTCGTCATGGCCGTGTTCAACCTGGCCAACAAACAATCGTTCTTCAACGAGTGGGCACTTGCCGCCGGCTTGGCGTTGGCGGCGCTGGTGTTCGCTCCCGCCTTCGCCGAGCCGACCGAAGCAGTTCCTCGGTCACCGCGTGTGGAGGCCGTCAGGTCGTAGACGGTGACGCCGTGGCGC
>JADGOL010000264.1 GCA_017882995.1 Acidimicrobiales bacterium | reverse complement strand
GCCGCTCCCGCGGGTCGTGCCATCGCGGCCGCGACAGTGTGGACCGGCGACCGACTCCTCATGTGGCAGTTCGCCACCGGTGTGACGAGCTACGACCCCGTGACCGATCGGTGGGAGATCCAGACCGACGAGCACGTCGGTACCGGCGCGATGGCGCCGAAGGCCGATGGTGACCCTCCGCGGATCAACGACGCGGGCGCGGCCGCGGTATGGACGGGAACCGAGATGGTCGTCGTCGACCGGTCCGGAACTGAGGTCGGGGCCTACGACCCCGCGACCCGCCGTTGGCGCGTGGCTCCCCCGAATCCGAAGTTCTCGCTCGGCCGCCCCCACTGGACCGGATCGGCGGTGGTGGTTGGGGACGGAGGCGACGCGTCGTTGTGGCAACCCCAGTCCGAGTCGTGGGATACGCGGTCGAGCCCACTCGGATGGACAGGAGAGCCCGGAAGCGCGGCAGTGACCGTCGGCGACCGCCTCTACAGCTGGGCGTCGCATCTCGGCACGGGCACAGGCACGGGTTCCGGAGCCAGTCCGGCGGACCACACGGTGACGTTGGATCTGGCGACGGGCGTGTGGGCTGACCTCGGACCGGCCCCAGACGGCATGCCGCCGCTGCGAGATGCTCTTGTCGGGGACGACATCGTCTTCACATGGGGCGCCGGCTACGGACAGTTGCGTCTTGCAACCATCGCGACGAGTGCCCTCACCCGATCAGCTGGGCCCGCACCTCCGGTGCCAACCGGTACGGACCTTCGGCTACCGGCCGGTGTCAACTCCGACGAGCTCCAACGGGGAACGATGGCCGCGAGCATGGCGGACCCGACCAAACTGTTCCTCCCCTATCGCAACGACGACAGCGACGCCTCCGTCGTTTCGGCCACCGCGGCCCGAACCAGCGCAGCGCGGGCGCTCGTCGACCAGGGGATCGTCACCACCGACACCCCCTTCGATGCCTTGGTCACATCGAAGCCGCAGCTCGGCCACCTCGTCCTCGGTCCGGCGGGCGCGTCCACCTCCGACACGCTGGCCTGGAAGGTCGTGTTCCGCGACATCCCCACCGGGTCCGGGAAGACCGACCTCGTCGTCCTGCTCGACGCGCAGAGCGGCGCGCCGCTCTTCATCGAGGCGGTCCCACCGGCGGGGGGCTGAGCCGCGCCGGGATCGGAAGGGGATCGGCGCCGTTGAAGGGCCCCGAACCTCTCATCGTTCGCGAGGCGGACGGGGCCGGTGCGAAGGTTCAGGCAGATCGTGCCCTTGGAGGGCCGAATCTGCCCGGATGTTGGTCCGTGGGCCCCGGACCCCTGAACAAGAGCCGGATCAAGACTCCGCGGGCGTGAGGGCGTAGTCGACGTAGAACGAGTGGTGGCTCGAGCCGAACGATGGGCCCGTCCGCACGTCGGCCGCTACGAGCTCGTTGGTGTGCAACTGGTGGTCGATGGGCAACCCGAGCGGGCCCAGCTTCGACGGCCACGTCGCCACGACCCCGAAGCCGGCCTCGGCCGGATGAAGTCCGGTCGAGCTGGTGAGGTCGCGATACCCCGCCGACCACGGAGTGATGTTCCAATCGCCGAGCATCACGACCCGGCCCGTCTGCGCCGACCGCCAACGGGCCATGGCGTCCAGCTCGAGGTCGCGGTTGTGCCCCTCGAGCGGCGTGCCCGGCGAGCTGGCATCGGCCGCGAGCACGCTGATCGGGCCCTCGGGCGCATCGATCACGAACGACACCGAGATGTCGGGCAGACCCGGCTCGTCGGGTCGGTCGACCTGACGCAGCGGCACCCTGGTGAAGATCAGGGCATCGGCCCGGCCCCCGAGCTCGACGACCTGGTAGTCCGACATCTTGCCGACGAGCAGCTTGTTCCACCCACGCGTCGGTTCGACCAACACGAACACGTCGCCGAGCTCGTGGGCGGCCGCCGCCGCGATGATCTCGTCGGACGCGGTGTTGCGGGCCTGCAGGTTGAGGTGGGCGATCGTCAGGTGGGGCACGCCCTCGGGCGGCGTCGACCTTCCGACGTAGAGCGGGACGATCAGACCGAGGTTGAGGATGACCGCCACGATCGCCAGGGCCGTCCACACCTTCTCACCCAAGCCCCAGAGGGCGAACGCGGCGAACACCCCGGCCACGAGCAGCTGGGTGCGGAAGTTGGCCATGAGGTCGAAGGCCCACCACCACGCGCCGAAGAAGCCGAGCACCGTGGCGCCCACCACGACGGCACCGAGGCCGATGGCGACGCGCCGCCAGCGCAGCGCCCACTTCGTGTCAGCCTGCCGGTTGCCGGCCGCGGTCAGGGAGCCGGCCACCGGTACGCGTCAGGTCGGCGGTTGGCCAGGCTGGGCAGGATCCCCCGCATGCGATCCTGCGCGTCGAGGTCGAGGTCGGCCACGATGACCGAGCCCTTGCCGTCGGGATCGGCCTCGACGCCGCCCGCCTCGACCAGCACGGTCCCCCACGGGTCAATGATCATCGAGTGCCCGTGCCAGTGGAGCTTGTCGTTGCTCGAGCCGACCTGGCCGGCGGCCACGACGAACACCTGGTTCTCGATGGCCCGGGCCCGCAGGAGGATCTCCCAATGGGGCGGGCCCGTCTTGGCGGTGAAAGCTGCGGGGACGGTCACGAGGCGAGCGCCGTGAAGGGTCGCAATACGATAGATCTCGGGAAAGCGCAGGTCGTAGCAGATGCTCAAGCCCGTGGGCAGGGGCTCGGTGGGCGCCACGACGACCTCGTCGCCCGGGACGATCACCGACGACTCGTGGTACTCGGCGCCGGGCACCTCGACGTCGAAGAGGTGGATCTTGCGGTAGACGGCCAGACGATCGCCGTCGGGGCCCCACACGGTGCAGGTGTTGGCCAGGCGATCGGTGTCTCCCGCAGGACGTTCGATGAACGTTCCCGCGACGAGGGTGAGGTGATGCTCGACCGCCGTGGCCGACGCCCAGGCCGCGGTCGGACCGTCGAGCGGTTCGGCGCCCGCGCTGAGCTCGGCGCCGGTACCGAGGCACGAGAACATCTCGGGCAGGACGACCAGGTCGGCCCCCTGGCCAGCCGCTTCGGACACCAGCCGCGTGGCGGTCTCAAGGTTGGCCGTTCGGTCCGCGGTCGCGGTCAGTTGCACAGCCCCGGCACGCATGACCCCACGTTAGGGGACACCCATCCGTCACGGGACCGTCAGATACCGCGCCCGACTAACGGGTCAGCGTGACCGACTTCGACGCCAGGACACTCCCATCAGGCGCGGTCGCGGTGAGGGTGAAGGTGTCTCCCTTGGCGTTGGCGAGATCACAGAACTCCCGGCTTCCCGACGTGTCGGTGCGATACGGGCACACCACGAGGCTGCCCTTGGCCTCGGTCGACAGCGTCGAGATGGCCTCGTTGATCTCGGGTCCGCTCACGTTGATCGCCACCTTCCCGTTGGAGGTGACCGTCCACGAAAGGGTGGGGCTCGTGGCGCCTGCCTGCTGAGGACGCATCCAACCGGTTGCCGCCGTCGGCGGTGTCAGGGTGAACGTCGCCGTCGCCGTGACCTTGGTGGTGGTCGTGGTCGGTGCCGTCGTCGGGGGTGCCGCGGTCGTGGGTGCCTCGGTGGGCGGGGTCGTCGGCGCCACCGTGACGGGAGCCGCGGTGGTGGGCGCGCCGGTCGTCGGGATCACCGTTGTCGACGACGCCACCGTCGTGGCCGTGGTCGTCGGTGGCCGCGTGCCCGTGGCTGTCACGAGATCGGTGGTCGCTCCATCGCGGCGACCGAAGGCCAGGACGAAGGCCAGCACCACGAGGACCGTGGCCGCCGCCGCGCCACCGACGAGCAGTCGCCGCCGGCCCGCATCTCTCGCCACCCGAGCGGCTGCCGTCGACGCCGCCGCGGGATCACCGGTGCCCGCCACCGAATGGAGCTGGGTGGCGGCCATCGGGTCGGCTCCGAGGGGCTGACCACCCGACGGTCCCGCGTGGCCGAGCGCCCGGTCGGTGCCGGCCGAGCCGGTGGAGCCCGAACCAGACCCCGAACCAGACCCCGAGCCCCCCGTCCCGCTCGCGCCACCGGCGCCTGCACCAGAGGCAGCGCCTCCGGCCACCGAGCCCGACATGGGCACCCCGGCGGCCGTCAACGCGGCGGCGGCCTGCTGCTTGAGCAGCACCGGCGCCACCATGATCGGCACCGAAGCGAACAGCGCGGCGGGCTGCAGGCGGAGCCG
>JADGOL010000263.1 GCA_017882995.1 Acidimicrobiales bacterium | reverse complement strand
TCGACCACGAGCTCGAGGTGATCGGGGCGCTCGGGTACGCCGGGTACTTCCTCATCGTGTGGGACATCGTGGAGTTCTGTCGCCGCCAGGACATCTACTGCCAGGGCCGGGGCTCGGCCGCCAACTCCGCGGTCTGCTTCGCGCTCGGCATCACCCGCGCCGATCCCGTGGCCCTGGGGCTGTTGTTCGAGCGGTTCCTCTCTCCCGAGCGCGACGGACCGCCCGACATCGACGTCGACATCGAGTCGGGCCGGCGCGAGGAGGTCATCGCGTACGTCTACGACCGCTACGGGCGGCACTGCGCGGCCCAGGTCGCGAACGTCATCACCTATCGCGCCCGCTCGGCGATCCGCGACGTGGGCAAGGCACTGGGCCACAGCCCCGAGGAGGTCGACGCCTGGGCCAAGGCCGTCGACCGCGGTGAGCCCCTCGACCGCGGTGGTCCGTTGCCACCACTGGTGCGACAGCTGGCGCGCGACATCCTGGACTTCCCCCGCCATCTCGGTCTGCACTCGGGAGGGATGGTGCTCTGTGACCGGCCCGTCATCGAGGTGTGCCCGGTGGAGTGGGCAAGGCATCCCGGGCGCAGTGCTCTGCAATGGGACAAGGACGACTGCGCCGCGGCCGGGCTCGTCAAGTTCGACCTGCTCGGGCTGGGCATGCTCGAAGCGGTGCACCTCACCGTCGACCTGATCCACGCCGCGCACGACGAGCGGGTCGACCTGGCCCTGATCGACCAGGAGGACGCCGTCTACGACATGTTGTGCCGGGCCGACACCGTGGGGGTGTTCCAGGTGGAGAGCCGGGCCCAGATGGCCACGCTTCCCCGCATCCGGCCGCGCTGCTTCGCCGATCTCGTGATCGAGGTGGCGATCATCCGGCCCGGTCCGATCCAGGGAGGGTCGGTGCACCCCTACATCCGCCGGCGCCAGGGCCTCGAAGCCCCCGACCCTCCGCACCCGCTGCTCGAGCGGGCGCTCGAGAAGACCCTCGGGGTGCCGCTGTTCCAGGAACAGCTCATGCACATCGCCATCGACGCGGCGGGATTCACCCCCGCCGAGGCCGACGAGCTCCGCCAGGCCATGAGCGCCAAGCGCTCCGGGGCGCGTATGGCCCGACTGTCCGAACGGCTCTTCGCCGGCATGGCCGAGCGGGGCATCACCGGCGTCGTGGCCAAGGAGATCGTGGCCAAGTTGGCCGCCTTCGCCAACTTCGGCTTTCCCGAGAGCCACGCCGTGTCGTTCGCGTACCTCGTGTACTCGAGCGCGTGGCTCAAGTTGCACTACCCGGCGGCGTTTTGCGCCGGGCTGCTCAACGCCCAGCCCATGGGATTCTGGTCGCCGCAGTCGTTGGTGGCCGACGCCCGACGCCACGGTGTGACGGTGCGGCGCCCCCATGTCGATGGCTCGGGGGTCGGGGCCACCTTGGAATGGGGACTCGACGGGGAACGGGGTCTCGACGGCACAGGTCGCCAACCCGCCGTGCGGTTGGGGCTCACCTCGGTGCGCGGGATCGGAGAGGCCGTGGCACAACGCATCGGCGAGAGCGCTCCCTACGCGTCGGTGGAGGACCTGGTGCGCCGGACCGGGACGGGTCGTCGCGAGCTCGAGGCGCTCGCCACCGCCGGCGCGCTCGAGGGCCTCGCACCGCGTGACGGCGCGGCGGAGATGCACGGAAGGCGCCAGACGCTGTGGGCGGCCGGCGCGCTCGCACACGGCACCGCGGAGCGACTGCCGGGACTCGTGTCGGGGGAACGCGCCCCTCCACTTCCCGACCTCACCGCACTCGAGGAGGTGGAGGCCGACATGTGGGCCACCGGCCTCACCGTCGGGATGACCGCGGTGGAGCTCGCCCGTCCCCGCCTCGACGCCATGGGGGTGATCCCCGCCGGCCGGTTGGCGGGCGCGGAGACCGACGGCAAGGTCTTCGTGGGCGGTGTGGTCACGCATCGTCAGCGCCCCGAGAGCGCCAAGGGCACCGTGTTCCTCAACCTCGAGGACGAGACCGGCATGGTCAACGTCATCTGCTCCCCCGGCGCGTGGGAGCGGTGGCGGCCCGTGGCCCGAGGCGCACCGGCCCTCCTGGTCCGGGGACGCATCGAGCGGGTGGACGGGGTGGTGAGTGTCGTCGCCGAGAAGATCGTCCCCCTCGACCTCGGGCCCGCCCCTGTCGTCCAGGGGTCACGCGACTTCCGGTAGGGCGCGCTGGCGGGTCACGGTCCGGCGCCTGGATCGGCCCCCTGCGTTGGGGAGGCGTTGCGAAATCCTCAAGGCGCTCACGCACGGCGCCGATATTCGTGACGAGACGTTCCCGCCGAGCGTGGTGCCGGAATTGGGGGGGGTCGCCCGAGGCGGATGCCGTCTCGAGCGACATGGAGGAGACACTGGACGATGAGGAGTTGCCCCGGTCAGCTGGTAGTGCACCGCGACGGGACGGTTGCCTACTGCACCCAGGAAACCGCCGGGCGTCGGTGCGCCGGTGAGGACCACCCCCATCGGGGAGGGTTCTTCGCCTGTCGCGTCGTCGACGGCGACAACTGCTCGTACTGCGCGGCGGCTCCCGAGGACCTCGACGTCCTCACGACCACCGCCGTCACGGTGGTCACGAGCACCCTGGCACCGGTCACCACTGCGCCGGGTTGAGCGAATCACGATCTCAGGTTCGAGCGGCCGGTGATCCGAACACCGTCCGCGCGCCATCCGCAGTGGAGGACGGACCGCCACGGCCTGTGGGCATCCGTTGTGCATCACTTGTTCGACCCGAACCCGGCACAGGCCGATTCCATAGGTGAGCACAAGGGGCGAGCGAAACGAGGTGGGGGTGAGGTGTTGATCTGCGACGGTTGCCTCGTCCTGCATCGCGACGGTGAGATCGCCTACTGCTCCGAGGAGCTCGACGGCAAGACCTGCGCCGGCTACGACATGCCCCACCTCGCCGGTGTGATGGCGTGCCGGATCACGCCGCGTGGCACCCGTTGCCGGCACTGCGACGAGGTCATGCGGATCAGGCTGATGGTGGCGCCGGACTTCGTGCCCGACGGCGTGCGCACCGTCACCAACTGATCAAGCCCCCAGGAACTAGAGCCAGCGCCCGGTCCGGCCCGCCAGCAACAGGCCGAGGAAGACCCCGACGACGACGCTGGTGACGACGGCCCACTGACGGATCCCCGTACCTCGCACCTCCCGGCGGGTACGCCCGTACCAGTCCCGGGGGCTGAGACGCGCTGTGTCGGCGAGGTGCCCGAGGACATGGATCGTCATCGCCCCGAACCACAATACGAAACTCGCCTTGTGCAGGAACAGCCACTCCTGACGGGCACCGCGTGGCACGAACATGAGGACGACTCCGGTTCCGAGCACAGAGACGGTCAATGCCACGAGGACGGGCCCGAGCAACCTCAACAACAGTGGCGGGGGCCCCTTGCGCCGGTACGCCTCTGACCCCAGGTAGTAGCGCACGAAGCGGTAGGTCGTGCTCCCGATCTTGAGCAGCACGGGTGGGATGAGCAGCATCCCGATGAACACATGCGGGGCGAGCAGCTGGCGGACCGACAACACGGTGAAGCCCTCGGCCGCCAGGAGGACGAGCAACACCGCCGCCAGCGCACCGGTGAGACGGGCGTTGGCCTCCGGACCATCGGTCACGGGACCAGGATCGTCAGCCACCTTCCCGCCTGGCCTGCCGGCTGGGCCCTGGGGAACCATCACCGAGACCGTACGCGCCAGGCATGACGACAACGTGAAGCTCCCAGCTCGCGCCCGATTCCCGTCCTCGGGACCGTACGCTGCGATGGCAACGGCGCAGGCACACCGCGTCGTGGACACCGCCACCTCATCGGGGACGAAGGGGGCTCGAGGATGCCCTCGAGAGTACAGATACGGTCCCGCCGGTTGTTGGTTGGATTCGTCGGGGCGCCGGTGATGGCCGCGGCCGTGGGCCTCCTCGTGCTGTGGCAGACGAGCGCCGATCCGCGCCTGCCCACCACGTCGGGCGTTGCCCATACCCGTGTGACGTCCCCCGTCGGCACGACATCTACCTCGACATCTACCTCGGCAACTACCTCGACATCCACCTCGACATCTACCTTGGCGCCGCGACCGCCGGTGCCACCGGGCCCGCCCTATGCCGTCGAGGACCAGACGACCGTGCTCGTGGACCCCGGACGACCCACTCCGGCACGGAGCCCGGTGGCGGCGAAGCCGGTGCGTGTCCTGCGGACGATCATCCGGCGGCCGGCCGGCGTGAGCGGCCCCATTCCCCTCGTGGTGTTCGCTCACGGCTACGACAGCGAGCCCGAGGTCTACGAATCTCTTCTCGACGAGTGGGCCGCGGCCGGGTACATGGTGGCGGCACCGGAGTGTCCGGGGTCGGCGCGCGATCTCCCCGGGACTCCGGTTCCCGACTACGGCGCCCAGGCCCGTGACATCTCCTTCGTCATCACCTCCCTCCTCGGTGGGAGCGCCGGGCCGGTCGACCCCCACGAGATCGCCGTCGCGGGCCACTCCGACGGGGGGACGGCGGTGACGATCATGGCCCTCAATGCCGCGTACGCCGACGCCCGGGTGAAGGCGTACGTCAACCTGGCGGGCCAGATTCCGCCGGACGTGGCAGGACCGTGGGCTCCGACGGCGACGCCGGGCACGTTGCTGGTCGCCGTCGGCGACGACGATCAGTACGGGAACCTCGCCCTCTCGACGGCGATGTTCGACGCCGCCAAGATGCCAAAGGCGTTGCTCACCGTGCCGGGGGGCGACCACCTCGGCACCTTCGTGGGGTCCTCGACAACCGCGCGGGCCGTGAGAGACGCCACGACCCGCTTCTTGGGCGTGGTCTTCGCGAGCCGCCCACAAACCGTCACGCCCGCACAACTTCGAGGTTCCGTCGTCGGGTCGGGCTCGCCACCGTTCTCAGTGAAGGTCGGCGATTGACACAGAGTCACGAGCTCGATGTGCCCGTCGCGTCCACCCACTCAGGATGATTCCGCTCCATGGCACATCGTCAGGTGACGTACAGCTGTCCATCGGGCCCCTTCTTGACCGAGATCCGTCCGAGACCGGTGGGCGCCGGGCCGTTCAACACCGCGCCCGTCCGACCGTTGAACTGCGACCCGTGGCACGGGCAGACGAATCTCTGTACCTGTGTCGAGTACTCGACGACGCAACCCTGGTGGGGACACACGGTGTCGAAGGCCACGAACGTTCCGGCTTCAGGCTGGACGACGGCGGCGGGGTCGCCTGATTTCGGGTCCTGGAACGTTGCCGCGCCCCCGACGGGGACCACGCTCGCGGCGCCGATCTTCGTACCGGCTGGTCGAGCGACCGGCTTCGAGGTGGTGGGCGTCGCGCCGGAGGTCGTGGCCGTCGCCGAGGTGGCGGTCGTTGTGCTCTGGGCCGCAGGAGGCAAGGTCGAGGGTCCGTTCACGGGCCCCGTCGAACGACTCGAATTCCCAGCGAGCCTGCCGACGCCGGCCGCCAGTGCCGCGCCCACGAGTGCCACACCCGCCAGAGCGCCGGCGAAAACGCCCTGCAGCGTGAAGGTCCTCCGGTCGATGTCGCCCGGCGGGAGCGCCGGCTTTGTCGCCGAGCCCCGCTCGAGATACGGGCACGGCGCGGGTTCGCACGGTGCTCCTCTCATCGCCCGACATCTCCCGGCGTCGTAGGCGCCGCACACCTTCTGGACGACCTCGAAGGAGACGGGGACCGTCGTGGCGGGCGCGGCGCCGGCGCGGGCCCGGGCGATGTCGCGCGACAGGGCGTCCAGTGACAGTACGCCGCCAGTTCCGGCCACGAGCAACGGGGTCCACGCGAAGACAAAGACGATGTCGGATCCCGTGTAGTACGGGCTGGCGTGGAAGCTCACCGTCAGGAACAAACTGAAGGAGAGCAGCATCCCGCCGACCGCGGCCGCGCGCGACCACAAGCCGACGAGCGTGGCCGCTCCAATGGCGAGCTCGCCCAGGGAGATGGCGACACCGAGGGGGACCGCCACGTGCTGGAGATGGGCGATCAGCCCGTGGATGGGGCTGACGCGCGCCGCGGAGGCCAACTGGGACCGGATCGACGTCGGGTTCGAGGCGTCGAAGAACCCGGGGTTGGCGAGCTTCTGAAGGCCGGCGAAGACGAAGGTGCCGCCGAGGAACGCCCGCAGCGGGAGCAGCGCCCAACCCGCCATCGAGGTTGCCCCCGACGGAGGCCCCCAACGCCCCCACCCTCGGCGCCGTTGGCTCTCGTCGGGTCGCGCCGCCT
>JADGOL010000262.1 GCA_017882995.1 Acidimicrobiales bacterium | reverse complement strand
TCTGATCACCCGTTGTTCGGGATCGAGCACATCCTCACCCAACACGCGGACACCTCGATCGCGGCGCTCACTGGTGATGACAGCAAGCCTGACGGGGCCAACGTCACCATCGCCGGGCTGATCACCGCGCTGCAGATCAAGCGCACCAAGAAGGGCGACCTCTGGGCAATCGCCACGGTCGAGGACCTCGATGGCGCGATCGAGTGCCTCTTCTTCCCCTCCGCCTACCTGACTGTCTCGACCATGCTCGGCCATGACGTCGTGTGCGTGGTGCGAGGGCGTCTCAACCGCCGTGACGAGACGCCGACGATCTTCGCCCAAGAGCTCACCCTCCCGGACATCAAGGAGGGGCCGCGTGGGCCGGTGGTCGTGACGTTGCCATTGTCCAGGGCCACCAACGGCGTCGCCGAGCGGATCCGCAGGGTGCTGACCGAGCATCCTGGTGTGACCGAGGTTCATGTGAAGCTCACCCAGCCCGGGCGCTCGGTGCTCATGCGGCTCGATGACTCGCTGCGGGTCACTGCGTCACCGGCGTTGTTCGGCGACCTGAAGGCGCTGCTCGGGCCGGCCGCTCTGATCTGAGTCCGCCGGTGCACGGGGTGATAAAGGTCGTCCGATAACGTGCCTGCGTGAGCACCGTCAGGCCCGTCGTAGCCAAGCACGTGGAGTACGTCCGAGAGCACCACGGAGACCGGGTCGTTGACCCCTTCGAGTGGATGCGCGACAAGGACGACCCGGAGGTCATTGCGCATCTCGAGGACGAGAACGCCTACGCCGAGGCCATGACGAGCCATCTCGAGCCGCTTCGTGCGCGGATCTTCGACGAGATCAGGTCGCGGACGCAGGAGGCAGACCTGTCCGTTCCTGCGGCGTACCGCGGCTGGTGGTACTACTCGCGCACGTTCGACGACAAGCAGTACGCCGCACAGTGTCGCGTTCGCATGGTGGCGGGCCGTGGGCGCCCACAGCTCGAGCCGGGCGTCACCCCCGAGGGCGAGCAGGTGCTGCTGGACGGCAACGTCGAGGCGCAGGGGCACGAGTTCTTCTCGCTCGGCGCCTTCGAGGTGAGCTGTGACGGGCGCCGGATCGCCTACGCCGTGGATGTCGAGGGCGACGAACGATTTGCCTTGCGGGTCAAGGACATCGAGACCGGCGAGGTGATCGATGAGTCCGTCACGCAGACCGGCTATGGCGCCGTCTGGTCGCTCGACGGGCAACATCTCTTCTACACGCGGCTGGACGAGTCGTGGCGTCCTCACCAGGTGTGGCGTCACGAGGTCGGCACTGCTGCCCTGGACGACGTTCTGGTGTTCGACGAGCCCGACGAGCGGTTCTGGATGGGCATCGGGTCTTCTCGAGACGATGCCTGGGTCGTCATCCAGGTGGGCTCCAAGCTGACCTCCGAGGTGTTGTTGCTCGACGCTGGGGCACCTCTGGGCATCCCGCGAGTCGTGGCGCCCCGACGTGACGGGGTTGAGTACGACGTCGAGCCGGCAGGGGACCGACTGCTCATCGTGCACAACGCGAACCACCCGGACTTTGAGCTCGCGCAGGCCCCGTTGGACGCACGAAGCCATGATCAGTGGTCGCCGTTCGCCGAGGCCGTGGCGGGGGAGCGGCTGGTCGACGTCGAGGCGTTTGCCTCCCATGTCGTTGTCTCGCTGCGTCGCGATGGGCTGACGACGGTGCGAGTGATCCGTCGCGACCCGTCATCCGAATCCGGTTTTGGCCCGGCTCATGACCTCGCCTTCGAGGAGCCGCTGTACTCCGTCGCCACCGGCAACAACCCGGAGTACGAGTCCTCGGCCCTCCAGATCGTGTTCGAGTCGATGGTGACTCCCAAGACCATCTCAGACTTTGACCTCGTGACCGGCCAGCTCACCGTGCTCAAGACTCAGCCGGTCCTCGGTGGCTATGACCCAGCGGACTACGAGCAGCATCGGGAGTGGGCCACCACCGCAGATGGGACGAGGGTGCCGATCTCGCTGGTCCATCGACGCGACGTGACTGCGGACAGCTCAGCGCCAGGGCTGATCTATGGCTACGGCGCCTACGAGATCTGCACCGACCCGTACTTCTCGGTGGCCCGATTGTCTTTGCTGGATCGGGGATTCGTCTACGCCATAGCGCATGTTCGCGGTGGCGGAGAAATGGGGCGCCAGTGGTATGACACCGGCAAGATGGAGCACAAGACCAATAGCTTCACCGACTTCATCTCGTGTGCTGACCATCTCGTCAGCTGCGGGTGGGTTGCACCGGATCGCCTTGTCGCAGAAGGGGGTTCGGCTGGTGGCTTGCTCATGGGCGTGGTCGCCAACCTTGCGCCAGGACGTTTCAGGGCGATCCACGCGGCCGTGCCGTTCGTTGATGCCCTCACCACGATCCTGGACCCGTCGCTGCCGCTGACGGTGCCCGAATGGGAGGAATGGGGCGACCCGCTCCACAACGCGGACGTCTACGGCTACATGAAGTCCTACACGCCGTACGAGAACATTACGGCGGTTGACTACCCGGCCATTCTGGCGACCACGAGCCTCAATGACACCCGCGTCTATTTCGTCGAGCCGGCCAAGTGGGTGGCCCGGTTGCGCGAGACCGTGACGAGCGACCCGGTGCAACGACCGATCCTGTTCAAGATCGAGATGGTCGCGGGCCATGGCGGCAAGAGCGGCCGGTATGACGCGTGGAAGCAGTACGCCTGGGAGCTCGCGTTCCTGATGGAGCAGGTTGGCGTCACCTGACCGGAGCGCC
>JADGOL010000035.1 GCA_017882995.1 Acidimicrobiales bacterium | reverse complement strand
GCCACGCGGTCGGACCGAACCACCGCACCGCGCCGGAAGGCGCGTCGCATGACGGCCAGAGGCTCCACCAGCGGCTGCTCGTCGGCCAGGACCGATGCGGGGAGCGCGAAGAGCTCGTCGGCCCGCACCGTCACGAACTCGGCGAAGCCTCCGGGGCGCTCCAAACCGATGAGCTGGAACTGCGTGCAGTGGTCGGCCCGACCACCCACGCAGTACGCGCACGTGCCGCAACCCGAGAACGGCCGCGCCACCACCGCCTTGCCCTCTCGCCACCGATCATCGCCGACCCCCGCACCGACCCTCGCCACGGCACCGGCGATCTCGTGACCGAGGATCCCCCCGGCCACTGCCAGTTGGCTGGCGATGTGGAGGTCACTGCCGCAGATGCCACAGCCCGTCACGCGCAACAGCACTTCCCCTGGCCCGGGATCCGGGGTGGGGACGTCGACCAGTTCGAGCCGGGGACGATCCTCGGCGAGGACAGCGGCTCGCACGTGGTCAGCCCCCGATGACCACGACGGGGGGATCGGTGACGCCGTGTTGTTCGGCACAAGCGGCCAGGTAGAAGGGCAAGATGGCGTGGGCGTCGATCACGAGCTCGACGTTGCCGTCGGCACCCAGATTGAGATTGGCTCCATGAATTGCAAACCACACGTCGGTCACACCCTTGTTGGTGGCGGGGACATGCAGCGTGTGGATCGACCCGGCCGGCTCGTAGAGGTAGGAGCCGGCGGTGTTCACCACGTCGGGGTACTCCTGGTAGAACCACGAGCCCTTCTGCGTAAAGGCGAGGACGTGCCCGGTGTGCTTGTGGGTCTGGATGGTGGTGTCAGGCGGGAAATGGTTCCGCACGATCCACACCCCGTTCGACAGGTCCACCTGCAGGAGCTGAAGCGTCGCCCCGTCCCCGATGTCGACGAAGGGCAGTTCCTTCTCTCCCCTGTGGATCGCGGTCGGCGGAAGCTCGGTCATGGTCATGGGACACCCCTCATTCGTCGCCTGTCGCCAGGACTCGAGCCATTGAACCGCGCCAGCGCGAGGGCGTCCACCTCTCGACTGGTGGGACCGACCCCGGACGGGCTCGGGAATTCGCGACGACCGACGACGGGCTTCCGCGCCGCCAATCGGACCTGGCAAGCCTGTGACCAGGACCGGGACCGCGGCATTCGTCACTATTGACGATGCGAATTGCGACGCCGGTTGCGTAATCTCGCGATGGGGCCGAGCGCCAACGCCCTGCGCCGATGCCTGGTGTGAAACGGTAGGTTCGGGGACACGACGGACACGGGGGGGTACGTGGTCTCACCGGCAAGACGGATCAGCCCGCAGCTGTCCATGGTGGGCGACGAGAGCTCGTCGACCGAATACCAACGCCTTTCCGCCCAGTTCGAGGGGGCCGCTGCCGAGGATGTCGTGGCGTGGGCGGTCGAGCGGTTCGGTCGTCGGCTGTCGCTCGTGTGCTCGTTCCAGAACTGCGTCCTGATCGACCTGGTCACCCGGGTCGACCCCAAGGTGGAGGTGATCTTCCTCGACACCGGAGCCCATTTCCCCGAGACCATGACCTACGTGGAGCGGGTCGAGACCCAGTACCAGTTGAAGCTGCGTGTCATCACGCCCGACGCCGACGCCGACGCGTGGCCGTGCGGATCGGAACGATGCTGTGAGCTACGCAAGACCGCACCCCTCGAGCGCGCTCTCGAGGGACAAGGGGCCTGGATGACCGGCCTCAAGAGAGCCGACAGCGAGGCGAGGGCAGCCACTCCCATCGTCGAATGGGACGACGCCAAGGGATTGGTCAAGGTCAACCCGATCGCAACCTGGTCCCACGATGACGTGTCTCACTACGAGGCCGACCGCAAGCTTCCGATCCACCCCTTGTTTCGCAAGGGATATCTCTCCATCGGGTGCAGCCCGACGACCCGTCCTGTTTCGAAGCTCGAGGACCGACGAGCGGGACGCTGGTCCGGTACCGACAAGACCGAGTGCGGCCTGCATCTCTAGGGGCCTCGACCCTCCACCGACGATCACACGATCAGTGGAAGGCCACCACCTGGTTCGATGAAGCGGCCAACAAGAGGCCGTCGCCCACCGACGGTGTGGAGAAGTGGTTCGCAGGCGCCCCGATCGTCAACCGCACCGAAGACCGGCCGCTCGACTTTCTCAGGCCGAACAACGTGCCGTCGCGTCGGATCGTCCATATCATGTTCCCCGCCACGATCGGCGGTCCACTCGAACCGGTCGAGGTGCTCCACAGCACCCGCATCTTGTGTGTGCGCGCGTTGACCTTCACCGCGGCCACGCCTTTCAAACAAGGTGCATAGACGACCGTGGTGGTGAAGGCCTCTCCGCCGTCGACGTTGCTCCCACAGAACGAGCGCTGGGCCACCTGACCCCCGACACCGCCCAGTTTCGATTGATTGAGCAAGTACGCCGTTCTGGACTTCCCCGCCATGAAGACCAGTCCGTTCCCCATGATGGCGGGCGCCGACGACCCGAGATCGGCATCACTGGCATTGTCGGTCCGCCACGTCGATGGCGTGAACGACTGCACCACGGCCAACGATGACGACAACTCGATCACCGAGTCGCTCCCGTCGGGTGACGACCCCGTCGTGTTCGACCCGTTCCCGGTGGCGATCCAAATGTTCCCGGCGGAGTCGACCACAGGAGCAGCGCCGCCCATCCACACCGCACCCTGGTCGTTGCCGGGCGTGGGGTCGGCCTCCCAGGTCCGCAGGGTGCCGCCGGACTCCGGCACCGAGACGATCCAGCCGTGGTAGGTCGAGCAATCGCCCGCGTTCCCACCGAAGGCGATCTCGACCGAACCCTGATCGAGCGCGAGTCCGGGCCGCTGGAGCTGGGCCGTGGTGAGCGACCCGGGCGGGTCCACCACCTGGTCGAGGAGGACGGT
>JADGOL010000261.1 GCA_017882995.1 Acidimicrobiales bacterium | reverse complement strand
GCGCCACCCCGGCCCGCTCGCCCTGGCCCTGGTCGGGCCGAGAGCGGCGACCATCCCCGAGCACGAGGACATCGTCCTCACCGGCTCGGTGAGCGAGGCCGACAAATGCGACATCGTGCGCGACGCCATGATCTCGATATCCCCCTCGGCCCTCGAGTCGTTCTCGCTCGTCGTCCTCGAGGCCTGGGAGCAGTCGGTGCCCGTGATGGTCAACGCCACGTGTGACCCCACCCGGGAGCATTGCGAGCGATCAGGCGGTGGCCTGTGGTTCGGCTCCTACCGCGAGTTCGAGGCGGTCATGGATCGCTTGCTCGCCGACGCCGGGCTGCGCACGCTTCTCGGCACCCGCGGCCATGCCTATGTGGAGCGCTACTACCAGTGGCCCACCCTGATCCGCCGCTACGCGGCGTTTCTCACCTCGGTGCGGCGGCGTTACGAGACCGCGGGTACCTGAACGATCAGAACCCCCCGAGGCCTACGACGGGTTGCGTGAGGGCGATGTTGCCGGTGGAGCCGTAGAACGGGGCGCTCCCGTAGGAGAAGATCCCGCCGTCGCCGGCGGTCAGCCGGTAGCCGGTTCCGCTCTTGGTCGCCATCATCCCGACGACCGGCCTGACCAGGCGGAGATTGCCCGCTGAGCCGTAGAAGGGCGCGTTGTAGGCGAAGACGCCGCCGTCCGACGCCACCAACCAGTACCCCCCGGTGCGCGCGTCTACGGCCATGCCCACCATCGGCTTGGTCAGGTGGATGTTCCCGGTCGACCCGCGGAAGGTGGCGTCGCCGTAGGTGAACACTCCCCCGTCCGAGGCCACGAGCCAGTACCCGCCCCCGTCGGGGGTGACGGCCATGCCCACGACGGGCTTGGTGAGGGCGATGTTGCCGGCCGATCCGTGGAACTTGGCGTCGCCGAAGGCGAAGACACCACC
The DNA here is from genome assembly GCA_017882995.1 of Acidimicrobiales bacterium. GTDB lineage: Bacteria > Actinomycetota > Acidimicrobiia > Acidimicrobiales > UBA8190 > Chersky-840. Next base: position 4,323 of record JADGOL010000261.1, on the reverse strand, counting down.
GTCCGACGCCACGAGCCAGTACCCGCCCCCGTCGGGAGTGACGGCGATGCCCACCACGGGTCTCGTGAGCAGGAGATTGCCGGTCGACCCGCAGAAGGGCAGGTTCCCGTAGTTGAACACGCCGCCGTCGGCCGCCGTCATGTCATAGCCCACCGGGCTCCCCGACGGTGCGTTGCAGGGCACTTGGACGACCGGTGAGGGCAACCCCGTGTTCCCCGTCAATTGCGGGTCGTGGTGGAACATCGGCCATGCCCCGGCCCCGGTGGCGGCCGCTCCGTTGCTCTGGCTCACCTCGTAGTGCTGGATGACGCCTTGGTTGCTCGAGTTGTACCCGGCGATGGTGAGGCCGATCGAACCGTTGGGGTCGTCGGTGACGAGCGGCGAGTTCTGGAAGGCCAGGCCGGCGCTCTGTCCCAGCGTGGTGACCAGGGCGCCGGACTTCCCGTCGATGATCTCCACGCCGGCCGTGGTCGGCACGATGGCGTCCTGGTATCCGCCGCCGGTGAGATCCGCGCTGACGGTGGAGCCGATGACCTGCCCGGCGGTGGCCGTGTGCCAGATGGTGGCCCCGGTGACGCCGTTGAGCGCCCAGATCGATCCGCCCGAGCCCACTCTGGTGCCCTCGAGCACCTGGAGCTGGCCGTTGCCGAGGATGTCGGCCAGGGCGGGACTGCTCGTCGTGGTGCCGTCGAGCTTCTCGATCCAGCGCGGCGTGCAATGGGCGTTGACCTCGATGAGGTCGTTGGTCGTCGACGCGCCCCCAAAGGTGGCGCCGGTGCCGAAGACGATCCCGACGCTCCCACCGAGCTCACCGACCGCCGGCGAGGACTGCACGGTCTGATCGGTGTTGTACTGACAGACGAGGCCACCGCCGGGGTTTCCCGTGCCGGAGTTGCCCGTGGGGCTGAGCACGCGGATGTGGCCTCCGTTGCTGTAATTCACGCCGTAGGCGGAACCCGCCGAGGAGTCGCCGCCTTGGACGATGTCGGTCCGGCCGTTGCCGTAGACGTCACCGAGGGCGGGGGTGGTGAAGTTGCTGTCGGCCTGGAACCACGGGAAGCCCGGGAGCATGGCTCCGTTGGCCGCGTTCATGGCTTGGCCGACCTCTCCGAGCGAACCGGCGACGACGTCGGTGCCACCGTTGAGGTTGCCCACTGCCATCGACGCCTGCACGGCCTTCGCCGGCGCGGTGTCGGTGGACGGGTTCTGCACGGTGGTGAACCACATCGTGGCCCCCTGGGGGGTGATGCCGAGGTATCCGCCCGACGTCGGCGTGGCGGCATTGCCTTCACCGATGAAGACCGAGTCGAGCCCACTCCCGGTGGTGTCTGCCACCGAAGGGGTGGAGTCGATGGGAACGCCGGTGCTCACCGGCCATCCCGCCACGCCCGCGCCGGAGCCGAGGTTGAACGCGTAGACATGGCCGGCACGGTCGCCCACCACGACCGAGCGACCCCCGGCCAGCGTGGCCACGTTGGGCGACGACAGGGCGATGGGGCCGCCGACGTCGTTGAGGGGCTGGGTCCAGATCAAAGAGAACGAGGGGGCGTGCGCCTGCACCGCAGCCTGTGCCCCGCTCGAGCCTGCCCCCAACAGGGCACCGGTGACCGCCGCCGCGCCGAGGACAAGACGGCCTCGACGGGCCCGGCTACCAGCGGGCGCGACCGGCGCCAACGTCGAGTATTCCCGGTGCCCGGGCTTCTGTGCCGAGCCCGGCGCCAGGGCGCGTCGGCGCCGCATGCAGGCAATTTCCACAGATCCACCCCTCAATGTCGAACACACCTCTATCGACAGCGCGGGCCCGAACCTTTACCGACGTGACAGCCATGGGCCCAGGCGACGGCGGACTGCGCCGGCGACGGCTCGCACCCCTCCCTCCCGATACAGCTGCGTCACTCGACCGAGGCCCTCGCCACGCCCCGTCGTGCCCTGTGCCCCCTCCGACGACGGGGCCGGACCGCCCGCACCGGGCCAATCCGGGGCGTCGGGGGCATGGTGGGGCGCGGCACAGAAGGCGAGCAGGGGCTCGAGCACCGCCGACCACCGGAACCGCGACGCCACCGTCAGGGCGCGCCCTCGACACACTTCCCGGGCGTGGCGGTCGCTCAAGAGGTCGACCAAGGCGTCCGCCACGGCGTCGACATCGTCGGGGGGTACGACGGTCCCGATCCCCTCCGACGAGATGATCTGCGCGAAGCTGTCGCCGGCGGTGGCCACGATGGGGAGGCCGGCCCACAGGTAGTCGAGCATGCGGGTGCGGAACGAGTACTGCGTCTCGAGGTGCTCGAGGTGGAGGCTCACGCCGACGTCGGCCTCCAAGAGGTAGTTCTGACGGTCGTGGTAGGCGACCCAGCTCTCGTTGAAGAAGACGTGTGTCCCCGTCAAGCCGAGTTCATCCGCGAGGCGACGCGCTTCGGTGGCGACGCCGGACTCGACGATGTCCGGTTTGGGATGACGCGTACCCAGGAAGTAGAGGCGCACCCGTGGCCGGGCGAGGCGGACCTTGTCGATGGCCCGGATCAGCGTCGCCGGGTCGAACCAGTCGTAGAGCCCGCCTCCCCAGATCACGACCTCGTCGTCGGGCCCGATGCCCGGGACGACTCCGCGCAGGGCGGCTCGTGTCCGGACCGGCGGATCGTCGGGAAGGCCGAAGGGCACGACGTCGATGAGCCGGCGGAGCGTGGAGTCGTCCCCGTAGGTGCGGGGATTGATCCTTCCCAAGGCGGCCAGGAAACCCAACCACAGGTCTCGCTGCTTGTCACTGGCGCAGACGAAGAAGTCCCCACGGGTCAGCTGTTCCTCGAGGGTACGAACCGTGTTGGCGACGTTGACCGAGCGCTCCGGCTCCTGGTCGTCACGGGTGAGGACGAGTGCCTCGAGATGGAGAGGGTCATAGAGGTCGAAGAGCATCACCTTGTGCGAAGCGCGGAGCTCGGGAACGTTGTGAAGGAGATAGCCCTGCACGATGGCGACGTCACACCAACGCTCGAGCTCCTCGAACCGCGCCCGGTCTGCGGACTCCACCGCGAATTGCCCGGATGTCACATCACAGAGATCCGACGTGGTGGCGAGCACCACCTCGTGCTCCGCGGCCAGGGCCTCGGCGATGTGCCAGGCCCGGATGGCGGGCCCGGCCATCTTCGACGTGAGGACGTCATCGGTGATGACCACGACGCGCCACGCGCGCGCCATCGGTCGATCCGTCGACGCAGAGGCGGCGACTATCATCGCCCCGATGGACGCTCAGTCACCGCGCGCATCTCCCACCGCGTCATGGTGCGAGCCTAGTGAGGACATACCGGTGCTATCGCACCATCTGTGGTGCTTTGTGACCGTGGACGACCCACGTCTCTGATGCGAACGCGCCTTCTCGTCTTGAGCTTCGACCCGCTCACCGAGGCCATGGCGGGACCGGCCATCCGAGCGTGGCACCTTGCCCTGGTATTGGCCTCCCGATTCGACGTCACCCTCGCCGGGACGGCGGGGGCGTCACGACGTCACGATGCGATCCGGGTGTGCTCGATCGCTCCCGGCTCGTCGGACCTGGCATCGCTGGTGGAGGAGTCCGATGTCGTGTTCGCACCGACCAGCGTGATTCGTCGTCATCCCGAGGTGGCGTCGAGCGATCTCCCCGTTGTCATCGACATGTACATCCCGACCCATCTCGAGAACCTCGAGCGCGGCGATCGGAGCGACGAGGAATACGAGCAGGCCGTGGCGCACCAGGTGGCAGTCATCAACGACGACCTGCGTCGAGGTGACTTCTTCCTGTGTGCCAGCGAGCGGCAGCGGGACTTCTGGCTCGGCGCGCTCTCTCACGCGGGGCGCGTGAACCCGGCCAACTACGACCCCGACCCGACGCTGCGTCGCCTGATCGATGTCGTGCCCTTCGGTCTGCCTCCCGAACCGCCCGTCCCCGCCGGGCCCGTGCTGCGCGGCCACTTTCCGGCCATCGGAGCCGGTGATCCGGTCATCGTGTGGGGCGGCGGCGTCTACGACTGGTTCGATCCCGTCTCGCTTGTCCGTGCCGTCGACCGGGTACGGGACCACATCCCCACAGTCCGCCTCGTCTTCCTCGGCATGAGCAATCCCAACCCCGACATCGCTGAGATGTCCCGGGCCACTGAGTTGCGAGCGGTCAGCGACGAGTTGGGCCTCACGGGGTCGACTGTCTTCTTCAACGACGAGTGGGTGCCGTATCACGCCTGGGGGAGCTACCTCCTCGATGCCGATGTCGCGGCCAGCATCCACCTCGACAACCTCGAGACACGGTTCTCGTTCCGCACCCGCGTCCTCGACTACCTCTGGGCACGCCTACCCATG
>JADGOL010000260.1 GCA_017882995.1 Acidimicrobiales bacterium | reverse complement strand
CGCCGGCCTCATGGCGTTGACGCTCGTCGACGTGATGCAGAGGCGGTGAAGCACCTTTGGCAGCCTAGGCCGGTCGCACCTCCGCACGGCGGGGTCACCCCCACGAGTGCTGCCATCCGAGCGATGGGGCCGGCTCCCCCGCCAAGGTGCGCTGCGCCGTGTCGGCGGTGCAGGCGCCGATGAGGATGGGCGGGCGCAACCCCGCCTCGGCGAACGCCGCGGCCAGGAGGGTGGGATCGGCCGTCGCCATCACGAGCTCGTAGTCCTCGCCCCCGCCGAGGGCCTCTTCGAGAGTGGCCCCCGCCGCCACGGGGACCTCGTCGAGGCGGTATCCGACCCCCGACGCGTCGGCCACATGCCCGAGGTCGGCCAGGAGCCCGTCGGAGATGTCGATCATGGCCCTGGCTCCCGCCAATCTCGCCGTCTCCCCTTCGGCGAGGCGCGCCCGAGGTCGTCGGTGCGCCAGCTCCAGGGCGTCTCCCTCGCCTGACCCGGGCCGACGCTCGGTGGACCGGAGCAACCGGAGCCCAGCCGCGGCGGCGCCGAGGGGACCCGTCACGAAGAGCACGTCGCCGGCACGGGCGCCGCTGCGCAGGACCGGCCCGGGCTCCCCGTCCACGTGCCCGGTCACGGTCACGGCCACGACCAGTTCGCTCGAATTGGAGAGATCCCCGCCGACGACGGGGCACCCGTGGGCGTCGGACGAGGCCGAGATGCCGTCGTAGAGCAGGTCTAGGTCCGTGTCCGGGGGCCCGGCCACGGCCACCACGGCGCCGTCGGGGCGACCTCCCATGGCCGCCACGTCGCTCACCGAGGCGGCGAGGGCGCGCCATCCCAGGTCGTCGAGGCCGATCAGGGCCAGATCGGCATGGACACCGACGACGGACAGGTCCGTCGTCACCAAGAGCTTGCCCGGCCGGGCCCCGAGGACGGCCGCGTCATCGCCGATCCAGACCTCTCCGACCGGGGGACCCGGGAGGCGGTCACGCAAACGGTCGATGGCAACGAACTCCCCACCATTTCCGCCGGCTGTCTCCGGTCGGCCACGAGGCGTGGCACGGGACTTGGGAGAGCGCATCTTCAATGCCTACCATTGGAGGTACTCGAACAACCGCGGGGCTCCTGCTCGCCGCGTTCGGGGCCGAGTGGGCCCAGGACACGGCGTCGAGGAGGGCCCGCCCACTCATTGAGGCAGAGAGGACACGTCCCGACCATGCCGCCCACCGCCAACCGAAAGCTCCTCGCCTGGGTCGAGGAAGTGGCCGCTCTCACCGCGGCCGACCAGGTCGAATGGTGCGACGGCAGCGAGGCCGAGTACGAGCGGCTGTGCCAGCACCTCGTCGACAACGGCACGTTCACCCGGCTCTCAGAAGCGAAGCGACCCAACAGCTTCTGGGCCCGCTCGGACCCCGGGGACGTGGCGCGCGTCGAGGACCGCACCTTCATCTGCTCCAAGAACGAAGACGACGCGGGTCCGACCAACAACTGGCGGGACCCCGACGAGATGCGGTCCACGCTCACCCAGCTGTTCAAGGGTTCCATGCGAGGCCGCACGATGTACGTGGTCCCCTTCTCGATGGGCCCACTGAGCTCGCCCATCGCGCACATCGGTGTCGAGGTCACCGACTCCCCCTATGTCGTCGTGTCCATGCGGACGATGACGCGCATGGGAACCGACGCGCTCAAGGTGCTCGGCGACGACGGCGAGTTCGTGCCCTGTCTGCATTCGGTGGGACATCCGCTCGAGCCGGGCCAGGCGGATGTGCCATGGCCGTGTGACGCCGAGAGCAAGTACATCGTGCAATTCCCCGAGACCCGCGAGATCTGGTCGTACGGGTCAGGCTACGGCGGCAACGCGCTGTTGGGGAAGAAGTGCTTCGCCCTGCGCATCGCTTCGGTCATGGCCCGAGACGACCACTGGCTCGCCGAGCACATGCTCATCCTCAAGGTCACCTCCCCCGAAGGCGACGTGCGTTATGTCGCCGGCGCCTTCCCCTCGGCGTGCGGCAAGACCAATCTGGCGATGATGGTCCCCACCATCCCGGGCTGGAAGGTGGAGACCATCGGGGACGACATCTGCTGGATGAAATTCGGGTCCGACGGACGCCTCTACGCCATCAACCCCGAGGCGGGGTTCTTCGGGGTGGCCCCGGGCACGGGCATGAAGACCAATCCCAACGCCATGAAGACGATGCGCAGCAACTGCATCTTCACCAACACGGCCCTGACCGACGACGGTGACGTGTGGTGGGAAGGCATGACCGACACACCGCCCGCCCACCTGACCGACTGGCGCGGCGACGACTGGACGCCTGATTCGAAGACCCCGGCCGCGCATCCCAACGCCCGGTTCACCGTCCCGGCGCAGCAGAACCCGGCGTGCGCGCCCGAATGGGAGGACCCTCGGGGCGTGCCCATCTCGGCCATCTTGTTCGGGGGCCGGCGCGGTTCGGCGGTGCCACTGGTCACCGAGTCCTTCGACTGGGCCCACGGCGTGTTCCTGGGGTCGATTCTGTCGTCGGAGACGACAGCCGCCGCGGCCGGGGCCGTCGGCAACCTCCGTCGCGACCCCTTCGCCATGCTGCCGTTCTGTGGCTACAACATGGCCGACTACTTCGCCCACTGGCTCCGGATCGGCAAGTCCACCGACGCGGGCAATCTTCCCCGTATCTACTACGTGAACTGGTTCCGCAAAGACGCCGAGGGCCGCTTTCTGTGGCCGGGCTTCGGCGAGAACTCACGCGTGCTCGCCTGGATCGTCGAGCGCACCGCCGGCAGGGGCGAGGCGACGGCGACTCCTATCGGCAACGTCCCGGCACCGGGCGCGCTCGACGCCGACGGGCTCGGGGTTCCCGAACAAGACATCACCGAGTTGTTGCGGGTCGACGTCGATGAATGGCGCCACGAGGCTCCGCTCATCCGTGAGCACTACGGGCGCTTCGGCGACCGGCTCCCGGTCGAGCTCGGCGAGCAGCTCGACGCCTTGGAGCGCCGGCTGGGCTGATCGTCACGGTGCCACCCAACGGTGGCGCAGGGCGCGCCGGCTGGTGAGATACGACAGTCCCGTCACGGCGGCCACCGCCGCGATCACGGTGTCGCCTCCGGTCAGCGGCAGTTTGATCACCACCGGCAAGAACGCACCCAGCACCCAGACGAGCTGCAACCTCGTCTCGAAGCGGGCGAAGGCCCGACCCTGGGCGGCGGTGGGGACGTAGCGCTGCACCAGCGCGTCGAAGGCCGGCTTGCTCGCCGCGCTGGCCATGCCGATCACGAACGCCAGCAGGGCTTGGATCACGATCCCACCCACGAACGCCGCCAGAGCCCCGGCGAGTGCCACCGACCAGATCGACACGGCCAGCATGGCGGGCTCGCTCAGGACCTTGCGGACCCTGGGAACGGCCATCACCCCCACCAGCGCACCGGCCACCGAGCCGGCCAGCATCAATCCGTACCACCCCGAGGCCTTGCCGTGGCTCTGCAGCGAGAAGGCGAGCAGGAACGTCAAGAACCCGACCAAGCCGCGCAGGATCGACATGGCCGAGAGGGCCAGGATGACCTCGGGGTGCGTGTTGGCCCGAGGTCCCAATGCCCCCATGGGCGTCTCCTCGTCCCAGGCGTCGCCGGCCGTCGTCGACTCCGCCGTCGGCCTTCCCTGTTCGTCCCAACCGGCGCGCGATGAGCGGCCGAGGGGCAACCGCAGCGCGACGACGGTGCCGACGACGAACACGACCACGTCGAGGCGCAGGACCCAGGCCCCGCCGAAGAGCTCGAGCACCCCGACGGCCGGGATCGACGCCGCCAGCGTGGCCAGCGACGACAACAGGCCGAGCCGGGCGTTGGCCGACGCCAGCTCGTTGCCACCGGGTCGCTCCGAGGCCGCCACGACCAAGGGAACCAGCGAGCCCTTGGTGACGAGATACACCTTCGACAACACCAGCATGGTGAAGGCCTCGGGAAACAGCAGGGTGCTCTGAAGGTCGCCGGCCATGATCAGACAGACCGCGGCCCGACATGCGGTCGACATCACCACGGTGGCCCGCCGGGCGCCGCGGCTGCGGTCGATGATGGGGCCGAGCAGCGGGGCCACCACGGCGAAGGGCGCCATGGTGAGCAGCAGGTAGAGGATGACCTTCTTGTGCGCCTCGTTGGGCGACACCGAGAAGAACAACGACCCCGCCAACGACACGGTGAGCAGGGTGTCCCCGGCGGTGAGCACGACCTGGGTCAGCGCCAGGCGGCCAAAGGGGGTCCTCTGGTCGAGGAGGGCGGCGAGGGCATCGCGCAATTGGCGCGCGATGCGGGCCGACGCCTCACGCCCTCGACCTGGCACCGGGCCAGACTACGACCAGGTGGACACGGTCCGGTCACCACTACCATGACGAAAGACCCGGGGCACCCGTCGGGTCGGCTCGAGGGAGGGGACACGATGGCGGTAACCGCATACGTGCTGATCCAGACCGAGGTCGGCAAGGCCGCATATGTCGCACAGCAGGTCCGTGGCATCGACGGTGTGGTCTCGGCCGAGGACGTCACCGGTCCCTACGACGTGATCGTGCGGACCCAGGCGGCATCGGTGGACGACCTCGGTCGCATGGTGGTGAGCCACATCCAGCTCATCGAGGGCATCACGCGCACCGTGACCTGCCCCGTCGTCAACCTCTGAGAGGTCCCTGTCGAGCTTCTGAGGCCCGGGCCGGGCTTCTGAGGCCGGGCCCCGGCCCGGCCACTCAGGGGCTGTGTCACTCGGAGACGGCGGCGCTCAGTCGACGGCGCCGCATTCGCGCAGAGTGGTGAGACGACCCTCGTCGACCCCCCACGAACGTAGGGCTTCGTCCGCGTCGGCCCCGGCGACCGACGGCGGCTTGTGGACCGTGGCGGGCGTCCGACTGAACCGGGGCACGGGACCGGGCTGGACCACGCCGTCGACTTCGACGAAGGTCTCGCGGTGTGCGTTGTGGGGGTCGGTATGTGCCTCCCAGGGCGAGAGCACCGGTGCGCCACAGGCGTCCTTCCCGGCAAAGGCATGGGCCCACTCGTCACGTGTCTTGGTTCGGAAGATCGTCGCGAACCGCTCCTTCATGGCGGGCCACTGCTCCCGGTCGTTCTGGGCGGGGAGCTCCTCGCCGTCGAGGCCGATGACCTTCAGCAACTCGGCGTAGAACTGCGGCTCGATGGCGCCGACCGAGAACCACTTGCCGTCGCTCGTGTCGTAGACCTCGTAGAACGGTGCACCCGTGTCGAGAACGTTCACGCCGCGGCCTTCGGTCCACAACCCCAGTTGGCGGAACGCGAAGGTCATGGTCATGAGCGAGGCCGCCCCGTCGACCATGGCGGCGTCGACGACTTGGCCTTGTCCCGAACGTTGCGCCTCGAGCATCGCCGCACACATGCCGAACGCGAGCAGCATCCCCCCGCCCCCGAAGTCGCCGACGAGGTTGAGGGGTGGCACGGGTCGTTCCCCGACCCGGCCGATGGGCCACAGGGCCCCGGCCAGGGCGATGTAGTTGATGTCGTGTCCCGCCGCCGACGCCAGGGGCCCGTCCTGGCCCCACCCCGTCATGCGTCCGTACACGAGCCGGGGATTGCGTTCCATGCACGGCTCGGGCCCGATGCCCAGTCGCTCGGCCACGCCCGGGCGCCAACCCTCGACCAGGCCGTCGGCCTGGGCGACGAGGTCGAGAACGAGGCGTACCCCCTCGGCGTGCTTGAGGTTGACGGCGACCGATCGCCGGCTGCGGTTGAGCAGGTCCCAGTGCGGTCCCGCCGACGGGGCCGGCGCGCTCCCCGTGGCCCGGTCCACCCGCAGGACGTCCGCCCCGGCGTCGGCCAGGAGCATGCAGGTGTACGGGCCCGGCCCGATCCCGGCCAGCTCGACGACGCGGATGCCTGCCAGGGGCCCGCTCACCGGTGCGAGCCCTCCGCACGAGATGCAGATCCTGGCGCCGTCCGACGGGCATTGGCGGCGATGGCACCGACGATGACGGGTTGCACCGCGGGGGGGATCTCATGGCCCATGTTCGGGATCACGAGCAACTCGGCTCCGGGAATGGCCCGCGCCGTCGCCTCTCCGCCCGGGAGCGTCACGAGTGGGTCGACGTCTCCGTGGATGACCAGGGTGGGCACCGTCACACCGGCGAGCGCGGCGGTGCGATCGCCCGACGCCACGATGGCCATGATCTGACGCGCCGTCCCGGCCGGGTCGACGCCGCGGTCATAGAAGCTCTCGAATCGGCGACGGCGCCATGCCTCGTCGACCAGGGTGCCACGCGACCCGATGACCGCACTGTTGGCGAGCTCGGTCGAGACGTACGCGTCGCGGTCGGTCGCCGGGCGCTGCATGACGACGGCCATGGCCTCGGGCGTGGACCGTCCCGCGTCATCGGCACCGGTCGTGGACATGATCGAACAGAGGCTGCGTACACGGGGCGGGTGACGGATGGCGAGGGTCTGGGCGATCATGCCTCCCATAGACGTCCCGACGAGGTGGCCGTGCTCGATGCCGAGCGCATCGAGAAGGCCGGCGGTGTCGTCGGCCATGTCCTCGAGTGTGTAGGTGACCGCGTCGCGTCCCCCGCGACGCGCCTCGGCCAGGTCGAAGGGCGGGCCGTCCTCGAGATGCGTGGACAGGCCTGCGTCTCGATTGTCAAAGCGCAACACCGAGAAGCCGTCGTTCACCAGGAGCTGGCAGAAGGCGTCGTCCCACCCGATGAGCTGGCGCCCGAGGCCGGCGATGAGCACGACGACGGGGTCCTCGGGTGCCCCGAGCAACTCGTAACACAGCTCGATGCCGGTCCCCAGGTCGACGCGCTCCATGCCCGGATGCTGGCCGCAGCAGGGTGTAGGGGTCAAACCCGTCGTGTCATGCTGTCGCCACGATGGCCGATCCCGCCCCGCACCGGCGCGCCGCCCCGGTGCGGGCCCACAGCCCGGGACGGGTCAACCTCATCGGCGATCACACCGACTACAACGAGGGTGTCGCCCTTCCCATGGCCGTGGACCTCGGCACCACGGTGACGTTCACGCCCGACGAGGGCACCCGTCTCGTCCTGCGGTCGTCACAGGACCCCGAGCCCGCCGACGTGGACATCCACATGTCGCTCGACAGCCGCGTGCTCGAGGCCGTCGAACCGCGCTGGGCCCGGTATGTCGCCGCCGTCGCGTCCGCTGTCCGTCCCGCCTCGGGAGGAAGCGGCACGGTCGTCACGACCCTCCCCATCGGCGCCGGGCTGTCCTCGAGCGCGGCACTCGAGGTGGCCCTCGCCCTGGTGTTCGGACACGACGCTGATCCGGTGAGCCTGGCGCGCACCTGTCAACGTGCCGAACACGCCGCCACCGGGGTGCCGACCGGGATCATGGACCAACTCGTGGTGAGCGCGGCCCAGGAGAACTGCGCGCTCCTGATCGACTTCGCCGACCTGTCGATGCAGACCGTCGAGGTGCCCGCCGGTGCCGAGGTCGTGGTGGTCCACTCCGGAGAGTCCCGTGCGCTCGCGCACTCTGCGTATGCGCAACGACGGGCGGAGTGTGAAGCCGCCGCCCATCGCCTCGGGCCGCTCGGGCGGGTGGACCCCGCAGTGGCCGTGGCGATCCCCGATCCCGTGTTGCGCCGCCGGGCCCGTCACGTCGTGACCGAATGTGAGCGGGTGCACTGGTTCACCGCCGCGCTGCGTGCCGGAGATCTCGCCGAGGCGGGGCGCGTCATGGCGGCGAGCCATCACAGCCTGGCCCATGATTTCGAGGTGTCGACGCCCGGGCTCGACTCGTTGGTGGAACGGCTGATGGGGTTCCCCGGTGTCTTCGGAGCCCGGCTCACCGGGGCCGGATTCGGCGGTTGTGTCGTAGCGCTCACCGAACCCACCGCCCTCGACCTCGACCTCCTCGGGACCCCGGCGTGGAGAGTCCGTGCCTCCCGGGGCGCGCACCTGGTGGCGGTGGCTTAGCCCCGGATCACAAGCGATCGAGCAATTCGGCCTTCTTGGAGGCGAACTCCTCGTCGGTGACGATTCCCCGGCGGCGAAGTTCGTCGAGCTGCATCAGACGGTCGGCGACCGTCTCCTCCCCGGGTTGGGGACGCGACACCCGGGCCGTGCCCGACGGCGGGGTCTCGTCGCTCATGGCGACGCCGTTGCGCGGTGGATGTCCGGCGGCCCCGTCCTCGTGCCAGGACCCGACCGGACCCGATCCGACCGGCCCCGATCCGACCGGCCCCGATGAGACCGGGGCGACGGAACGGTGGCGCAAGGCGTCGATCTGTTCGGTGATGATGCTCTGCACCGCAGCGGGACGCGGCACGCGGTCGAACACCACCACGCCGGTCT
>JADGOL010000034.1 GCA_017882995.1 Acidimicrobiales bacterium | reverse complement strand
GTTGTCGACTCGTCGTTGACAACGAAGCCGGTGTTGTCGCGGTGGGAATGGGGAGCTCGCATGTCAGTGCCCGGACCCACCCGATACCACGGTTGTCGACTTGGTCGTCGAGCTCGGCGTGGTGATCGTGGTTGTCGCAGCCGTCGAGGCGACTGTTGACGAGGAGTTGCCGGAGGTGGTCGACGTGACTTGCTCGGCCGTGCTCGACGGCGTGGGGCGGCCCCCCGATGTCGTCGTCGATGACGTCGAGCTCGTGGTGGCGTCGGCAGAGGCGGTGGTGCCCGGGATCTGCTTGGAGACCACAAGACCAAGGACTGCTGCAGCCGCAGTGGCAAGGATGGCTACCGCCCTCGAGGTCCGGTGGACTCTGGTCCGGGCGATGCCTCGCCGCCTGGCTCCGAGCGACGCGAGTCGACCTGATGGTCTCGCTGGGGGTCCGGCCGAAGGTCCCGGGGGAGGAAGTGTGATCGGGGGTTCGCTCATGTCGTGCATGTCACCATGCGAACCTCGCGACCCTCGCACAGCCGGCTATGAGTCGGCTGTGAATCCGCCTCGGGGGTCGGAGTCTCCGCCACCTTCTGGCCCAGCGTCTTGTGGTTCGGGGGCCCCGGACAGGGGCAAGCGCACCGTGAACACCGTGCCTCCCCCGGACCCGCTACCGGCGGTGACCGTGCCACCGTGGGCTTGTGCAATCGACGCCACGATGGAAAGGCCCAGGCCGGCACCCCCCAGGCGACGCGAGCGTGAGGGGTCGGCGCGAAAGAATCGCTCGAAGACCCGAGAGGCCTCCTCGGGGCCCAATCCTGGACCATCGTCCTCGACGCTGATCACGGCGTCGTGGTCGTCCTTGTCGACGGTGACGACGCAACGTGTCCCTTGCGGACAATGGGTGCGGACGTTGGCGAGCAGGTTGTCGAGCACCTGGCGCAGCCGCATGCGGTCACCGACGATCTCGACCGGGTGCGCAGCGACGAGGCGAACCGGCCATTGTGGGCCCACGGTCGACGCTGTCTGCACGGCTTCTGCCGCCACTCCCAGGAGCTCGACTTCCTCGCGTTCGAGCGGTCGACCTTCGTCCAGGCGGGCCAGAAGCAGGAGGTCCTCGACGAGACTCCCCATCCGCGTCGTTTCGCTGCGAATGCCGTGCATCACTCGCTGCAGGTCGTCGGCGCGCGTCGCCGCTCCCTGCTCGAACAGCTCCGCGTAGGCCGATACGGCGGTGAGCGGGGTCCTCAATTCGTGCGAAGCATCCGCCACGAACTGCCGCATCCGACCCTCCGACGCCCGCAAGTTCTGTTCGGTGGCATCGCGTTGGGCAAAGGCCTTCTCGATGCGTCCGAGCATGACATTGATCGCCCGGGCCAGGCGCCCCACCTCCGTGCGTGCCTCCTCGCCGGGAACCCGTTCGGCGAGCTCGCCGCGGGCGATGGCCTCTGCCGTGGCTTCAACGGCACGCAGGGGGCGGAAGCTCACCCTCACCAACCACCACCCCATCAAGAGGGCGGCGAGGAGAGCGGCGCCGGTCACCGCCAGCTCGACTTCGACCAAGCGACCCAGGGTGGAGATCGTCGAGCCGACGGGGAGCCCAACGAGGAGCTGTCCGCCCGAATACGGGCCGCCGTTCAGCACCGACGCCCGCAACCGGAATCCCGAATCGACGCTCGTGAAGTAGACCGTCGGTTCGTGGAAGTCGGCTGCGTCGGACACGAAGCCTGTGATGCGTGTGGGCAGCGTGGGATCTGCCGATTCGCTCGAGCCCAACGGTGCGGGTTGCTGCGAACGGCACAGGATGGCATTGGACGCGCTCCGGACCTCGATGAAGGTGCCCGGCTCGAGCTCATGGAGCAGGTCACCGCTCAGGCCGGCGAAGCCGTTGCACGTCGGAGGCTGCGATGACTCCTTTGTGGTCGACTCCCCGGTCGATGACACCGGTGGCGGCCCAGTGGTGTTGCCCTGGGATTGCCCCCCCGAAGACGGGAAGGCCCCTCGACCGACCGCACCACGCGATCGGCTCCCGAGGGCGCCTTCCATGGCGATGTGCGACTGCTGGAGCGACTGGTCGATGCGGTTGTAGAGGAACGATCGCAGTTCCTGGTACGTGACGACGTCCGCGATCGCCAGCGCCGTGAGCGCCACGGCGCCGACGGCGAGGAGCAGCCGGAGCCGCAGCGACACCTACGGAGCCTCCGACTCACGCAACGTGTAGCCGACGAGGCGGATCGTGTGGATGAGCGGGGCCCCGTGGCGTTCGAGCTTCTTCCGTAAGTAGCTCACATAGGTCTCGACCACGTTGGCCTCACCGCCGAAGTCATAGTGCCAGACGTTGTCGAGGATCTGCGCCTTGGACAGGACCTGACGGGGATTGCGAAGGAAGAAGCGCAGCAGGTTGAACTCCGTCGCCGTCAGCTGAATCAGCGCACCTCCTCGACGCACTTCGTGGGCACCCTCGTCCATCTCGAGGTCGGAGAACCGCAAGAGGCCCTCGTCGGAGGATTCCAGGCCCGCCCGCCGCAGCAATGCCCGGGCCCGGGCGATGATCTCGGCCAAGGCGAAGGGTTTGGTGACGTAGTCGTCCCCGCCGACGGTCAACCCCGCGATCTTGTCCTCCAAGGAGTCGCGAGCGGTGAGGAAGAGCACCGGCGCCCGGATCCCGTCGGTGCGCAGCCTCCTGGTGACTTCCAGACCGTCGAGGTCAGGGAGCATCACGTCCAGAACGATCAGGTCGGGTGGTCGTTCCTGTGCGGCGACCAATGCGGCCCGCCCCGTCATGGCCTCTTCGACCTCGAAACCCTCGTAGCGCAGCGATGTCGCCACGGCGTCGACGATCGAAGGCTCATCGTCCACGACGAGAACTCGGTTCCGCTTCGTTTCCATAGGTCGATGTCCCTCCTGTGTCGAGGATGGACGGCCCGCTTGCGCGGGCGCTGTGTGTCTGCTGTGCGCCCCCTGTGAATCGATACCCCCCCGGGAGACGTGGCGTCCACCAAGAGTTCGTGGGCGGGTCACAAGGGTAGAATTCCCTGGTAGACGGCCCAAAATCGGCGTCACCGGCGGGTTGACCCCGGCTCCGTCGAGGATCAATGTTGATGATCACACGTCCAAAAGGGACGTCCGGAGGTCGACTCCCAGGCTAAAGGCCCCGGGGGCGGGGGCCGATCGACAATTGGCCGATCGACAATTAGTCGTCGTTTCGTCATCGTTCGAACGGAGACCTTTCATGGCTGCTACCTACGAGGGCTGGGCACCCGACCCGTTCGACGCGCACGAAGTTCGCTATTTCGTCGATGGGAAGCCCACCAAATTGGTTCGCGACGGATCGGTGGAAGCGTTCGACGACCTTCCTCCCCGTTCGACCTGGCCGGAGAGTCTCCGAACACCGCGGCTGGCCGAACCGATCGTCGAACAGCAAGTCGACCCGATGACGCCGGCCCCGGGCGACCCGATCGTCCCGGCGCCGGTGGCGCCGATGATCGAGGCCGCGGTCGAAGCGATCGTCCCGGCGCCGGTCACGCCGATGATCGAGGCCGCGGTCGACCCGATCGTCCTGGCGCCGGTCGACCCGATCATGCAGCCTCCTCCTCCTCCTCCTCCTCCTCCTCCTCCTCTGGGGACGTCATATTGGACTCCGCCCCCTGCTCCGGGTGCCGCTGGCGCTCGGGACCCAGAGGGTCTCGAGACGAGCTCTCCGGTTCAGGCGTTCGGCGAAACCTCAGCGTTCGGTCTCGGCCCCGATGACACCTTCGTCGTCGGGTCCGAGTCGCCCCCGACTCGTCGGCCCCGGAGACGGTTGGTCACCGGCATCGTGGCGCTGGTCGTCCTGGCCGCCGCCGGCAGCATCATCGCCGTCGGCAGCGGCGGCAAGAGCGCTGAAGCTGCGGTCATCGACTCGGTCAACAGCACCATGGCCGATCGAACAGCCCACATCACCATGAACATGTCGGCCCAAGCGCCAACAGGGACCGTCACTGGCGCGGGAACAGGCGGCATCGACTTCAGCAGCAACGCGATGCAACTCCGGTTCAGCACAGACGCGGCCGGTCGGCAGATCACGATCCAGGTCGTATACCTCGGTGGATCGGTATACGAGAACATCCCCGGAATCGACCAGGTTGTCCCGGGAAAGTCGTGGGTGTCCATTGATCTCTCGTCCCTGGGAGTCTCGGGCAACCAAGGCACAGGCTCGCTCGGTACCGCCAACAACCCCGCCGCGATGCTGCGGCTTCTCACGCAACAGGGCAACACCGTCGTTCCACTGGGATCGTCGTCGATCGACGGCGCGTCGGTTCAGGGCTACTCGGTGACGCTCGACTCCGCTGCCATCAAGAAGCAGCTGGCGAACGCCAAGTTGCCGTCATGGATGACCGCCGCGCTCAGCCACGTGGACATCGGGAACACCACCATGAAGGTCTACGTGGACGATTCCGGGCTCCTGCGACGCATGAGCATCGGCCTCACCGAGACGGTCGGCTCGTCGGGGACGATCAGCGTCGACGAGAGCCTCGACTTCTCCGACTACGGATCGCCGGTCAGCGTGAGCGCCCCACCGTCGGACCAGGTCGTGACCTTCCAGCAATTCCTCGCGGCGGCCGAGGCCGCGGCCGGGAGCACCTCGTCCTGACGCGACAATGAGGCGTCAGGTCGAGAAGCCGCTCGGCCCGTCGCGCAGTTCCAACCGGATCACCTCGTACGACTCAAGGGCTGCGCCGGGTTCGGACACGACCACCCACCCGCAGCCGGTCATCACGGAGTCGTTCCCTGCACATCATGTGAGCCCCATCACAAGACGTTGACATCGTGCACGAGGCCCCCGTCGACGCCCCGACCGGTCAGGGCCGTATCAGCCGAGCCGACCACCCATCCCAAAGGGGTGGGTGTCAGGTCTCGAGTTCCTTGGCGACACGGGCTCCCAGTCCGGGATCGACGTGACGCCAGTACTCCTTCACACGTGACAGGACGGGCTCGACCACCCCGGCGCGCACGTGAGCGACGATATTGCTCACGAGCCGGTCCCGGGCGGCGTCATCGAGCACGTCGCGGACCAATGTCCCGGCTTGGCCGAAGTCGTCGTCCTCGGCGTGCAGCTCGTAGGCGGCGCGGACGAGCTCGCCATCGACGGCCCACGACGGGTCGGCCCCGAAGCGCTCGGGTTGCGCTTTGGGCCCGCCGAAGGAGTTCGGCGCGTACACGGGGTCCGACGGGTTTTCGTATCGCATGTGCCCGTCGCGGTTGTAGGAGTGGACGGGGGAGTGGGGCCGGTTGACCGGGAGCTCTTGTGCGTTGGCCCCGACCCGGTGCAAGTGGGTGTCGTGATAGCTGAACAGCCGGCCCAGGAGCATCTTGTCGGGTGACGGACCGATGCCCGGCACCATGTTGGACGGCTCGAAGGTCGACTGCTCGATCTCGGCAAAGTAATTGGCCGGATTCCTGTCGAGCACCATCCGCCCTACCCGGATCGGTGGGTAGTCCGCGTGCGGCCACACCTTGGTGAGGTCGAAGGGGTTGAACCGGTAGGACTGCGCGTCATCGAAGGCCATGACTTGGACGTGCAGCGACCATGACGGGTGCTCACCGCGTCCGATCGTGTCGTAGAGATCGCGGATGTGCGCATCGGGGTCGGCCGCGGCGATGCCCGCCGCCTCGTCGTTGGTGAGGAATTCATTGCCCTGATCGGTCTTGAAGTGGTACTTGACCCAGAAACGTTCACCCTGGGCGTTGATCCACATGTAGGTGTGACTCGAGAACCCGTCCATGTGCCGCCAGCTGCGGGGAATGCCACGATCTCCCATCAGCACCGTCACCTGGTGGGCGGACTCCGGGGACAGAGTCCAGAAGTCCCACTGCATGTTGTTGTCGCGCAAGTGGTTGTCGGCCCGCCGCTTCTGAGAATGGATGAAGTCCTGGAACTTCTGGGGGTCCCGGATGAAGAAGACGGGAGTGTTGTTGCCGACCATGTCGTAGTTGCCCTGCTCGGTATAGAACTTGATGGCAAACCCCCGAGGATCACGGACGGTGTCGGGTGAGCCCAGCTCTCCGGCCACGGTCGAGAACCGCACCAGGAGATCGGTCCTGACCCCCGGCTGGAACAGGGCAGCCTTCGTGAAGCCCGAGACGTCCTCTGTCGTCTCGAAGAACCCGTGCGCGCCACCACCCTTGGCGTGTACGACGCGTTCGGGGACGCGCTCGCGGTTGAAGTGCTGCATCTTCTGGACCAGATAGGTGTCCTGGAGCAGGATGGGCCCGTCGGGACCGACGGTCAGCGAGTGCTCGTCGCTCGTCGCCGGGATCCCGGCATCGGACGTGGTGTACCCGGGGGTGTCGCTCATTGACTGGCCTCCTTGTGCTTCACGGGCCTCGTTTCGGCCTGACGCTTTGTCGGGGACTGGCACTCCGGGCACAGCCCCCAGAAGGTGACCTCTGCTTCGTCGAGGACGTAGCCCCGGGCCTCTGACGGAGTGAGACACGGCCGCCTACCCACGGCGCAGTCGACGTCGGTCGTCGACCCGCAGGCGCGGCACACGATGTGGTGATGGTTGTCGCCCACGCGCACCTCGTAGAGCGCGGGGCTCCCGGCGGGCTCGATCCGTCGCACCAGGTCCACGGCCACCAACGCGGCGAGGACGTTGTAGACGGCCTGGGTCGAGACTGCACCGAGGTCTTCGCGCACGAGGCGAATGACCGTGTCGGTGTCGGAATGCGGTCGGAATCGAAGTGCCTGCATCACCCCGAGCCGGGCCGCGGTCACACGCAACCCCGCGGCGCGCAACGCGTCGGCCACGTCGGTGTGTCCGCTGTCGACGCCGGATGCGAGCATGCAACTATTCTAGGATAGATCATTAAATGGAGTCAATCTATTTATGCCGGGATGTCGAGACCACGGACCGCTCCACCCCAGCGGGAAATTGGACCGCTCCACCCCAGCGGGCAATTGGAATGCCATGGTGACCCATCGGGTGCGTATTGACGACCCCAAGCAGATCGACGCCGTCGAGACAGGACGGGTCGACGCCTGACCGGAAGCCGTAGGCACGTTGCCGCACTCCGGCTGGGATTGATCGCCGTTTCTGGTCGTCAGAAGCGGCACGGGTTGGCGAAACATCCGACCGCGATTTTGCGCCCTCGGCAGGACTCGAACCTGCGCCACCGGCTCCGGAGGCCGGTGCTCTATCCGCTGAGCTACGAGGGCAGATGGCGGCCTCAGACGCTCACGCGGGCGCGTCGAGCGGGGCCATCCCGAACTGTAG
>JADGOL010000259.1 GCA_017882995.1 Acidimicrobiales bacterium | reverse complement strand
TGGTGAAGGTGAAGATGATCGCCACGGTGATCGTGATGCGGTCGAGGTTCTTCTCGACCACGGTCGAGCCGGCCGCCGCCTGCCCCACCGAACCACCGAACATGTCCGACAGCCCACCGCCCTTCCCTGAGTGCATGAGGATCAGGAAGATGAGGGCCAACGACACCACGAGGTGCAGCACCACGATGACAACGGTCAGCACGACGTCCTCCTCGGGCGGTCCGGACCCGGTAACGCTACCAAAGGGCCATCTGGCCTCGGCTGTCGGGCTGTCACCGACCGGGGGGCACCCCCGCACCCGCCGCCTGCACGATGGCGGCGAAGGTGGCGGCGTCGAGACTCGCCCCACCCACCAGGGCCCCGTCCACATCGGGCTGTCCGAGCAGCTCAGCGGCATTCTCGGGGCGCACCGACCCGCCGTACTGGATGCGGACGGCTTGGCCCGCCTCTGCTCCGGCCACCTCACCCACCACACCTCGGATGTGGGCACAGGCTGACTCGGCGTCCTCGGCGGTGGCCGTCCGCCCGGTGCCGATGGCCCAGATGGGCTCATAGGCGATCACGAGGCCGGCCACCTGCTCGGCCGGGAGTCCCTTGAGCGCGGCGGTGGTCTGCGAGGTGAGGCGGGCCTCGGTCTCGCCGTCCTCACGCTCCTCTTCGGTCTCGCCGACGCACACGATGGGCGTCATCCCGTGGCGGATCACGGCTCGGAGCGTGGCCGCCACGACCTCGTCGGTCTGCCCGAAGAACTGTCGGCGTTCGGAATGGCCGACGATCACGAACGACACACCGAGTCGGGCCAGCATGGGAGGGGCCACCTCCCCGGTGAACGCACCTTGGTCCTCGTGGGAACAGTGCTGTGCGCCCAACGCCACAGGGATGACGCGGTCCTCGATCACGGTCTGCACCGAGCGCAGGCTCGTGAAGGTCGGGTGCACCGACACGTCGATCGAGGCCACGTCGGCGGCACTGAGCCGCAACCCGAGGTCCTGGACGGTGCGGATCGACTGCAGGTGGTCGTGGTGCATCTTCCAGTTCCCGCTCACGAGCCGTCGCCGCGCTGGGTTCCCGGTTGGCTTGGCCACTCAGGCTCCTGTCGTCGGGG
This sequence comes from Acidimicrobiales bacterium, assembly GCA_017882995.1. Classification (GTDB taxonomy): domain Bacteria; phylum Actinomycetota; class Acidimicrobiia; order Acidimicrobiales; family UBA8190; genus Chersky-840. The sequence continues at coordinate 6,341 of JADGOL010000259.1, read as the reverse complement.
CGTTGGATGCATTGCGCAGCGCCTTGAGCCCGGGCAGGTCACCGTGCTCGAGCAACTCGAGCGACGCCCCACCTCCGGTGGAGACGAAACTCACGCGCCCGGCCAGGCCGAGATGGTCGAGAGCGGACACCGAATCGCCTCCCCCTACGATGCTGAATCCCTTCGACTCGGCCACCGCCATGGCCACCGTGGCGGTCCCGGCTGCGAAGCGTTCGTCCTCGAACACCCCCATCGGCCCGTTCCAGAACACCGTCCGAGCCGCCACGATCTCTTCGGCGAAGGCGCCAGCACTCTCGGGCCCGATGTCGAGACCACGCCAACCCCGGGGGATGTCGGCTCCGACCATCCGCACCTCGCCGTTGCCGCGGTCGCCCGCGCCGACCGTGCCGCCGGGCCCCAGGACCACGAAGTCGGTCGGCAACATGATCCGGTCCCCGGCCTCTTCCAAGAGCTTGGCGCAGCTGTCGATACGCCCAGCGTCGAGCAAGGAGGCGCCGACGTGGTGACCCTGGGCGGCCAGGAAGGTGAAGGCCATGCCCCCGCCCACGACCAACCGGTCGACGATGCCCAGCAGGGCGCGCAGCACACCGAGCTTCTCCCCCACCTTGGCTCCGCCCACCACCGCCACGAAGGGACCCACCGGGTCCACGAGGAGGCCTCCGAGGGTCCCCACCTCGCGCGCCAGGAGGATTCCGGCCGCCGAGGGAAGAGCGGTGGGCGGTCCCACGATCGAGGCGTGGGCCCGGTGCGACGCCCCGAAGGCGTCGTTGACGTACGCGTCGAAACCGTCCACCAGACGAGCCACGAAGGCGCAGTCGTTGGCCTCCTCGCCCGGGTCGAACCGGAGGTTCTCGAGCACCGTCACCCCGGGAGCGAGCTCGGCCAGACGGTCCTGCAACGGGGCGACCGCGAACCGGGGGTCCGGCGTCCCCTTGGGCCGCCCCAGATGCGTACAGACGGTCACGTCGGCTCCGCGTTCGGTCAGCCACGTCAAGGTGGGAAGCGAGGCCCGGATCCGGAAGTCGTCCTCGACCACGACCTCCCCGTCGGGCCCATGCCCCAGGGGGACGTTGTAGTCGACACGGACGAGCACGCGGCGCCCACGCACGTCGGGGAGGTCCTCGAGCAGAGGCAGGTCCGCCAGCGGGCCGCGATCGGGCCGCGCCACGACAGGATCGGTTCCCTTCGACATCGCTGTCGCTCTGCCCGCCGGGGTCGCGCTCAGGACGGCGGGGAGCCGGCGGAGCCCAGCATCACGACGAGGTCGACGAGCCGGTTGGCGTAGCCCCACTCGTTGTCGTACCAGCCCTGCACCTTGACGAGGGTGGTCTCGGCGTCCACCGACATCACCATGGTGAGACCGGCGTCGAACGTGCACGAGGCGGGGCTGCCCACGATGTCCGACGACACGATGGGGTCCTCGGTGTACTCGAGCACCCCGGCCAGCGGACCGCTCGACGCGGCGGCGCGGAAGGCCCCGTTCACCTCGTCGACCGTGACGGCGCGCGGCACCAGCGCGGTGAAGTCGGTGATGGACCCGTCCACCACCGGCACCCGCAGCGCGGCGCCGTCGAGGCGGCCCTGCATGGCCGGAAGCACGAGCCCCGTGGCGCTGGCCGCTCCCGACGAGGCCGGCACGATGTTCTGGGCCGCGGCCCGGGCCCGGCGCAGATCGGCATGGGGCAGGTCGAGGAGGTTCTGGTCGTTGGTGTACGCGTGCACCGTGGTCATGAACCCGTTGCGGACCCCGAAGGCGTCGTCGAGGACCTTGACCATCGGGACGAAGCAGTTGGTCGTGCACGACGCGTTGGACACCACCACGTGACGGGCCGCGTCGAACGAGTCGTCGTTGACACCCATCACGAAGGTGGCATCGGCGTCCTTCGACGGTGCGGAGATGACCACCCGCTGGGCGCCGCCCTCGAGATGGGCCGCCGCGCCGCTGCGGGACGTGAACCGACCCGTCGACTCCACCACCACCTGGACGCCGAGCTCCTCCCAGGGAAGTGCCTTGGGTTCGCGCTCGGCCAGGACACGGATGCGTCGGCCGGCCACCACGATGTGGTCGTGCTCGGCGAGCACCTCGGCCCCGAAGCGGCCGTGGGTGGTGTCGTAGCGAAGGAGATGGGCGTTGGTCGCCGCGTCGGTGAGGTCGTTGAGGGCCACGACTTCGACGTCGGCGCCCTGGGCCCGCGCCGCGCGCAGGAAATTCCTCCCGATCCGACCGAACCCGTTGATCCCGACCCGTACCGTCATCAGGCCCTATCCGACCAGACGGCCGAGGGCGGCCGCCAGTCTCGTCGGATCGTGCGCCCGCCCGTTGGCCTTGGCCAGAGGCACCTGGACGACTTCGACGTCGAGCTCCCCGAGTGCGATCGAAGCCGGGTCGGCGAGCACCACGTCGACCTGGACCCCGTGGGCGGCGAGCGCGGCCACATGGTCGGCGATGTCGAAGCCCGCCGTCTCTCTGCCCTCGGGACGCAGGTTGGCGACATAGACCCGACGCCCCGGAGAGTTCCGGATGCCCTCGGCCAGCCCCGGGACCGCCACCGCGGCCAGCACACTCGTGAACAACGAGCCCGGGCCGATCACGACCTGGGCGGCGTGCCCGAGAGCGTGCAGCGCCACGGGGGATGCCGGGGGGTCGGCGGGCACCAGCGACACCCGTCGGATGTCCGCAGTGCGCATGACCTCGGTCTGCCCTTCGATCTCCCCCCCACCGGCCTCGGCCTTGAGCACGACCGGCTCCGTGGCCGCCGGCACCACCCGCCCCACCGCCCCGAGCAGGCGGGCGGCCTCGTCGAGGCCCTTCTGGGGGTCGCCCAACGCCCCCATCAGCCCGGCGATGACCAGGTTGCCCAGGGCATGGCCGACGAGCTCCTCGGCCTCGAAGCGCTGCTCGAACGCAGCCGCCAGGGGCGAGTCCTCCTCCGACAGCGCCACGAGGCACTTCCGCAGGTCGCCGGGGGGCATGATGTCGAGCTGGCGGCGCAGCCGCCCCGACGAGCCTCCGTCGTCGGCGACCGACACCACCGCGGTGATCTCGCCGGCATAGAGCCTCACGGCGCGCAGGGTGGCCGCCAGCCCGTGGCCGCCCCCGACCGCCACGACGCGCGGGCCCGGTCCCTTCCTCATCGGTCTCTCATCGGTCGATGTCCCGGTGGATCACGATGGGAGCCGCCCCGCGCGCCCGCAACCGGGCACCCAGGTCCTCGGCCAGGGCCACCGAACGGTGCCGGCCCCCGGTGCAGCCCAACGCGATGGTGAGGTACGACTTGCCCTCCTCGACGAAGGCGGGCAGCAAGGCGCCGACGAGATCGTCCACCCGGGCCAGGAACGGGCCCGTCGCCTCTTGGCCCATGACGAAGTCGCGCACGGGCTCATCGAGCCCCGACAGCGGTCGCAGGTCTTCGACCCAGTGGGGGTTGGGCAAGAAGCGGCAGTCGAGAACCAGATCGGCGTCAAGAGGCAGGCCGTGTTTGTACCCGAACGACACCACCGACATGCGCATGCCCGAGTCCGACTCGTCACCGAAGAGGTCGGTGACGCGCTGGCGCAGCTGGTTGACGTTGAGCTCGGCCGTGTCGACCACGACATCGGCGCGGGCCCGCACGGGCTCCAAGAGGCGGCGTTCGTCGGTGATCGCCTCGGCCACCTGGCGCTCGAGGATGGGGTGGCGTCGCCGGGTCCCCTCGAAGCGCCTGACGAGGACGTCCTGGGGGGCGTCGAGGTAGACGAGCTGGACCCGATGGCCCTGGGCCCGCAGGGCGTCGATGGCGGGGAGGGCCTCTTCGACCCGCGCCCCCCCACCCCGGCCCAGCACGAGGGCCACTCGGTCCTGGGTGGACCCGGGCCGACCCACGACCTCGGCCACCTCGCTCAGCAGGGAGGGGGGCATGTTGTCGATCACGTACCAGCCCGAGTCCTCGAGCGCGGCCGCGGCCGTCGAACGTCCCGCCCCCGACATGCCGGTGATCACCAGGTAGTCGCTCACGTGTCGCCCATCCTCAGCGCCGAGGTCCCGCGGCGCCCTCCCCCGTATCGGGGTCGGGGGCGGTCTCCCTCCTATCCTGGTCCAGGACCGGGGCCAACGGCATGACCGAACCGGGTATTCGTGCCCGGGGCGGAAGCGAATGCAGGTGGCCGTGGACCGCGCCGGCCACGGTGTCGGGAAGCCAGGCCAGGCCCCGGAGCTCCTCGAGCGAAGCGCCCCGAAGGCCCCGGAGACTGCCGAAGTGCCGCAACAGGCGGGTCCGGCGCGCGGGCCCGAGGCCGGGCACCCCCTCGAGGGCGCTCCGGGTCATCCGGCGACCCCGGAGGTCCCGGTGATACGACACCGCGAAGCGGTGTGCCTCGTCGCGCACGCGCTGCAAGAGGAACAGCGCGTCGGAACCCCGGGGAATGGGGACGGGCTCCGAGCGCCCCGGGACGAAGACCTCCTCGAAGCTCTTGGCCAGGGCGGCCACGGGGATCTCCTCCGACAGCCCCAACCGCTCGAGGACCCGCACCCCCACGCCCAACTGGCCCTTGCCCCCGTCGAGCAGGAGGAGCTGCGGGGGGTAGGCGAAGCGCCGGGCCCGGGCGCTGCCCGCGGTGGCGTCCTCGCCCCTCGTCTGGGCCCGGGCCTCGACCAGTGCGGTCAGGCGGCGGGTGAGGACCTCTTCCATGGCCGCGTAGTCGTCGTTGCCGGGCACGTCGCGGATGCGGAAGCGCCGGTACTCGGACTTCCGGGGCAGCCCGTCCTCGAGGACGACCATGGAACCCACGTAGTCGGTGCCCTGGAGGTGGCTCATGTCGTAGCACTCGATCCGCAACGGAGCCTGGGCGAGGCCGAGCACCTCGCGCAGCGACTCGAGGGCCCGGGCCCGGCTGTCGTGATCCGACGCCCGCCGGAGCCGATGGCGGGCGAGCTCCTCACCGGCGTTGCGCGTCACGGTCTGCAACAAGATGCGCTTCCCGCCCCGCTGCGGTACCCGCAGGGCGACCGGCGCGCCCCGGCGCTCGGCCAGGAACTGCTCGTAGACCTCGGGTGTCTCGGGGAGATCGGGAACGAGCACCTCTCGGGGGACGCCGGGCGCGCCGGTGCCCTCGGTCCCCCACGACCGGGGATCGCCCGCTCCCGAGGTCCAGCCCGAGCTGTCGCCGCCGCGGACCCGGGCCACCTGGCGTCGTGCGGGCGCCAGGGGCTCGGCGTCGCCATAGAGCTCTTCGAGGACTCGCCCCACCAGCTGGGGCCTCGTGAGCTCCTCCACCTTGTCCACGACGAAGGCACGGCGTCCCACGATGCGACCCCGCCGCACGTGGAACACGCACACGGCTGCTTCGAGAGGGTCCTCGTCGATGCCCACCACGTCGAGGTCCTCGGGACGCTCGGTGACCACCTGCTGGCGTTCGCACGCCATCCGCAACGTCGCCAGCCGGTCGCGCAGCCGGGCGGCCCGCTCGAAGTCGAGCTCTCGGGCGGCCTGCTCCATCTCGGTACCGAGGCGGCGCTCCACGTCGTCGGTGTCCCCGGCCAGAAAGGCCATGAGGTCGGCCACCATGGTGTCGTAGCGCTCGTGGTCCACCGCCCCGATGCACGGGCCCGAGCATCGCTCGATGTGGAACAACAGACAGGGCTTGCCGAGCTTGGTGTGACGGTCGAGCTTGCGGTCCGAGCACGTCCGCACCTGGAAGGTCCGCAGGAGGAGGTCGAGGGTGTCGCGGATCGCCCCCACGTGCGCGTAGGGGCCGAAGTAGCGCACCTCGGGTCGGCGCCGCCCCCGCACCACCGCCGCCCGGGGCCACTCATCGGCCAGGGTGACGGCCATCGACGGGTAGGACTTGTCGTCGTTCAGCCTGATGTTGAACCGGGGCCGGTGCTGCTTGATGAGCGTGTACTCGAGGAGGATGGCCTCGACCTCGTTGCCCACCTGGATCCATTCGACGTGGTCAGCCTGGGACAGCATCTGGGCGGTCCGGGCCGGGAGGGTGACCGGGTCGGCGAAGTAGTTGCTGAGCCGGCTGCGCAGCGACTTGGCCTTGCCCACGTACAGCACCCGGCCTAAGGCGTCGAGGAACTGGTACGAGCCAGGAGCGTCGGGGATGGTCCCCGGGGACGGGCGGATCACTGCACCACTGTGCCGTAGAGCGGCGCCCGGTCGTGCACCGTGGCACCAGCCGCACGGCCGTCACGCCGGGGACATAGGATGAGAGACAAGCGCCGGCCTGGTATCCCGGCGTACATAACACTCCGAGGCCGACAACCCCGCGGATGGGCGACCAGGCTGTCCCCGCCGGCCGTGATCGGAGTGCTCCCCGAAGGGGGTTGACCATGTTCCGGTTGCAGCGGGCGCTCCCCG
>JADGOL010000258.1 GCA_017882995.1 Acidimicrobiales bacterium | reverse complement strand
CTCTCGACGTGTTGCGCGCCGCGGGCCCTGCGCCGCGGACGGTGTTGCACTGCTTCACGGGAGGACCCGACGAGGCTCGACGTTGCCTCGACATCGGCGCGTATCTCTCGTTCAGCGGCATCGTCACCTTCAAGGGTGCGCAGGACGTGCGAGACGCGGTGGCATTGTGCCCACTCGATCGGCTCATGGTGGAGACCGACGCACCTTTTCTGGCGCCGGTCCCTCACCGGGGAAAGCAGAACCGACCGGCGTGGGTCGTCGAAGTCGGTGAAGCGGTATCGGAGATCAAAGGCGTCACGGCCACGTCACTCGCCGAGACCTCCACGTACGCCACGAGCGCCGCATTCGCGCTCTCCTGAATCACACTTCACTTCGGCCCGATCTGCGCAAATCCGTGTGGCCACACTGTTGCGCTCTGTGAGCGTTTCTGGCTGTAGAACAGGTGTTTTCCACAGGGTGGATGGAAGCCCCTTCGTGCGAGGTAGTCCTTTTGTCACGCTCTGTCGCATCTTTTCGACGCGGCGAAATTTGAGGATGCGAAGAGTGGCATGTGGTGACGTGGATGTGCGGAGCATCGAATTGATGGTGCGCGTGACGTCGCCTAGCGTCGTGTTCGATCCCGACGCAGTTGACATGGAGTCCGCAGAGGAAGGGTGGAGATCTGAGGACCCGCAGCGCCGGGGGGTGGCGGCACGGAATTCAGCTGGGGAGTTGTCTCGCCTTGGTGGTCGTGCCGCTCCTCCTGCTCGCCACACCGCAACGCGCCACGTTGCACGGTCCGGGGCACCACGCCGGTGCCGCGCCGGGCCGCGGCGACGAGGCGCTCACGCGTCTGTCCACATCGTGGACGACACCCGCCGGCTTCGCCGATCTGGTGCACTCGACCGCGCCATCGGGCGCGTCGTCGCCACGGGCGCGATCGGTCGCGTCGGGGATGGGACCCCAGACCCGCGTCGTCAACGTCTCGTTCCGACAAGTGCTTCCCACCACGACCACCACGACCGCGCCGCCGCCTCCTTCGCCTCCCACCCCGAAGCCGGTCGCCGCGGTGTCGGTGTCGGCCGTCGTCGCACCCAAGGCCCCGGTCCCCGCGCCGAAGCCCGTGGCATCTCCACCACCCGCCCCGCCCCACACCTCGACCGGCCTGGCGTCGTGGTACGACGCCCGGGCCGGCACCTGTGCCAGTCCGACCCTGGCCTTCGGAACGGTGGTGACGGTGACCGACGTCTCGACCGGGGCGTCGGCCCGCTGCACCGTCGACGACCGCGAGGCCCACAACCCCGGGCGGGTCATCGACCTGGCTCCCGCCACGTTCTCCCAGCTGGCGAGCCTCGTGGTCGGGGTCATCGAGGTCCGCCTCAGCTGGTGAGCGCCCTCCACCTCCCGGTGGCGGCACCATTCATGGCGTGACACTCTCTCGCCGCCAGGTCCGCGACGTCCTCGACGAGCACGGGTTGGCGCCCAGTCGGGCCCTGGGTCAGAACTTCGTCGTCGACGCCAACACGGTCCGGCGCATCGCCCGGTTGTCCGGCGTGGGGCCGGGGACTCGCGTTGTCGAGATCGGCGCCGGGCTCGGCGCGCTCACTGTGGCGCTGGTCGAGACCGGGGCACAGGTCACCGCGGTGGAGGTCGACCGCGGTCTGGTGCCGTTGCTCCGATCACAGGTCGAGCCCCACGGGGTGTCGGTGGTCGAAGCTGACGCGTTGACTCTCGACTGGGCCGAGCTCCTCGAGACGACCGAGCCCGGGCCGGGTGCGCCGTCGTGGGTGATGGTGGCAAACCTCCCCTACAACGTGGCGGTCCCGGTCGTCGTGCGCGTCCTCGATGAGGCCCCGGCCGTGCAGTCGATGCTCGTCATGGTCCAGCGCGAGGTGGGTGAGCGCCTGGCCGCGGGTCCCGATTCCAAGGCCTACGGCGCGGTGTCGGTGAAGGTGGCGTATCACGCCACGGCACGGGTCGTGGGGCGCGTCCCCGCGTCGGTGTTCGTGCCCCGTCCGGCGGTGGAGTCGGTGTTGGTGCGCATCGACCGCCGTGGTGCGGTGGCGGTGGACCCCGCCGTGGTCCCCGCGTCGCGGCTGTTCGAGTTGGTACGGGCGGGCTTCGGCCATCGCCGCAAGATGCTGCGCCAATCGCTGGCCGGGTTGGTCTCTCCCGACGCGTTCTCCGCCGCGGGCATCGACCCTGCGGCGCGCGCCGAGACCCTCAGCGTCGAGGAGTGGGGGAGACTGGCCGCGTGTGCCTTGGAGAACCCCGTCCCGTGAGCATCGGGGGCATGCCGTGGGGGTGAGCATCACGGCGCCCGCCAAGCTCACCCTGTCGCTGCGGGTGACAGGCGTCAGGGACGACGGTTTCCACCTCTTGGACGCCGAGATGGTGTCGATCGACCTCGCCGACACCCTGGCATTCGAACCGGGTTCGGGGATCTCGGTGCACGACGAGGTCCGCGGGGGGCTCGGTGTGACCGGTGTGCCCGTCGGTCCCGAGAACCTCGTGGCCCGGGCGCTCGTGGCAGTCGGACAGAGCGCGGCTGTCCGTATCGTGAAGCGCATCCCGGTCGGAGCGGGGCTCGGGGGCGGGTCGGCCGACGCGGCCGCCGTTCTGCGCTGGGCGAAGTGCCGCGACCTCGCGCTGGCGGTCGGTCTCGGGGCCGATGTCCCGTTCTGCGTGCACGGCGGACGGGCGCGCGTGACGGGGGTGGGGGAGATCCTCGAGCCGTTGCCGTTCGAGGACCGGCGTTTCGTCGTCCTGATGCCACCGGTGTCGGTCGACACCGGTGCGGTCTACGCGCAGTGGGACGAGCGACGGGTTGCCTCCGCCGGCGACCGACGCGACGACGGCTCGGTTGGGAACGACCTCGAGGCAGCCGCGCTCGACGTGGTCCCGATCCTGGCGCGTTGGCGCGACCGTTTGGCCGAGGTGACCGGTCATCGGCCCCGCCTGGCAGGGAGCGGGTCGTCGTGGTTCGTCGAGGGTGACAGTGATGCACTGGGCATCGCCGGGCAAGAGTCTCTCGAGATCGACGGTGCGCGCGCTCCGCTGGTGGCGGTGCGAACGCTGCCCGCGTACTCCGTTCCCTGAATGATCCTGCAGAACGCGGTTCTCTCAGAACTCGGTTCTCTCAGGGACTGGTGCGGGCCCTGACGCGGCACTCCCGCCCGGAAGGGCGGGAGTGAGGTCTGCGGCTTACTTGCCGGCGGCCCGTCGTTGCCAGCGGGTGGCTTTCAGCATCTTCTTGTGCTTCTTCTTGCGCATGCGCTTGCGGCGCTTCTTGATCAACGATCCCATGTCTGTTCGCAGGTTAGCGGCCTTTCGTCGACAACCGCCAAGTAGCCTCTCGCCCGGAACCAACCAAGGCTCGTCGGAGGTGGAGCGTGGGGTACGAGCTGGTCGCCGTCGACCATGTCCAACTGGCCATGCCCCGGGGCCGAGAGGCCGAGGCCCGTGACTTCTACCAAGACCTCCTCGGGCTCGAGGAGCGTCCCAAGCCACCGGTGCTCGCGGCCCGGGGCGGGTGCTGGTTCTCGAATGACCGGGTGACGCTGCATCTGGGGGTGGAAGACGATTTCCGCCCCGCCCGCAAGGCGCATCCCGCCCTGGTGGTCGAAGACCTCGACGACCTGTGTGGGTCGCTCGAAGGGGCCGGACGCCTGGTGCGTTTCGACGACGAGATGCCCGGTGTCCGGCGTTGCTACGTGGACGACCCTTTCGGGAATCGACTCGAGTTGATCGAGGCGTGACATCCTACGGGGGACGGCCATAACGCCCCTTGGCGGGTAGTTCAATCGGCAGAACGCCGGCCTTTGGAGCCGGATGTTGGAGGTTCGAGCCCTCCCCCGCCAGCCACGAGTTGCCGTCGGATCCGGGGTCCGGGCTCCGACGGCCCCTACCTGTGACGGCGCGGAGCGCTTCACAGCGTGGGCCTGGTCGCCCCGGGGGCGACCCCTTCGGAGCGCTCCGCTGCGAGAAGATGATGGGTCTTGCCACGGACCAACGACAACCGAAGACCGACGCCGAAGGCGGCGCGACCCGACGAGAGCCAACGGCGCCGAGGGTGGGGGCGTTGGGGGCCTCCGTCGGGGGCAACCTCGATGGCGGGTTGGGCGCTGCTCCCGCTGCGGGCCTTCCTCGGCGGCACCTTCGTCTTCGCCGGCCTGCAGAAGCTCGCAAACCCCGGGTTCTTCGACGCCTCGAACCCGACGTCGATCCGGTCCCAGTTGGCCTCCGCAGCGCGCGTCAGCCCCATCCACGGGCTGATAGCCCATCTCCAGCACGTGGCGGTCCCCCTCGGTGTGGCCATCTCCCTGGGCGAGCTCGCCATTGGAGCGGCCACGCTCGTCGGCTTGTGGTCGCGCGCGGCCGCGGTCGGCGGGATGCTGCTCTCCTTCAGTTTGTTGCTGACGGTGAGCTTCCACGCCAGCCCGTACTACACGGGATCCGACATCGT
>JADGOL010000257.1 GCA_017882995.1 Acidimicrobiales bacterium | reverse complement strand
ACTCGGCGCGCGAGGCGGTCCACAACGCGTACGACCGGGGCTGGCGACCGGGCCGTGTGGTCGGGGTCATCCACGGACTGGTCCTCGGCGACGTGGCGGGGTGGCGGGCCTTTCACCACCGCAAGGGGTTCCACACCTCCAAGCGCCAGATCCTGCAGTTGATGCCCTCCACCGTGCTGACGGCCATCAACCGGGAGTTCGACTTCCACGGGCCCACGATGTCGGTGACCGCCATGTGCGCATCGGGCATCGCCGCGGTCCTCACGGCCAAGATGTGGATCGACGCCGGCATCGTCGACGACGTCCTCGTGTTGACCTCGGACATGTCGATCACTCCCGACGGGGCGGCGGCCTTCGCTCAGGTCGGGGTCATGGTCATGGACGGCCCGTCGCTCGAGGTGTGCCGTCCCTTCCAAGAAGGCAGTCGGGGCTTCACCGCCGGCGAGGCGTCGGTCGGCTTCGTGATGTCCCGTCGTCCCGTCGGCGCCTATGCCAACGTGCTGGGCGGGGCCATGACCCATGACGGCTACCACGCCATCTCGATCGCCCCGGGCCATCACGAGGTGCGCCGGGCCTTCACCGACGCCCTGCAGAACGCGGGCGTGGCCGCCGAGGAGATCGTCTACATGAACGCGCACGGGCCGGGCACCAAGCAGTGCGACACCACCGAAGCGGCGTTGTTCGACGACCTGTTCCCCAACGCCGAGGGGATCTTCTCGGTGAAGCCACTGGCCGGCCACTGCCAGGCCGCGGCGGGCTCGGTGGAGCTCCTCGCATCGCTCTACGGCTTCGAACGCGGCGTGATCCCGGCGCCGCCGCGCGTCGCCAAGGGCCACCCCCGGCTCCTCGACGGTCCCACCGCCTGTGTCGAGGGTCCCATCGTGAAGTCGTCGCTCGGGATGGGCGGCCACAACGGCGTCATGGTCCTCGAGGCCGCGTCCGCCTGAGGTTCGTCGCTCTCTGACCGTCTCGCCTCGTTTGGCGGCGAGCCCGCCTTCGCACCGACGGTCGCCGTCCTAGGATCCCGGCTCGTGAGTCGACCCGAGCCGCGCGTCGCCGTCGTGCCGGATTGGCCCCAGGCGGCCGACGCCATCCTCAGCGGGGGAGGCCGGGTCGTGCCCGCGGCCGAGGCCGAGGGCCTGGTGTGGGTGGACTGGTCGGGGCCCGGTCGCCTGGGCTCGGTGCTCGAGGAGTCCCCGAACATCTCCTGGGTGCACCTCCCCGGCGCGGGCATCGAGAGCTTCATCGATGCCGGGCTCCTGGCCGACGGGCGGACCTGGACGTGTTCGAAGGGCGCGCACTCCTCGCTCATCGCCGAGCACGCCCTCGCCCTGGCGCTGGCGGGCCTGCACTCGCTGCCCACCTCGGCCCGGGCGTCCTCGTGGGCGCCCACGAGGGTCACCGCACTGGCGGGGCAACCGGTGACCATCGTCGGCGGTGGCGGCATCGCCAACGCCCTCGTGGGCTACTTGGATCCCTTCGGGGCGCGGGTCACCGTGGTGCGCCGCAGTCCCGAACCCGTGGCCGGCGCGTTGCGCACGCTCGGCACCGACTCGCTGCACGAGGCGCTGGACGCGGCCCGCCTGGTGGTGCTCGCCCTCGCCCTCACCCCCGAGACCCGGCACATCATCGGCGCGGCGGAGCTCGAGGCCATGCACGAGCGGGCCTGGCTCGTGAACGTGTCGCGCGGCGGCCATGTCGACACCGACGCGCTCGTCGACGCCCTCGAGCGCGACGCCATCGCCGGAGCCGCCCTCGACGTCACCGATCCCGAACCGCTCCCGGACGGGCATCGGTTGTGGAGCCTGGCCAACTGCATCATCACCCCCCACAACGCCGGGAGCTCGGGTGCGGTCATGCGACTGCTCACCGACCGGATCCGCGACAACGTGCACCGTCTGGGTTCGGGCGAGCCCCTGTTGGGCGTGGTCGACGTCGACGCCGGGTACTGACCGCCGCCCGACCCCGGGTTCGAGCAGGCCGCGACCGGACGGGCCGGGGCGATCCCCATTAGCGTCACCAGCCATGAACACCGGTGACGTAGTGGCGGACTTCGAACTCCCCGACGAGACCGGGGCCCCGCGGCGCCTGAGCGAGTTCCTGGCCAAGGGGCCGGTGGTCTTGTTCTTCTACCCGGCGGCCATGACCATGGGATGTACCCGGGAGAGCTGTCACTTCCGGGACTTGAAGGCGGAGTTCGAGGGCCTCGGCGCCCAGCGCCTGGGGATCAGCGCGGACACGGTCGCCAAGCAGAAGCAGTTCTCCGACACCCACTCCTTCGACTACCCGCTGCTGTCGGACACCGACCGGACCGTGGCCATCGCGTTCGGGGTCAAGCGGGGTCTCAACATCCTCCCCAACAAGCGGGCCACCTTCGTCATCGGCACCGACAGCAAGGTCCTCGCCGTCATCAACAGCGAAGTGAACATGGCCAAGCACGCCGACAGCGCCCTCGAGGTCCTGCGCCGGCACACCCCGTAGGGGCGCCCCTCAGCCGATGTGGTCGGCGGGGATGGTACCGAGCTTGCCGTGTTGGAAGTCGTCGAGCGCCTGGACGATCTCGGCGCGCGGGTTCATGACGAAGGGGCCGTAGGTCACGACCGGCTCACCGATGGGTCGGCCTCCGAGCACGAGCACGTCGAGCTCGGGTGTTCGCGATTCCTGGCGGTCGCGGGCCGAGACCACGATGTCGTCACCGGCGCCGAACACCACCAGCTGGCCCCTCCGCACGGGCCTGCCTTCGCTGCCCACCGATCCCTCGCCACCCAGGACGTAGAGCAGCGCGTTGTGGGCGCGGCTCCACGGCAACGTGATGCGCGCGCCGGGGCTGATGGTCAGATGGGCCATGGCCATGGGGGTGTGGGTGACGCCGGGCCCGGCGTGGCCGGCCACCTCGCCGGCGATCACGCGCACGAGCGCGCCACCGTCGGGCGATGACACGAGCGCCACCTGGCCCGCGCCGATGTCCTGATAGCGCGGGGGGACCCACTTGTCCTTGGACGGGAGGTTGACCCACAGCTGGATGCCGTGGAAGAGGCCGCCCGAGGTCACGAGTGCCTCGGGGGGCCGTTCGATATGGAGGATGCCCGCACCGGCGGTCATCCACTGGGTGTCGCCGTTGGTGATGAGGCCGCCCCCTCCGGTCGAGTCCTGGTGCTGGAAGGTGCCGTCGATCATGTAGGTCACGGTCTCGAAGCCACGGT
>JADGOL010000256.1 GCA_017882995.1 Acidimicrobiales bacterium | reverse complement strand
GTGCTCGACGAGCTCAAGGGCGAAGGGGTCGAGACTCTCCGTCGACGTATGGCGGCCTGACTACGCTCGACGGTGTGCCTGACCTGGTTCTGATCCGCCACGGCGAGTCCACCTGGAACGCCCAGAACCTGTTCACGGGGTGGACCGACGTCGACCTCACGGCCAAGGGCGAGGCCGAGGCCCGCCAGGCCGGCGCCCTGCTCGCCGCCGAACAGCGCAACGGCCTCGAGCTCCAGGTGGTGCACACCTCGGTCCTGACCCGGGCCGTGCGCTCGGCCAATCTGGCTCTGGACGAGCTGGGTCGGAGCTGGCTTCCCGTGCGCCGGCACTGGCGTCTCAACGAACGTCACTACGGCGACCTGCAGGGACTGAACAAGAAGCAGACCACGGCCCAATTCGGCGAGGAGACGGTGAAGCTGTGGCGACGCAGCTACGACATCCCGCCGCCGCCGTTGAAACGTGACGACGAGCGCCACCCGATCCACGACGACCGGTACCGGGACCTGCCGCCCGGCGTACTGCCCGACACCGAGTGCCTGGCGGACGTGGTCCTCCGCATGGTGCCGTACTGGGAGGACGCCATCGCCGCGGATCTGCGCGCCTTCTCGGGCGTGCTCGTCGTCGCGCACGGCAACTCCATCCGGGCACTGGTCAAGTACCTGAAGGACATCCCCGACGACGAGATCACCGGCCTAGAGATCCCGACCGGCGTGCCGTGGTGGTTCCGTTTCGACGACCGGTTGGAGCTCGTCGACGACAAGCAGCTGGGAGACCCCGAGGCCATCCGGGCCGCGGCGGAGGCTGTCGCCCGCCAGGCCGGATAACGGCTGACCCCCCCGACCGGCCGGCGCGCCCGGGGGGAGGCGTGCCGTGCCGGCCAGAGGGCCAGACCTTTCAGGGATCAGAGGGCGTCGCGACCCCGCTCCCCGGTGCGCACCCGCACCACCGACTCCACCGGGATCACCCACACCTTGCCGTCACCGATCTTGCCGGTGGCGGCGGTGCTCACGATGGCGTCGACCACCTCGTCGGCTTGTGTGTCGTCGACGAGCACCTCGACACGGATCTTGGGGACGAAGTCCACCTCGTATTCCGCGCCTCGGTACACCTCGGTGTGGCCACGTTGGCGGCCGAAGCCCTGGGCCTCGGTGAGGGTCATGCCCTGGACGCCGAGCGTCTTGAGGGTCTCTTTGACCTCATCGAGTTTGAAGGGCTTGAGGACTGCCACGACCAGCTTCATTGTGCGCTCCCTTTCGTCGAGCTCGGCCGGGTCAACGTTCGCCTGCCGGAGGGGATTCTGACCCTAACGGCGGAGATTTGGACCCGGTGAGGCCGGCCAGTTCGAATGCACTGACACTGCTCGTCCGCGAGGCGAACGTCTCGTCGGGGAAGGCCTCCTCGTCGTGGATGGCGAGGTCGCCGACCTCGAGGATCTCGTCGCTGTACCGGGCACCCCGCAGGACGAGGCCGATGAGCTTCATGAGGATGAAGGTCACGACCGCCGACCAGCAGATCACCCAGATGGCCGCCCGGGTCTGTTCCCACAACTGGTGGGCCGAACCCGTGTACATCAAGCCGCCCACGCCGAAGGGCGTACAGCCCCCATGGGCGGTGATGAACGACGACTGGGAAGCCGCCGCGTTGGCCGAGGTGTTGACGACCTGCCCGACGTTGTCGAGCTTGCCGCAGCCCAGCTCCAAGGTGTTCGGGTCGCCGAAGATACCCAGGAGCAGGCCCCCGAAGAGCCCGGCGATGCCGTGGGTGTAGATGACCCCCAGGGCGTCGTCGACCTTCGAGAAGGGCCGTACCTTGGACAGGTAGTTCCAGGCGAACCAGACGATGACCGTACAGATCACACCGATGTAGATCGCGCCCCGGCCGTTCACGAAACCGGCGCACGGTGTGATCCCGACCAGGCCGCAGATCATGCCGTTCACCCCGCCCAGGAAGGTCGGCTTCTTCGACTTGCTGAGCCAGGCGTCCATGGCCATCCACACGACCACCCCAACCGCCGTGGCAATGTTGGTGTTGACCACGGCCGCAGCCGCGTCGGCCCCGGCGTAATACGGGTCGCCACCGTTGAAGCCGTTCCAGCCCAGCCACAGGATGCCGGCCCCCACCGCGGCGATGACGAGGTTGTTGGGGACGGCGTGTTGTCGATCTCGAAGCAGTCGGGGCCCTAAGACCCAGGCGGCCACGAAGCCCGACACACCGGCCGACATGTGGATGACGTACCCACCGGAGAAGTCCAACGCCCCTTCCTGGGCGAAGTAGCCGCCGCCCCAGAGCAGGAAGGCGTCCACGCAGTAGACACAGGTCGACCACAGCGGCACCAAGAGGCACCAGGCGCTGAACTTGATCCGGCCCAGGACGCTCCCCAGGAACAGCAGGGGGGTGATCGCAGCGAACACGAACTGGAAGTAGGCCAGGGTCGTCGTGGGGAAGTGGAAGGGCACGGCGGTGTTGGCTGCTGACACCGCCTGGCTCTGTTCATCGGCGGCCCCGGTGATGCCGCCCGGTTTCCCTACGAAGTTCTCGAAGAAGTGTTTGACCCATCCGACCCCGGTGAGCTGGGTTTGGACGCCGTTGTGGACACCCCCTCCGATGGACGTGCTCCCGAAGCCCATCTTGTAGGACCACAAGACCCAGGCGATCAGGACAAGTGAGAACCCGGCGAACATCATGGCCAGCACGTTCACCGCCCACTTCTTCTGGACGATCGAGGCGTAGAGAACCGCCAGTCCCGGGAGGCTCATCAGGCCGACGAACGTGGCGGCCACCAGCTGCCACGTGTTGTCGCCCGTATTCAGCCAACTGGGATACGGAGTGAGTTGCGATGCTGCAGCGCCTAGCACGGCTCGAGTGCTCCTCTCGTGCGGTCATGAACCCCGGCACACCTCGAGCCATGAACGTGGCGTCACACAGCACCGGGTGCGCCAAGGTCATGGCAGGTGGTTTGCCCTGCCGCCGAAAGAATGCAGGCCGAGCGTTTCCGCTTTGTCACGCCACTGTTACCAGCGCGTGAACTGGAAACGACCCGCCGACAACGCCCGTCCCCGGTGGGGACGGCCCTGTTCAGCCCGCTTTTTGCTCGTCCTCGGGCTTCGGGGGGGAGCGCTTGGGGGGCGCGGTGCGAGGCGTGTAGCGCTTGTTGGGCTGGGGTCGAGACGACCGCGATTTGCCTCCGCCCCCCCGCCGGCGGGGGCTCGGGCGAGAGAGTGACTCGCCGTTCGCTTCGCGCAGGTCGCGCTGGAGGCGATAGGCCCGCACGAGCAGCCAGGCACCGAGGAGGAGGAAGGGGACGCCGAAGCCCCAGTAGTGGAGGTTGAAGACCGCCAGCCCGTACAGGGCCATCGAGATGCCGAGGAAGAGGCGCTTGCGGAGGTACGCCGTGACGATCATCACGAGGGCCAGGCCCAGGAGGACCAGCTCGAGCTCGTGGTAGAGCGAGACGCTCACGTACTTGGGGTTGACCTTGTGGTTGCTCAGGAACTGGGCCGGGTTGTGCGAGATCCGGTCGCTGATGATGACGAGCCCGAGGGCGGCCGCCACCGGCGCCAACAGGAGGCCCATCAGGCGTTCCTTGTCGTTGGCGTACTTGACGGCGTCCTCGAGCTCCTCGACCGACAGCGGCTCGTCCGCCGCCTTGGCCTTGGCCGCCGCCGAGGGCTCCACCGGCTTGACGATGGCCTCGCGTAGCCGTTCGCCCAGGGGCGCCTTGTCCCGGTCGCGGTTGAAGCGCGGCAAGGAGAGGAGGAGGCGGTGCCAGAGGCTCAATCGGGGCGGGGCGCCGCCCAAGTCGTCGTCATCGCGACCGCCGGGCATCGGGAAAGGCTATCGCGGCCTCTTGCCCGCCAGCCAAGAGGCGCTAGCGCGGTGACGCAGCGCTGCGCATCCGGCGGCGCCTGAAGACCAGGGCTCCGACGAGGGCGACCAGGATCACGAGCAGGATGGAAGGGACGACGAACACGCTCGCCGACGCACGATCGGTGGCCACGGCGTGGGCCGTCGACAGCAGCGGCGGGTCGCCGGACACGGCCACGGCCCGGACCTTCGTTCCCGGAGGGCGAAGCGCGTTGCCGGGGATGGACTCGCGGTAGCGATGGCCGTCGAGGGTGAAGGTCCCTTGGCACGCGTATCCGGCCGGATTGCTACCGCTGCCCCCTAGGAGACCGAGGCACCCTGACACCGTCACGGTGACCGGCACCCCGTGTTGGCGCAGACGGTTGATCTGCGCGTTCTTGTGAATGCCGGCTACGAAGAGAGCGACGACGAGGACGGCCAGAGCCATGAGACAGAGGCCCACGATGACGCGTCCCGCCTTGCGGACGTCGATGTCGACGCCGGCCCCACGCAGGGTCGTAAGGGCTGTACCCGAGGCGTCGGTCTCGGGTGCAGTCATCGGTCTGTCCACCCCTCGGTCCCCGGTCAGTTCGTCATCGGGCTGCTGTGCTTCCGCGATCGGGAAATGGTAGCGGCGAGGT
>JADGOL010000255.1 GCA_017882995.1 Acidimicrobiales bacterium | reverse complement strand
TTGCGGTCAGAAGCGCTTGCGGCCTCCAGGAGCTCGCCGAGCGCCCCCGGGATGGCACCAGCGAGGTCCCACACTCTCGGCACGAGGTCCGGGCAGGTGACGATGCCGAAGCCCACGCGATCGTCCTGCGAGAGAACGGTCACGTTGAGCGCGGCCCCGTCGGTGATGGGGCCAAAGGGGTAGAAGCCCACGAGGCGCGCTCCGGCCAAGTAGAGAGGAACGGGCGGCCCATGGACGTTGGAAAGGATGAGGTTGTGCACCACACGGTGGTGGTCGGCAAGACGGAATGTCGAGTACAGGCGCGCACCCACACCCAGGGCGTTCAGCCAAGAGAGCTCCGCCCAGCGCATGAGGGTGTCAGCGCCCACAATCTTGTGCATCTCCTTGGCTCGTGCATTGACGAGGGCAATGCCCTTCAATCGTTCCACGGGATCCACTTCATCGGTGGCGAGCGTCGAGAACATCACCGAGACCTTGGTCGTCCCGGTTCGGTCGGCGGCTTGATCGTGAACCGACACAGGAACCGCAGCCAGAAGTGGCCGATCCGGCAGCTCGCCGCGATCCTCGAGGTAGTAGCGAATGGCTCCGCCCACGACGGCGGTGATCACATCGTTGACGGTAACGCCAAAGACAGATGTCACGGCTTTGATATCTGCCAATGTGACGTCGGCAAAGGCGACCGATCGGCGTGAGGTAATGGTGGAGTTGAACGAGGTGCGCGGCGCGTCGAACGGCTTTGCCACCGGAGTCTCGCGGTCTCGGAAGTACTTGAGACGGCCAAGCGTCGTGGTCAGGCGAATGACTGTCTCGGGTAAGAGCCGGGCCAGCGCCAAAGGCTCGGTAAGCCGACCCACCAGGCCACGACCGAGTAGTTCGACTGGAGTCGGGGCCTTCTTGACATGGTGCCGGCCTTTGGAGGGTGATCGGGGTGCTGGAGCCGGTTCGAGATCGAGCAGGCGTCCCATGACGTTGGCGGCTGAGACTCCGTCGATAATCGAGTGATGCATCTTCAGCAGGACGGCGATGCGCCCACCGTCGAGCCCTTCGATCACAGTCATTTCCCACAGAGGTCGGTCGCGGCACAACTTCCGACCGGCGATGTCACCCACGACCTCGGCCAGGATCCGTTTGTCACCCGGCGGCTTGAGGAGAACACGATGGAGATGGCGGTCGATGTCCAGCTTCGGATCGTCCACCCAGAATGGTCTGCCCAGGTGCAGTGGGGCCGCGGCGAGCTTCCGGTGCACAGCCCGGATTGTGGCTAAGCGCTCGGACAGCGCGGACCGAAATCGGTCGAATGAGTATCCCGACGGAATCGTCGAGGGATCGAGGAGCAGAAGTCCACAGACATGCAGGTGCATGGTGGGCGTCTCGCAGTAGAGGAACGCCCCGTCAAGGCCACCGAGGCGTTCCATCAGGGCATCTCGGTGCCTGGACCGGGGTGGCCGTACCCGTCGAAGTGGTCATTCCCGATGAGCCCCACCCCTTGATTATCCGGCGAGGCACGACGATGCCGACAGTGGCAAAGGTCCCGAACGCCTCCCTCGCAAGAGCCTCCCGGGAGGGTCGGCTCTAGTGACTGATCGGCACCTGCCACGTGAGCAGCGTCCCGCCGGTGTCCAGGTTCTCGATCACCAGTTGCCCGTGCAGCTTCTCCGCTCGGCGCCGGAGGTTCCCGAGCCCCAACCCGCCTTCGCCGCTCTGGGTCTCAACGAGGCCTCGACCGTTGTCGCGCACCTGAAGAATGCACAAGTCGCCTTTGATACTGAGATTCACACTTGCCTCGGACGCGTGGGCATGGCGCCCGACGTTGGTCAGCGCCTCTCGGACCGTGGCCAACAAGTGTTCTGCGAGCTCGTCGGTGATCGCGGCGTCTACTGGGCCGTCGAGCGACGTCCGGACCTCGAAGCCGACCACGGCACTGAGATCTCGTATGAGGGCCAGGAGAGTGGCTCGGACCCCTTGATCGATGTCGGCCGATCCGAGCTCGTAGATGGTCGAACGAACCTGTCGAATGGTGGCATCGATATTCGAAACTGCCTCTCTGAGTCGGTCCGTCATTCCCGCAGCCTCTGCTGCTCCGGCCATGCTCTGGAGTGAGAGCGTCACTGCGAAGAGACGCTGAATCACGGTGTCGTGCAGATCCCGGGCGACGCGGTCCCGGTCCTCGTAGACCGCCACCTCCTTCACCCGCAGATGGAGGCGCGTCTTCTCGATGGCGATCCCCGCCGCGAGGGCGAGAGCCTCGACAAGTGCCTCGTCGTCACGGGTGAACTCGGACCAGCCGACCTTGTCGGTGAGATAGAGGTTTCCGTAGACCTCGTCGCGCACTTTGATCGGCACACCCAGAAACGATGTCATCGGAGGGTGGTTGGCCGGGAAGCCGTAGCTCTCGTCGTGCGCGGCTATCTTGCTCAATCGCAGAGGATGGGGATCGTTGATCAGCACACCCAGCACTCCTCGTCCTGTGGGCCGAGCCCCGATGCGGTGCTCTTCGTCTGGCTCGAGGCCCACGGTCAAGAATTGGGAGAGGGCGGTGTGGTCCTCGTTCAAGACCCCGAGCGCGCCGTAGCGAGCTGCGGTCATCGAGCGAGCTTCTTCGATGAAGTGGCGCAAGAGGACCTGGAGCTCGAGATCACCTTCGAGCAGCAGTGTTGCTTCGAGCACCCTCCGAAGCTTCGCGGGATCCTCAATCGACCGAAATGGCACCGGAATCGAGTTTAGCGGCGTGGCCCTCTGTCGGCTACGAAGGCTGCCAGGCGCAGACCCTCAGGCCGACGCCGGAATTGGCCATGGGCCGGGGAATGGGTTGCCTTGCCGAGATGCAATTGGGAGGATGACGGAGTGACTCTGCGCGTGTTCCTCCTCGACGATCATGAGCTTGTCCGGACCGGCCTTCGGGCATTGCTCGAAGCGAGTGGGGACATCGAGGTTGTGGGGGAAGCAGCCACCGTGGCCGAGGCGTTGGCCCGGATCCCTGCCACTCGACCCGAGGTGGCGATTCTCGACGTCCGACTGCCCGATGGCAGTGGCGTCGAAGTCTGCCGGGAGATTCGATCGAACTCACCGGAGACTGCTTGCGTGATGCTCACGTCGTATGCCGACGATGAGGCACTCTTTGCCGCCATCATGGCTGGCGCTGCGGGCTATGTGCTGAAACAGGTTGAGAATACGGATCTTGTCGATGCCGTCCGACGTGTGGCCGCCGGCCAGTCGCTTCTCGATCCGGTTCTCACCGAGCGGGTCTTGGCGCGCCTACGCGAGGGTCCGCAAGTGGACACCCGACTCGCCAGCCTCACCCACCAAGAACGTCGAATCTTGGATCTCATCGCCGATGGTCAAACCAACCGCCAGATCGCTGCCTCGATGTACCTCGCCGAGAAGACCGTGAAGAATTACGTGTCCAACGTCCTCGCCAAGCTCGGCATGGAACGACGCACCCAAGCCGCAACGTATGCGGCTCGATTGGACGAACGTACCCAGCAGGGTCTGCGAGGTGACGCCTCCGGCACGTGACGAGTCATGGTCACCGCTGTCCATACACACGATGGGACGGCTCGCCGGACTCAGTCCGCGCATCGAATTCGTCCAGACGGATACCGCGTGCCACGAGGGCTTGCTCGAGCCGAGTCCGTTCGTGCTGCGGCTGGCCGAATCTCGTGAGAATCACTTCGATCCCCAAGCGTCGGCAGAACTCGATGAGGGCAACGTCGTACGCCAGTTGATCGGCGACCGCGGCTGGAGCCCAATCGGCCCCCGTGTAGCCTGACAGATTGGCGCCCAATCGGTGGTGGAGTTCGAGCAGCTGGGCCAGAGCGTCCCCGGTCGTCGAGGCCTCGTCGTGGTGAGTCTGGCCGAGCGCTTTGTCGAGAAGTTGTGCGTAGATGGACATGATCAGCGTTGTCCGTGCGTCGGTGCAATCGGGCATGGACGGCGCGTCCCGGGAGGGCATCCCAGGACGAGCGCGATCACATTCGGTCTCGGCCCCAATTCGGTCTCGGCCCCCTCACCTACCCGTTGGGCCTTCGTTCGAACGGTCATGACGCCGCCCGGGACGAACGGATCGTCGTCGTGGCGCACCGTAGGTTTCGAGACCCCCGCTCTCGTCCTTGCCGCGGTATCCCAGCGCCACATGCCGTGGTCATGATCGTCCTTTGCATCATCTTATTGCCTCCAGGTTGCGCGCCGACTCCCCCAACCAGCCAGGGCCAAAAGTCACACGGTCGCTCAACGAATACCAAGGCTGAGGTGAAGGATCACAAAGCGACCGTCGAGTCGGGACCGGCCAGAGCGAGGACCTCCTCGAATCCCCCGGCAAGGCACGCCATGAACATGTCGATGTCGGGCACCGCGGCGGTGTCGACTGTGACCCCGACCTCGCACGTGCCGTCGTAGGACAGCAAGGTGATGTTGACTGCCGCCCCGAGCGTTGGACCGAAAGGCACGTACCCGGTCATGCGTGCCCCTGCCAAGTAAACGGGAAACCCGATGCCCGGCACGTTGCTCGCCAAGAAGTCGACATGCTTCAACATGCTCCCGACCGCACTTGGCGGAAGCAGATTGAGCACCCCCGCGATGGTATTGGAACGGGGAATGGATCGCTCGTAGCGGGCCCCCCGGCAACGTTCCCCGATGGCCTTGATCCGAGCGATCGGGTCGACGAGGCCGACGGGCACCGTGAAGCGTGCGAGGGTGATCCGGTTCCCGGCCGCGGGGTCATCGGGCGTGCGGACGCTGATGGGGAGTGTCACCCGCAATTCATCGACCGGCTGGCCGTGATCCTCGTGGTATCGCCGGAAGCCCGCTGTGACAGCCGCCATGAACCCGTCGTTCACCGATCCTCCCCCCATTGCCGACGCTCGCTTCAGTTGGTCGAGCCCGACTTCGAGCATGGAGAGACGTCGTCCCAGACTGCGACCCGTCATGAGTGGAGAGAGTGTGTTGGAAACCGGAGCGACGGTGCGACCGACAGAGCGCATCATCTCGATTGCGTCTCGGGAACTTCGCACGGGGTGTCGACCACTTCTCCACATCGAGGGGAAGGCGCCAGTCGCCTGATGCCGGGCGAAGCCGAGCATCTTGCGACCTCCGTGGAGAATGGACGCCGAGACGAGCTCGGCAGTCCCGTGTGCCGATTCGCTCGGAAGTTCAGGGAGAGCACCCTGAGGTGGCGGCTCGGCGTGGGTGTCAAAGATGGCAAAGAGAAGTTGCATTCCCCCGATCCCGTCTGTGAGGGAATGGTGCAGCTTCATCACCAAAGCTGCGCCCCCGCCCGTCAGGTCCTCGACAAGGGTGAACTCCCAGAGCGGATGGGCGGTGTCGAATCCCGACATCGCCGCGAGGCGGGCCATTTCGATCACTGTGGCGCGCGAGTGGGGTGGCGGGGTCGCCACCCGTCGCACGTGCCAGGTGAGATCGAAATCGGGATCGAGTGTCCAGCGGGGGGTCGCCAGACGACCCGGGGGTTCCACGGGGCGTTGGCGGAAGATCGGCACCAATCGGGTGGCCCGCTCAGCGCGATCGATGAGGGTGTCCCACTCCGGCGACCGATCGAGCCACGCCACAGCGACGATCGTCGCCCTGAGCGCGGGATCGTGCTCCATGTACCAGGAGAACGCATCGGTCTCCCGCATGAACGCATCGACTCGACCGGCCACAGCCCCTCCTCGGAAGTGGACCACTACCAGGCTGCTTATGCCAGTCGTCCAAGCACGCACCAGAGGCAAACGTCCCGATGGTCGGTGCCCGGTCCGAGCCGACCGCAGAAGCTCGGTCCGGACGGGGCCGTCGTTGGTCCTAGGAGCTATGGGCATTCGGCCCTAGTGCAGAGAGGTCCGCTGCGCCAGCATCACCAAAGAGTTCTTGTTTCGGCATCCGGGGCGAGGTTTGGTTCTCGTCCAGTCAGGCCCATCCGAAGGGTCACGGGGGAGGTTGCTGTGTCCATCGCCACGATTCCGGTCAAGCGTCGGACGGACAGTCGGCTTTACGACGCCTTGTGGAAGCGTCAACTCACCTCCTATCCGAGCACCGTCCCCAGGATGGCGTACCTCGGGATCGTGGTGTTGACCACGATCATCCTCTACTACCTGTACTACGTCGAGGGTGCCGTCACGCCCTTGATGCTGCCCTATTACCACATGTCGTTTCTTTACTTCTTGTATCTTCTGGTGGTATCCAACGCTATCGGCGCCTTCACTGCCTTCATCGGAGGTCTGTCCGACAAGATCGGTCGGGCCAATCTGACCATCTACGGCACGCTCACCGTCGGTCTCATCCAGCTTCTTGCGGTCCCCAACATCCACAGCCGGTTCGGCTTCGCTGTCGCCTACTGCGTGATCGGTTTCGTGGAAGGCATCATCCTCGTCTCCACGCCCGCGTTGATCAGAGACTTCTCTCCGCAGATGGGGCGAGCATCGGCCATGGGGTTCTGGGCGCTTGGGCCCACCGTCGGGTCGCTGGCGGCGAGCATTGTCGCCACCCGGACTCTCGTGCACCTCCACCCGTGGCAGGACCAGTTCATCATCTCCGGGGTCGTGTGCATGGTTGTCGTCGCCATCGCCTTCGTCGGATTGCGTGAACTCTCCCCCCAGCTGCGAGACCAGCTCATGGTGTCGGACAACGAGCGGGCCCTCGTGGACGCCCGGGCACGGGGAATCGATACGGAGAAAGCCGCGGCTCATCCTCTGCGCGAAATGA
>JADGOL010000254.1 GCA_017882995.1 Acidimicrobiales bacterium | reverse complement strand
GGCAAGTTGGCCAACCACTTGTACGGCAGATTGCCGCCGGCGCCCGCGAGCGTTGTCGAGTAGAAGTGGCGATGGATCCCTCCCGGAAGTGACGTCGTCGTGATGACGAGGGGGGGCGGGAAGGTGAGCGCGTTGCCGACCGCGTCGACGGCGGCGCAGAAGTTCGCGGTCGGACATGACGCCGACTCGAGGGCATTGCTGGAATCGATGCTGGTCGCTCCGGACCAGCTCGTCCCGTCATAGGTCAAGGCATTCCCGCTGTCGTCCACGGCGACACACAAACCCGAGGGCGCACACGACACCGAGTCGAGTGCGTGAGCGCCGTCGACGTTCGTCGGGCTCGTCCAACTGGTGCCGTCGTAGCTGAGGGCGTTGCCGTTGTCGTCCACTGCCACGCACAGCGTGGGTGTGGCGCACGAGACCGACTCCAAGGTGTTGCCGGAGTCGATGCTTACCGGGCTCGACCAGCTGGTGCCGTTGTAGGTGAGGGCGTTGGCACTGTTGTCGATCACGGTGCAGAAGCTCACCGTCGGGCACGACACCGACGTGAGGGAGTTCCCAGGGTCGATGTCGGCGGGAGAGGTCCACGTGGTGCCGTCATAGACGAGCGCGTTCCCGCTGCCGTCCACCGCCACACAGAACGTGTTCTTCACACACGACACCGAATCGAGCGCGACGCCGGGGTCGATGGACACGGCGTGGAACCACGTCCCGTATGCATAGCGCTTCTCACTCCCGACCCGGTCGACGGCGATACAGAAGAGCGTGGTCGCACAAGACACCGAGGCCAGTCCGCCATCACCGACGTCGACGGGATTGGGCGCCGCCCACGTGTTGTTGCGCTTGTGGATGATGGCGTTCCCGGTGTTGTCGACGGCGAGGCAGAATTTGACCGTCGGGCACGACACCGAGGTGGGGACTGCGCCCGAGTCCACCAGGGTGGGGGCGGACCAGATGCCCGAGGCGAAGGCGGTGCTCTCGATCGAGGAGGTCGCGAGCACGGTTCCCGCCACGATGGCGGCCGCCACCACGATGCGGGGCACGCGGTGGCGCCCGATGATGTCGAGCCGGGCCGCTACCCGCATGGACCGCACTCTGTGGAACATGGTCGTACCCCCCGGCCCGCCAATAGCGCCGCTTTTACCAGCGTCTACCTGGGCAGACGGTACCGGACGCCAGGCCCGTCTGCCCAGGGACCGTCCCGGGGGACCCACCCGGGCGTTCCCAACCACCGGTGGGCTCTCTCAGAGCCAGTCCTTGCGGCGGAACAGCACATAGAGCCCGACCGCGAACACGGCGATCAACGTGGCCGAGGTGATGAGCCCCGACTCCTTGGCGAAGCCCGGATAAGGAAGGTTCTGGCCGTACCACCCCGTGATGGCGGTGGGCACCGCGATGATGGCCGCCCAACTCGTCACCTTCTTCATGATGAGGTTCATGCGGTTGCCCTGCTCGGTCAGGTTGGTCTCCACGATCGTGGTGACAAGGTCGCGCAACGACTCGGTCCACTCGGTGGCCCGGATGACGTGGTCATAGACGTCGCGGTAGTACGGCGCCATGGGCTCGGGCACGATGCCCAGGTCCTGGCGCAAGAGGCTGTTGACGACCTCGCGCATCGGCAGGGTGATGCGACGCAGCAGCACGAGGCTCTTGCGGAGCTGGAACGACTTGCGCTGCACGTTCTCGATGGCACCCCGACGGGCGTCGAAGAGCTCGTCCTCGGTCGCCTCGACGGCCTCGTCGAGTGACTCCACGGCCCGGAAGTGCCCGTCGACGAGGTAGTCCAAGAGCCCGTAGAGCAGGAACGAGACCCCGTAGTGCACGAGGTCGTCGGACGCGTCCCACCGCTCGACCACGGGTTCGATGTCGAAGGCGGGGTCCTTGCGCACCGTGATGAGGGCGTGCGGGGTGATGAACACGGCGATCTCGTGCGAGACCAGCTCGCCGGTCCCCTCGTCGATCCGCGCCGAGTAGGCCGACAAGAACAGATGGGTCTTGTACCGGTCGATCTTGGTGCGTTGGGTCTCGTGGATGGCATCCTCGATGGCCAGTGCGTGCAGCCCGAACTCGGTCCCGATGATGCCGAGCTGTTCCCGGTCCGGCGCACACAGGTCCAGCCACACCACACAGTCGGAGTCGTCGCCGAGATGGTCCGAGATCTCGTCGACCGGGAAGTTCTCCTTCACGAGCGACCCGTCCTGATACAGCCGGGTGCGAATGCCACCCTCGCGTTGCCCGCCATCGGCCGCGGCTCGGCCACCCAGGGGTGTGGCCACGCCCATGTCCACCTGGGCCAGGCCCCGGTGGATGTGCCCCGGTCGAGCGGGGGGGTCGTTTCTCGACGCTTTGGCCGTTCCCGCCGAGCCGGACAGGTCCCGATTCCGATCCATGAAGGCCTCCGCTCCGGCGCCGTCCTAGAACGCTAATGGCCGGGCCCGATCGGACCGTCGACCGGTCGGGTGGGCGCTCTCGTTAGATAGTCTAACGATATGCCGATGCCGTCTGAGGACCGGGGAAGCGCGGTGGCCGCCACGGCGCACGAGCCCGGATCATTCGGTCGCGCCGCGGCGTGGCTCTCCAAGCAGGTGGAACTGGCCCTCACCGGCGTCGAATTGTCCCTGCCCCAATACCGGGTGCTGGGTCTCCTCGCCGAGGGGGTCTCGATCCCCTCGGCGCTCGCCGATCGCCTGACCGTGCGGCGCCCGACGGTCACCGCCGTGGTCGACGGGCTCGAGATCCGGGGGCTGGTCGAGCGCTCCCCGGGGGACCACGACAAGCGCCGGGTCACCCACACCCTCACGACCAAGGGCCAGCACCTCCTGGCCAAAGCCAATGTCGCCGTCGACGCCCGCCTTACCGACATCGCCGGAAGCCTCGACGACCCCGCGCTCACCGACCAGGCCCTCGACAGCCTGGTCCTGTGGCGCAACGCCATGCGCGCCTACCACTCGGCGCGCGAGGCCCGGGCGTGAGCCCGGCCCGCGCCGCGCGCCGGGCGGACTCCGCGGCGCTATCGGCTCCTGCGGCTCTCCATGACGCCGAGACGGCCCGATACCCCGCGCCGCGCGCCACGGTCGACCCGGACACGACCAAGACGTGGTTGCGCCGGGCCATGCCCATCCTCCGAGCTCACCGGGGCATCTTTGTCACGGCCCTGGTGCTCTCCTTCGTCGGCCTGGTGTTGCAGCTGCAGATCCCCAACCTCTTGAACCACGCCATCGACAACTCGGTGCTGCGCCACACCGTCCCGCTGCACTTCTACGTGTGGTGGATCCTCGGCCTCGGGCTGGCCGGCGGGCTGTCGGGATACGTGTCGCGCCTCTTTCTCTTCCAGAGCGCATACGAGATCGAATACGACCTGCGCACGATGATCTATGAGCACCTGACACGAATGTCGTTCCCGTTCTACGACCGCGTGCAATCGGGGCAGCTCATCTCTCGTGCCAACTCGGACATCCGGTCGGTGCAGATGTACATGACCTTCGCGCCGATGATCCTGGTGCAGTGCAGCAGCGCGCTGGTCGCCTTCGGCTTCATGCTCTCGATCAACGTCCCCCTCGCTTTCGTGGCCATGATCACCATGCCCTTCGTGTTCATCGTGGGGCATCGCATGCGCAAGGGGATGTTCCCCGTGTCGTGGCTCATCCAGGCCCGCCTGGCGGATGTGGCCACCATCGTCGACGAGAACGTCAACGGCGTCCGGGTGGTGCGATCGTTCGCACAGGAGAAGGAGCAACTCCGCACGTTGGCCAAAGCGGCCGACAAGGTGCAGTGGGGGTACGTCAAAGACGCCGACCTGCGCGCCCGCTGGACACCGGCGGTGCAGAACCTGCCCCAGGTGGGCCTGGCGCTGGTCCTCGCCTTCGGCGGCTACATGGTGATCCACGGGACTCTCGGCTTGGGCGCGATCCTGGCCTTCAACTCCTATCTCCTCATGCTCCAAGCGCCGTTCATGATGCTGGGCATGATCATCATGATGGGCCAGCGCGCCGCGGCGTCGGCCGAGCGCATCTACGAGATCCTCGACGAGGAGCCCACCATCGTCGACCGGCCCGGTGCGATCGACCTCCTCGACTGCACCGGCGACGTGCGTTTCGAGAAGGTCGGGTTCTCCTACGGGCCCGACCTCCCCATGGTGCTCTGCGACCTCGACCTCCACTTGCGCCCGGGCGAGACCGTGGCCCTGGTGGGGCGGACGGGCTCGGGCAAGTCCACGGTGGCTCGGCTCATCCCCCGTTTCTACGACGTCACCGAGGGCACCTTCACCGTCGACGGCCACGACGTCCGGGACCTGACCATCGAGAGCCTGCGGTCGAACGTCGGTGTGGTCCTCGACGACGCCTTTCTGTTCTCGGTGTCGATCCGGGACAACATCGCCTACGGACGCCCTGAGGCCGACATCGCCGATGTCGAAGCCGCGGCGCGCGCCGCGGGGGCGCATGGTTTCATCGAGGAGCTGCCCGAGGGCTACGACACCGTGGTGGGTGAGCGCGGCTACACCTTGTCCGGGGGCCAACGCCAACGCATCACCATCGCCCGCACCCTGCTCGTCAACCCACCCATCCTGGTCCTCGACGACGCCACCAGCGCCATCGACGTACAGGTGGAGCAGCAGATCCACGACGCGCTGCGAGTCCTCATGGAGGGGCGCACGACACTGATCGTGGCGCACCGGCTGTCGACGATCAGCCTGGCCGACCGCGTCGTCCTCTTGGAAGAGGGGCGCATCATCGCCGATGGCACCCACGCCGAGTTGCTCGAGACCACCCCGCAGTACGCGGAGGTCCTGGCCCAGGTGGACCCCGACGCCGACGTCGCGCTGGGGTCGACCAACGGGAACAGCGCCGCCGCCGGCGGCTCCGGTTCCGTGCACGGGCGGGGGGGACACTGATGGGCTTCGGGGGATGGGGTGGCGGGCCCATGTTCGGTGGTGGAGGACGTCCCGGCGCTCCGGCCGCGCCCGGACTGCCCTTCGGGGGGATCCCGTCCGAGCTCCAAGACGGGGTCGACGCTCTGCTGGCCGAGGAGCCCGATCACGGTGAGCCCGACCTCGACTTCTCCCAGCACCAGAGTGCCAAGGAGAGGCGGCGACTGAGCCTGCGGGGCCTGCTCCTCGAGTACCCGCGCATGCTCGTGATCTCCACCATCCTCGTGATCGTCACGAGCGTGGCCCTCCAAGCCGGGCCCAAGCTGACCCAGCTGGCCGTGGACAAGGGCATGACCACGGGTCACCGTCATCTGAGCGTCGTGCTCGTCATCGCCGCCATCTATCTCGCCTTCGTGGGCTTCACCTCGATCACCCAGCGAGCCTTGGTGAAAGTCACCGGTCGGTTGGCAGCGGGTGTGATGAACGACCTCCGGGTCAAGGTCTTCTCCCATCTGCAACGACTGTCGCTCGACTTCTTCACCGCCGAGAAGGCCGGTGTGGTCATGACCCGGATGACCAGCGACATCGAGAACCTCCAGCAGCTGCTCCAAGACGGGCTGGCCCAGTTCGCCATCCAGGGCCTCACCATGATCGTCATCACGGTCATCCTCTTCACCACGAACGTGTCCCTGGCCCTCATCACCGTGCTCCTGGTGGTCCCGGCCCTCGTCGTCATGTCGCTGTGGTTCCGCGTGGCGTCGGAACGGGGATACGACCGGGTGCGCGACGGGATCGCCAACGTCATGGCGGATCTGTCCGAGAGCCTGCACGGCGTGCGGGTCGTCACGGCCCACAACCGTCAGCGTTTCAACATCTTCCATCACCGCAACGTCGTGGGTGAGTACCGCGACGCCAACATCTACACCGCCCAGATCAACGCCGTCTACGGCCCGGGCACCCAGCTGGTGGGGTGGCTCGGACAGGCCGCCCTGCTGGGGATCGGAGGGGAGATGGTGGTGCACCACTCCCTCTCGCCCGGTGCGTTGATTGCCTTCTTCTTGTACCTGAACCGGTTCTTCGCCCCCATCCAGCTTCTCGTGCAGCAATACAACGGCTTCCAACAGGGCCAGGCCTCGGTCCTCAAGCTCCGTACCTTGCTCTCGTCGGAGCCCACGGTCACCCAAGCACCCGATGCCGTCGAACTGCCGCTCATCGAGGGGGAGATCGTCTTCGACAACGTGACCTTCGGCTATGACCCCGACGTGCCCGTGCTACGCGACGTCAACCTGCGCATCGCGCCCGGCGAGACGGTGGCGTTCGTCGGCCCTACCGGGGCCGGCAAGTCCACCTTGGCCAAGCTCATCACCCGCTTCTACGACCCCACGGTCGGCCATGTGCGCATCGACGGCCACGACATCGAAGGCGTCACGCTCGACTCGCTGCGGCGCCAGCTCGGCGTGGTGCCCCAAGAGCCGTTCCTCTTCGCCGGCACCATCCGCGACAACCTGGCCTTCGCCCGGCCTTCGGCGTCGGACGCCGAGGTGGCCGAGGCGGTACGGGCGGTGGGGCTGACCGAGCTGGTCGAGCGGATGCCCGAGGGCGTCGACACCGTCGTCCACGAGCGGGGCCAGTCCCTGTCATCAGGCGAGC
This sequence comes from Acidimicrobiales bacterium, assembly GCA_017882995.1. GTDB lineage: Bacteria > Actinomycetota > Acidimicrobiia > Acidimicrobiales > UBA8190 > Chersky-840. The sequence goes on along the minus strand of JADGOL010000254.1, from coordinate 1,400 downwards.
GCCAGCTCATCGCCCTGGGCCGGGCCTTTCTGGCCCATCCCCGCGTCCTCGTCCTTGACGAGGCCACCTCCAACCTCGACCTCCAGTCGGAGACCCGGATCGAGGCGGCTCTCGACGTCCTGCTCGAGGCGCGCACGGCGGTGCTCATCGCTCATCGCCTGTCCACGGCTATGAAGGCGGACCGCATCGTGGTCGTCGACAACGGCCGGATCGTCGAAGCCGGGCCGCACGCCGAGCTCGTGGCCCGCCAGGGTCGCTACGCAGAGATGTACGCGGCGTGGGTGAACCACTCCGAGCACAGCGCCGAGCCCGCCGCGTCGTAACGCGACGATCCTGGGGTCGTACGCTCGTGACGTCGTGAGTGCACTCGCGTCGGTCGACGTCGCCGTGGTCGGCGGTGGCCTGGTGGGAACGTCAGTCGCCTACGAGTTGGCCTGTGCCGGCGCTTCGGTGGCGCTCATCGACGCCTCGCTGCCGGGACGGGCGTCGGACGCCGGAGCCGGGATCATCTCGCCCGAGACGTTCCACGAGCCGGACCGCCAATGGTTCGATTTCGGCATCAGCGCGGCGCGGCACCTCCGGGCACTGGTGACCCGCGTGGCCGAGGACGGTTCCGAAGCCGGGCCGGACGCCTTCGCCCAATGCGGCTCGCTCGTCGTGGCGCTCGCCGAGCACGAAGACCCCTGGTTCAGCGAAGTCCTAGCAGTCGTCGGAGCCCGCAGCCCCGACATCGCCGAGATACCCACCGACGCGGCCCGCGCCATGTTCCCCCCACTGGGCCGGCTGTGGCGTGCCCTGCACAGCCCGTCGGCGGCCCGCGCCGACGGGCGGGGCCTGAGTCGCGCCGTTCGTGCTGCGTCGGAGCGGCGTGGCGTCACATCGGTGTCGATGGAGGTGATCGGGGTCGATCGCCGAGGGGATCGCGTCACGGCGGTCCATGGCGTGGATGACGTCGTGCATTGTGGCGCGCTGGTGCTGGCCGGCGGAGCGTGGTCGGGCCGCGCCTCGGGATGGTTCGGCGCGCCGCTCCCGGTCACACCCACCAAGGGTCAGATCGTTCACGTCGTCCTCCCCGACGCCGACGAATCGGGTGCTATCGCCGCCGAGACCAGCCGGTGGCCGATCGTCCAGCCCATCTTGAACTTCTACCTGGTGCCGTGGCCGGGCGGACGCGTCGCCTGCGGCGGCACCTTCGAGCCCGAGGCCGGGTTCGACGTCAGGCCCACCGCGGGCGGGGTCCGCGATCTGCTGCGCGAGTGCGTCGCCATCGCACCGGGGCTGACCAACGCGACGTTGTCCGAGGTCCGGGTCGGACTCCGCCCCACCACCGAGGACGACCGGCCACTGCTGGGCCCGTTGCCGGGCATGGCCAACGTGCATCTCTGCACGGGCCACGGCGC
>JADGOL010000253.1 GCA_017882995.1 Acidimicrobiales bacterium | reverse complement strand
AGGGCGTGCTGAAGGAGAAGGATCCGAACCTCCAGGGCGAGGACATCCGCGAGGGTCTCACTGCCATCATCTCGGTCAAGCTATCCGACCCCCAGCTCGAACGCCAGACCAAGGCCAAGTTGGGCAACGTCTCGATCCGGTCACTGGTGGAGCGGGCCACGAACGAGAAGCTCGTCGACTGGCTCGAAGAGAACCCCCGCGAGTCCAATCAGATCGTGGCGAAGTCGACCACTGCGGCGCGCGCCAGGGTGGCGGCCCGGGCCGCGCGCGACCTGACCCGGCGCAAGTCCGCGCTGGGCGGTGCGGGGCTGCCCGGCAAGCTCGTCGACTGCTCGTCGCGCGACCCCCGCGAGAGTGAGCTGTTCATCGTGGAGGGGAACTCGGCGGGCGGCTCGGCCAAAGACGCCCGCAACCCGCGCCTCCAGGCCATCTTGCCCATCCGCGGGAAGATCTTGAACGTCGAGCGGGCCCGCATCGACAAGATGCTCAAGAACGCCGAGATCCAGGCGCTCATCTCGGCCATCGGGGCAGGGTTGGCCGACGAGTTCGACGTCGAGAAGATCCGCTACCACAAGGTGATCATCCTGGCCGACGCCGATGTGGACGGGTCGCACATCCGCACGCTGCTGCTCACGTTCTTCTTCCGGCAGATGAAGCCGCTCGTCGAGGGCGGGTTCGTGTACGTGGCCCAGCCGCCGCTGTACTCGACCCTCGTCGGCAAGGAGAAGATCTATCTCAAAGACGAGGTGGCCAGGACCGCCTTCATGGCCGAGCACCCCGACCACAAGCAGGACTTCCAACGCCTGAAGGGCCTGGGCGAGATGGACTTCGGGGAATTGCGCGACACGACGATGGACGCGGGGCGCCGGTCGCTGCTCCAGATCAACGTCGAGCAGGCCGCCATGGCCGACAACGTCTGTTCGGTGCTCATGGGGGACGACGTCGAACAGCGTCGCCACTTCATCCAGACCAACGCCAAGGACGTGCGCTTCCTCGACATCTGAGAAGCGCTTCGGGTGGCCACGGTCACCCCGATGAGTTGCGGGTGGCCACGGTCACCCCGATGAGTACGGAGGGATCAGGCCCACATGGCCAAGCGCGGCGGTAGAGGAGACAGCGGCACCGGCACCGACGTGCCCGAGCCCACTCCGGCGGCGATCGAGCCCATCGAGATCCAAGAGGAGATGGAGCGCTCGTTCCTCGAGTACTCCATGTCGGTCATCGTGTCCCGGGCCCTGCCCGACGTGCGCGACGGCCTCAAGCCCGTGCACCGCCGCATCCTCTACTCGATGTACGAGCAGGGCCTGCGCCCCGACCGCTCGCGCACGAAATGCGCCAAGGCCGTGGGCGAGGTGATGGGCAACTTCCACCCCCACGGTGACACCGCCATCTACGACGCGCTGGCCCGCATGGCCCAGGACTTCAGCCTCCGCCATGTGCTGATCGACGGCCACGGCAACTTCGGCGGGCGCGGCCCCGAAGAAGGCCCCGCCGCCATGCGCTACACCGAGTGCCGTCTGGCGTCCCTCGCCATGGAGATGCTGGCCGGCATCGACGAGGACACGATCGACTTCGTCCCCAACTACGACGGGTCGAACGAAGAGCCCGTGGTCCTGCCCTCGCGCTTTCCCAACTTGCTCGTCAACGGCTCCCAGGGCATCGCGGTGGGCATGGCCACCAACATCCCGCCCCACAACCTGGGCGAGGTCATCGACGCCGTGGTGCACGTGCTCGAGAACCCCGAGGCCACACCCGACGACCTCATGCAGTTCGTGAAGGGCCCGGACTTCCCCACCGGTGCGCAGATCCTCGGCCGCCAGGGGATCCTCGACGCCTACCGGACCGGGAAGGGCTCGATCAAGATGCGCGCCCTGGCCGAGGTGGACGACAGTCGGGGTTCGACGCGCATCGTGGTCACCGACATCCCGTTCCAGACCTCGATCGAGGTGATCGAGCAGAAGATCGGCGAGCTCGCCAACTCCGGCGCGCTCGACGGCATCTCCGACGTCCAGAACGACTCGGCCGGCAAGATGCCCCGACTGGTCGTCACCTTGAAGCGCGATGCCAACGCCAATGTGGTGCTGAACAACCTCTACAAGCACACCCCGCTCCAGACCAATTTCCCGGTGAACATGGTGGCGCTGGTCGACGGCGTACCCCGCACCCTCAACCTGGCCCAGGCCGTCTCCTACTACGCCACGCACCAGATCGAGGTCATCACCCGGCGTTCGGAGTTCCGGCTCAAGAAGGCGCGCGAACGCGCCCACATCGTCGAGGGCCTGCTGCGCGCCATCGACATGCTCGACGCCGTCATCGCCGCCATCCGCGCCTCGGACGACCGACCCGCGGCCCGCAGCGCGCTGATGGCCGAGCCCTTCTCCTTCTCCGAGCAGCAGGCCGAGCACATTCTCGACATGACCCTGGGACGGCTCACCCGTCTGGGCCGGGCCAATCTCGAAGAAGAGATGGAGGAGCTGCGCCGCACCATCGCCGAGCTCGAGTCCATCCTCGGCGACCCGGCCCGGTTGCGAGGTGTGATCGCAGACGAGCTCGGCGAGATCCGCTCCAAGTACGCCAATGACCGCCGTACACAGGTCACCCACGACCCCGGCGAGCTCGGGGTGGAGGACCTCATCAGCGACGAGGAGATCGTCGTGACCATGACCCGGGCCGGCTACATCAAGGCCGTGCCGGCGGGGTCGTTCCGCACCCAGGGTCGCGGCGGGCGCGGCGTCCAGGGAGCCCGGCTCAAAGAGGAGGACCTCGTCGACGACGTGGTCCACACCACCACGCTGGCGTTCCTCTTGCTGTTCTCCAACCGGGGCCGCGTCTACCGATTGCGCGCCCATGAGGTGCCCATGAAAGAGCGCACCGCGCGCGGCACCGCCGCCGTCAACCTGTTGCCGCTGAGCCCGAGCGAGAAGATCCAGGCCATCGTGGCCACGCGCGACTTCGACTCCGGTGGGTTCCTCACCTTTGCCACCAAGATGGGTCAGGTCAAGAAGACGGCGTTCTCCGAGTACGACAAGTCACGGCGCGAGGGCTTCATCGCCATCGCGTTGCGTGACGGCGACGAGCTCGTGCGAGTGGTGGCCACCTCGGGTGACGACGACATCGTCATGGTGAGCCTCAACGGAAGCGGCATCCGCTTCTCCGAGACCGACGTCCGGCCCATGGGCCGCGACGCGGCGGGCGTGCGGGGCATGCGTCTGCGCGCCGGGGACGAGGTCGTGTCGTGTGACGTCGTGCGTCCCGACAACGACATCCTTATCGTGACCGACGCCGGCTTCGGCAAGCGCACCAAGACCGATCACTTCTCCCCCCAGGGTCGCGGCGGTCAGGGCGTGCGTGCCATCAAGCTCACGGCGCGCCGGGGCCGCGTCGTGGCCGCCTTCATGGCCGGCCTCGACGACGAGATCCTGCTCATCTCGACGGGCGGGATCGTGATCCGCACCGCCGTGCGCGAGATCGCGGCCCAAGGCCGCGACGCCACCGGAGTGCGGCTCATGAGCCTCGAAGAGGGCCACAGTGTGGCCGCCGTGGCCGCGGTCACGGGCGAGGAAGACGAGTAGCCGCCCAGTTCTCTGTGGCGGTTGTCAGGCCTCCGGGTCTGCTCGGGCCTGGGGGCTTGGCCGGACCGAGTCGAAGACCACCGGAAGGTGCGGGGGCGAGCGGAAGGCGAGACCCTCGATGCGCGTCGGCGGCCCAACCGTGGCTGCGCCTCCGTCTGCCGAGGTCGATCCGCCGTCGAAGCGCAAGCCCTCGAGGCGCTCGAGGAGCGCGCCGAGCCCGATACGCAGCTCCATGCGGGCCAGGTGCATCCCGAGACATTGATGACGGCCCGTGCCGAAGGCGATGTGAGCCGGCTCGTGACGGTCGAGGTCCCACCGGTCGGGATCGGTGTAGCGCGACTCGTCTCGATTGGCCGACCCGGTGGCACACACGAGGGACACACCCTTGGGGACGACCACCCCGTCGATCTCGACCGGACAGGTGGTCTCACGGTTGACCATGGTGACCGAGGTCTCCCACCGCAGCGTCTCTTCCACCACGGCGTCGAGGAGGCTGGGGTCGGCGCGCACGCGTGCCAGCACGTCGGGCTTGGACAACAGGGCGAAAAGGCAACTGCCCATGGCCGCGAACGTGGTCTCGGCACCGGCGGGGAGCAGCAGCCGGAGGAACCCGTAGATGTGCTCGTCGCCGAGGCGCTCACCGTCCATCTCGGCGGTGACGATGTCGGAGATGAGGTCGTCGGTTGGGTGTGCCTTGCGGTCCTCGACTATGGGCGTGAGGTATTCGCGCATCGCCGCCGACGCGGCGGTGGACAGCGAGTAGTCGTCAGGGCCCTTGTTCATGTCGAGCGCCCAGGTGTGGAACCGCTCGTGGTCCTCCGAAGGCACACCCAGGACGCCGGCGATGACCTGCACCGGGAATTGGCTCGTGATCTCTGCCACCAGATCGGCTCCGCTGCGCCCGGCCAGGCCGTCGATGAGCCGGTGGATGGTGGGGGCGATGAGCTCGCTCTCCCAACGCGCCAGGGCCGAGGGTCGAAAGGCATGTGCGACGAGGTTGCGGTAGCGGCGGTGCTCCTCGCCGTCCATGGCCAGGATCACGGTCCCCATGACCGGTCCCATGGTGTCGGCGTTGATCCGGCTCGAGAACCGTTTGGGATCACGCAGCACGAGCTCCACGTCCGCGTATCTGGTCACCAACCAGATGTCGGACTCGTCCCCCCCGAATCGCCCGACGGGCTGAACACGGCGGCACTCGGCCCAGTAGTCGTAGATGTCGAAGCTGGTCTCTTCGCTGTCGGTGTCGGCCACGTACGTCCTTCGCCCGTTACGGGACAGGTCGGTGTCGGAGTCCGGTCACTGCGCCGTCGGAGCGTTCTCGGACATCGGCATAGTCCGGGCCGCTGGGTTCCATAGGCCGAGATGGTAGATCGGGCGGAGTCTCGGGCGGAGTCTCGGGCGGAGTCTCGGGCGGAGTCTCGGGCGGAGCTTCGGTCACCGGCGGGCAGGTCACAGCGCCGCACACGATCGGTAGGTTCTCAACCCTCTCCGGGTCCCGATCGGCAGGGGCTTCCATCCGGCCTACAATCGCCACCTCCACACGGAGAAGACGTTTGACCAGACGGGGCTATAGCTCAGCCGGTTAGAGCGCAGCACTGATAATGCTGAGGTCGCTGGTTCGATT
>JADGOL010000252.1 GCA_017882995.1 Acidimicrobiales bacterium | reverse complement strand
ATGGCAGGGGTGGCGATCGACTGCACGGTGGCGAACGTGGTCGGAGACCCGCCACCGAAGACGAAGGTGGAGGAGCCGAGCGCGCCACCGGCGCCGTCGTGCACGGCGTCGGGCAACGTCCCGGCGGCGGTATGGGCGCCCGTGGCCGGATCGAGCGTATAGACGCCGGTGACCGATGAGCCAGCCGGGGTGATACCGCCGAGCACGGTGAGGCCCGACCCATTGGCCACCACCGCCTCGCGCGACAGCGGCGCCTGTAGTTGCCATGGCTCGACACCGGCTTCGATGGAGGGCGGTCCAGTGCTGTGGCCTGGCTTGGTGGTGCCGGAGCTGGGCTTCGTCGTGGTGGTTGACGTCGTCGAACTGCCGCCCGAGCACGACACGAAAACGACGCCGGCCAGCACCAGCACGGCGAGCGCGCCAATTGCGGCGATCCGGTGTCGGCGCCGCCGCAGGCGGCGTGCGCTGCGTGTCTGGCGTTCCATGGCCCTTGTCTGCACGTCCCTGTCGGCTGGGCCGTGGCGGGCCCTACCTTGGAGGCTAGCCGGGCGATGTGGCTGGATTGGGGATTGATGCCGCATTTCGCGCCGACCAGGAGGCCTCGCGAGTCGACGACACCGGCGACGTGCCCTTCATCGGTGTCGTCGTCGAACGGGTGCCACCGGATACACCCCGTTCCGGGGTGGGGCTCATCGGGATCAGGGTGTGGGTGCCGAGAATGCCATCCACGCTGGTCAAGCGGTCCCGGGGAGTACCGCCGCCAGACGCAGCCGACCTCCCCATAGCGCTTGTCAGGTTCCCCACCCGTTGGCGTGTCCCAGATCGCCTACTACACATGTGATTCTTTTGGTATCTCAGTGTCTTTCATTTCTCGCAGGAAGCATGCTCGGGTGAGCCACATCCCATGCATGATCCGATCGTTGTCACCGACCGTGGAAACCCGCTTCGCAGAGGGTGACTCACTGGTCGATTTACAATTCGAACTCGTCGCTGGTCGGGTCCGACCGAACACGCTTCGGCAGTACCGGGTGACCACCAACAGACGAAGCATCGGAGCAATAGTCCTTCCCACCAGCACATCGCGACTTGTCTTACCTTGAGCTGAAACGAGATCTGACCAGGAACAACGAGACAATACGGAGCCCGACGCGCTCTTTGAAACTGCCATTGAGCGAGACATGGGTTTACTGAATGTCCAGCAAGAAGGGAATCTACCGATGGCGGCAGAGGGTGCCCATGGCTCGCTGGCTCGTCCGTGCCCTTGGGATCGGCGGCCGATGGTGGGGGCCACGAGGACGGAGGCCGGGATAGTCACTGTGCCGTTGTCCTCGTCTGGCGCCCAGACAAGACCGTACGCCTCGGATAGCAGGGCGTCACGCCCCGTCTGTCGGCAAGAGCACATTGGGGTTCAGGACGCCGTCGGGATCGAGAGCCCGCTTGAGGGCCCGGAATGCCGAGATCTCGTCGGTAGTCCGCGAGAGGTAGAGCCACCGTCTCTTGGCCGCACCGATCCCGTGCTCGGCGCTGATACTTCCGCCGAAGTCTCCGACCATACGAAGCACCCCCTCGTCCACTCGATCGTCGTCAGGGGGAAGGCCACTCACGTTTACGTGGACGTTGCCGTCTCCGGCGTGCCCGAACAGCCAGGTACGTGCCGCCGGAGCGATCGCCTGCACCGTTTCCGGGACCCGGTCAATGAACTCGGCCAGTGACCCGAGTGGCAGCGCCACGTCGAGTTTGTGCGGTGGACCGAGGGTGTTGATGGCCTCGGTGTGCGCCTCGCGGTAGCGCCACAGCTCGGCGCGTCGCGACGGATCGGTGGCGACGACTACCTCAATCACGTGGTCGACCGAGCTTGTCGCCTCCGCCAGCGCCTCCGTGGGGTCGGCGTGGTCGGCTACCTCGACGAGTAGGTAGACCGGGTGCAAGCCCGAGAACGGCGCCCGCATCCCGGTCACCGAGCACACCAGCTCGAGCCCCGACGAGAGGAAGAGCTCGGAGGCCTCGAGCGCGGGGAGCGACCGTCGGAAGACCGCCGACGCGTCGAGCGCGTGCGAGACCGTGGGGAACGCCAGCACGGCGACGGTCCGACACGGCATCGCGGGCACGAGGTGCAATCGAGCAGCGGTCACGACCGCCAAGGTTCCCTCGCTTCCGCACACCAGGCCGGGCAGGTGGTAGCCCGTGTTGTCCTTCACCAACCCGCCGAGGTGGGAGACGACCGAGCCCGTTCCCAGCACGGCCTCCAACCCGAGCAACTGTGCCCGCGTGTCCCCGTAGCGCAGGACGTGCGTCCCGCCGGCGTTCGTGGCGACCATGCCCCCCACGGTCGCCGAGTCTCGGCTCGCGAAGTCCACCCCGTACGCCCAGCCAGCGGCGCGAGCAGCTTGGTGTAGCGCGGAGAGGACGACGCCGGCACCGGCGGTGACCTGACCGGCAAGGGTGTCGATCGGCTCCAGGGTCTGAAGACGCCGAAGGCTGAGAACCACCTCATCGTGCAGTGGCACGCCGCCACCCACCAGACCGGTGTTGCCACCTTGGGGAACCAGGGCGACGCCGAGCTCCCGGCAGGCGGCGACAACGCCCGCTACCTCCTCGGTGGAAGCGGGCCTCACCACGGCCACCGAGCGGCCCTCGAATCGCCGTGTCCAGTCCGTCGTGTACGAGGCGACCACGTCACGATCGACGATCACCTGCGGGCCGACGACCTCGCGGAGCCGGTCGACTATTACACGATTGCTGGCCATGATCCATACTCTGCCCGACGCCCACGCCCCGATGGGCGGCGGCGAACCTGACGCCCTCACCAGGGTGTTGTCAATGGTTGAATCGTCGGGAGCGGTTGTTGGCCGTGATGGAGTTGGGGCCTCGGACGTTTTGTCACCTGGACCTCCACCCGGGCAACCTCTTCGCCACAGACGGCCAGATCGTGCTCATCGACTGGACCTTGGTGGCCTCGGAGCCCTTGGCGAAGATGCCGGCAACCTGATGTTCGACGCGGTGTTCGACTTCTTCGTGCCCCCGACCGTTTCGCAGCGTTTGGCGGAGGCCGTCTCGGTCGGCAACCTGAAGGGGCTGGAGGCGTCCGGGTGGTACCCGAGGCGTGGTCCAGGGAGGCGCCCGACCCTGCCTCACTGCGGCACTTTGAGGGGACCCCTGGCGCTCCTTCGGGCGCGCATTGTGGGCTAGCCAACGAGATGCAGATCGCCGGGAAGGGGTGTCACCTATTGGCGGGCCGTAGGCTCGACCCATGGTCGGCAATCGGGTTGCGCAGCCGGATGAGGCCGATGACGAACGCGGTTTGATCCTGGTCGGCGCCGACCGACTCCTTCGCCTTCTAACGGCCCTGCCTGGCCGGCGCGACGAGGCGCTCGCGGTGGTCAACGGGTTCTTCGGTGACAGGCTCGCCGATCTGGGATCGACCTTGGCCATGCCTATGACCTTGCACTCGGGAACCGACGTCCTCCCTCTCGATCGCGACAGGCTCACACAGGCGCTCCCCCATGCGACCGGCCGGATCGCCCTACTCGTCCACGGGCTGATGTCGACCGAATCGGTGTGGGGCTTCCCCGGCGATCCCGACACGACTTACGGCAGCTTGCTCGCCCGAGACCACGGTGTCACACCCGTCTCGTTGCGCTACAACACCGGCCGACACATCT
>JADGOL010000251.1 GCA_017882995.1 Acidimicrobiales bacterium | reverse complement strand
CCGAAACTCGTCCGTGAATTTGTCCACCCGGGAGATTGACAGGTCGCTATGGCACTGCTGGGGCCTCATGGGGTGCTCGGCCAGCGCGCTCGAGAGGTGCGCAGCCAGCAGGACCGAGTGACGAGCTGCGGCTTCAGCGACATCAGCTCCATGACGCGTTCAGGGGTCTCACAAGAACGACCGTCGCGGGCGTGCCCGACGTTGAGGGCGTCGGTGATACCTCGACCTCGATCCGCCATCCCTCAACCTCTCCGATAGAGGAGACGACATGGACATGATTCGTTGGTTCGACAGCATCACCCTCCATGACGCGCCACAGGTGGGGGGCAAGGGCGCAAACCTCGGAGAGCTGACCGCCGCCGGCCTACCGGTGCCACCGGGATTCGTAATCACGAGCGACGCCTTCCTTGACGCCATCGATCGCAGCGGCGCGCGCCTGAAGCTCCGCCAGGTGATCGACAACGCCGACCCCGACGACCCCGCCAGTCTCACCGCCTGCGCACACCGCGCCCAGCAGCTTGTGCATGCCACATCGCTGCCTGATCATCTGGCCGAGGCCGTCCGTGACGCCTACCACCGCCTCGGGGCCGGCACGCGGGTGGCCGTGCGCTCCTCGGGGACGAGCGAGGACAGCGCGGGTACGTCGTTTGCCGGCATGAACGCCACCTTCACCAACGTCGCCGGGGACGAGGAGCTGCTCGCTCGGGTGGTGGACTGCTGGACGTCGCTGTACGGGGAGCGGGTGATCTCGTACCGGGCCAGCCAACGGATTGGCGACGAACCGTCGTTGGCCGTGGTCGTCCAGCAGATGATCCCCTCCGAGCGCTCGGGCGTGATGTTCACCGTCGACCCGTCGCGGGCACATCCCGACCACATCATCATCGAAGCTGCCTTTGGCCAGGGAGAGGTCGTCGTGAGCGGCCAGGTTGAGCCTGACACCTATGTGGTGGAACGCACGGGGCCGGCTCTGCTCAACGTACGGGTCGGCATCAAGACCATCAAGATCGTGCAGGGAGCCGACGGGCAGGACCAACAGATCTCTCTCGACCCGAGCGAAGGATCGCGACGCGTCCTCTCCGACGACGAGGTTCTGGGCCTTGCCTCTCTCGGGCTGGCGGTGGAACGTCACTACGGGTCGCCCCAAGACGTCGAATGGGCAAACGCGGGGGGTCACACGTACCTCGTCCAATCGAGACCCATCACGACGCTTGGAGGGCTCTCCTCCGAGGACATCACGTCCTCGGCACACGACGCGAGGGCCACGGAGTCCGAGGAAGATCCGAAGGTCCTGGTGTCGGGGTTGGCGGCGTCCGCAGGTCGGGCGTCGGGCCGCGTCAGGGTGCTTCACTCCCCCAGCGAGGGCGACCTGCTTCAGACGGGTGAGATCCTCGTGGCCTCCATGACCAGTCCGGACTGGGTACCCACCATGCGACGAGCGGCGGCTCTTGTGACCGACGGCGGCGGTATGACGTGTCACGCCGCCATCGTGACCCGCGAGCTCGGCGTGCCGTGCGTCGTGGGGGCGCGCAACGCCACCACCGTCCTACGTGACGGCGAGCTGGTGACCGTGGATGGAGCCAAAGGCGAAGTCTACGAAGGTGCGGTGTCGGTGGTGGCCGCGACGACGGCGCCGGGGGGTGCGGGCACGGTTCCGATGGCGCCCGTGACGGGGCGGGGCGTGGCACCGGCACCCACACCGGTGCTCGCTACTCGTCTTTACGTCAACCTTGCCATCGCCGAGCACGCCGAGGAGGTCGCCGCCATGGATGTCGACGGCGTCGGGCTCCTCCGGGCCGAGTTCATGGTTGTGGACGCTCTGCGCGGAGTCCACCCGCGACTCCTCCTCGAGCGGGGGGAGGAAAAGGCCTTTGTGGACTCGATGTCGGCGTCGCTACTTCGCATCACCCGCGCCTTCGCGCCTCGACCAGTCGTGTATCGCAGCATCGATTTTCGGACGAACGAATTCCGTAGTCTCGAAGGTGGCGAGCGCTTCGAACCCCAGGAAGAGAACCCCATGATCGGCTATCGCGGCTGCTACCGCTACGTGCGGGAGCCCGACCTCTTCCGTCTCGAGCTCGACGTTCTTGCCAGGGTGATCGAACAGACGCCGAACGTGCGGCTCATGATCCCCTTCGTTCGCACGCAGTGGGAACTCGAGGCCTGCCTCGACATCGTCGGCACCAGCCCGGTCGCGGGAGCGCTGCCCGTGTGGGTCATGGCCGAGGTGCCTTCGGTCGCCTTCTTCATCCCGCGCTACGCGGCCATGGGAATAGACGGGGTGTCGATCGGGAGTAACGACCTCACGCAGCTCATGCTCGGTGTGGACCGAGACTCCGAAGTCTGTGCCGATCTGTTCGACGAGGCGGACCCCGCCGTCCTCGACGCCATCGGCCGTATCATCCACGGGTGCCAGGACGCAGGCATCACCTCGTCATTGTGTGGCCAGGCTCCGTCCAACCGACCTGAATTCGCCGAACACCTCGTCCGGTTGGGGATTACCTCGATATCGGTCAACCCCGACGCCGTATCCGCCGTCAGACGTTCAGTCGCCGCCGCCGAATGGCGACTCCTACTCGAGTCCGCCGTCCCCGAGCGCGACCACGCTCATCTCGGCAGTCTGGTCGCGGCGCGGTCCCACCCGCGGAGTCAGCGCTCAGGTGGCGCCCCATCGTCGGAGGACGCCGGTCCCGGTCCACGATAGGCCGTCCGGCGGTCGATCGCGGCGCACTGGACGGGTCCGAACCAGGAGCAGGTCGGCTCGGGCTCCATGACGATCGCCCCGCATGGGCATTCCGCCACACAGATCCTGCAGCCTTGCAGTAGTCGAAAACGTGGGCAGGCTAGGTCCCAGCTTCAACACCGCATCGTGGGGTCTT
>JADGOL010000250.1 GCA_017882995.1 Acidimicrobiales bacterium | reverse complement strand
AGGCGGTCAGGGTCAGGAAGCTCCTCCTGCGGAGAAGAGGCTTCAACCGGCCCCGACCGCCAATTGGTACAACCGCCAGCCGTCGCATCCCATGCCAGGTCGGTCAGTGAAGGCGCCCCCGGGACACGCCAGCGTTCGTAAATGTCTCTAGAAGGCCATCACAGGTTCAACAGCGCCTGGGCAGAGTCGCTGATCCCGCAAACACAGATACGAGCATCGGGTGTGCTGCCCGGCGAATCGCATCCGCACGCTCGGCAGTTTCGGGCCAGATACCAACCTCACCAACCCAACCCTCGGGCGTCAGAACGACTCCCACCTGCCTCACGCCAACGATGCCGAAGTGCTCAACGAGGCGAATCATCAGAAGCCGGGGTAGCTCGCCCGAACCAGCGGTCGGATTGGGGGGCCATTCGTCGAGCGGCGTTTCGGGCATTGAGCAATCGTAGATCCGGAGCCATGACAGATCTCCCCCTCGCACGCCAGCGTCCGGGAATGTCTCTAGAGGGCCCGCCTAGAGTGGGGCACGGACCAAGACTTGGACCCCCTGGTCCCCCTATGGATTGACGGGACGTTTCCGTCGGTGATCGACGTGCCGTCGGTAGAGCCAAAAGCCAAGGAGGCGTGCGGCTGCAACGACGATGAGAATCCAAAATGATCGATTGAGGAGTGTTAGCCGAGATTCGGGCCCGAGGCACCTTTCTCCAGGAGGCGTACGACGTACCTCGAACGGGTCACGGCTGGTCCTGCTTGGCCAGCTGCTTGCTGGCCCATGGCATCGCTTACGGCTTCACTGGCGGAAAACGCTGCATCATCGGCCCACAGCGAGATCCCCAGCAGATGACTCCGAGGATCTGTTCTTTCCAGGCTTTCCAGAACTAACAGTCCGCCAAACCCTTCAAGTTGCCTGTAGGCCGGAACGAGATCCCTTTCAAGGCGTTCTAGGACCCGGGGCACTCCTCCTTGATCGATGTGAAAACTCACCAATCTGGCGTTGCGCATTGATCACCCTCCTCAGTGTCCCGGTGGGGGACAGGCCGCCCGCCCGACGTCCAGTCGATGGGTCAGGCTAGCGACAGCGATTAGTCCCGGTGCAGAGGGTTGTCAAATGAGGTCAAAGGACGGGCTGCGTCTTCACGCCAGCCCGCACATTCCCAGTAACGGTGAACGGGCAGCGGAGAGGTCTCCGTGAACCAGGCCAGCGTGCGGCAATGTCTCTGGAAGAGGCTAGAAGCTTGTCTTCTGCAGAGATCGTGGCGGGTCAGGTCGAACCCCATGGGGGGTCGAGGTTGGTTGCGGCGATGCGAATCAAACGGATTGCGGCGTCGAGTTCGTCGATGGCCGAATCGATGAAACTCCGAGCCTCGGCGCTAAGAGCCAGTGCCCGTGCCCGGTGAAGCTCGAGGCCGGCAGTGTGGAGCCGGTTCACCAATGCGTCGGCGAGGTCTGCATCGATGCGTTCTCGGTCTCCAACCACGCTGTCCCTCTCGGCGAAGCTCAGATGAACGATTCGGGACCTTTGCAACTGTCCGATCTCGTCATCGTCAGGCGATAGTAGGAGATGGGCTTTATCGAGGGCGACCACTTTGATGACGAGGAGTGCCTCGCCCTCTTGGGACGTGCCCAGTTCGGACGTATCACCCTTTCTCTGAGGGCAGTCCCGGTTGTGCTGCCCGTGCGCTACGTGATGAGCGGTGACGAAATCCTGTTCACTCTCTCGGTTGGCCAGCTGGCGGCGGCATTCCCCGAAACCGTGGTCACCCTGCACGCCGATGGTTTCGATGAGGACAACGGGCAGCGATGGACTGTGTTCGCCGTTGGGCACGCCCGGCGAGTCGAAGGCTCCGACCGTCTCGGTCTAGCGGGGGTATCGCTCTCGAATGCGTCCGATGCCGGCTCAGTCGAGCGGGGCGACCTATTCCACCTGCGGCCCCAAATCCTCTCAGGTCGGTGGATCGAGTCTTTCTAAGCTAAGAAGTCCGGCAACGAGATGCTTCTGGGCTGGGGGGCCAACCCGTCGGGCCCATGCCAGCGTGCGTCATTGTCACTTGAAGTGGAGCGTCCAGAGAGGTTTTGACCGGGAACCCGACGAAAGCGGTCAGGGTCAGGAAGCTCCTCCTACGGAGAAGGCCGCTCAACCGGCCCCGACCGACAACTGATACAACCGCTAGCTGCTGCATCCCATGCCCGGCCAGTCAAGGATGGTGCCCCCGGCCCACGCCAGCGTGCGGCAATGTCTCTAGAGGTGAACTGACGGGCCTCCCTGTGGGTCAAGCGTCGAGGACTGCTTGTCGTGGATTTGGAGGAGAACCCTGAGAATGTCCGATATCAGCATCAAAGAGACTCCGATCACGACTCCGGTGAAGGTTGCACCGACAAATATCCAGGCGGGACCAGAGCCGGTCCATCCGGCGTTGTGGAGGGCCACCGCCGAGAAGGCGCCGCCTGCAGCTGCTGCGAGGATGGCGACACCGCCGAGAACCGATCCGAATCCAGCAAGATTCCACGAAGCTGTCGTGCCCTGTCCTCGCTGCGTCCTGGCCATGCTGTCAGTCTGACTGTTGCCAGCTGGTTATTGGGTTGTAACCAGGCGAGGGACAAATCCTCCGGCCACGCCAGTGTGCTTTCTCTCGATCGCCTGCAGGGCTCAGCCCCGGCGCCCCTCCAACGTATCGAGGAGGTCATCGGGCACGTTCAGGTCGCCGCGACCCGTCCCCACAAAGAGTCCAGGTTTGAACGAGCCGTGGAAGTCCGAACCGCCTGTGGCCACGAGACCATTGCGTGATGCGATGCGACGCAGGACCGAGCGCTGGTCCGGCGAATAGGAGGAGTAGACCGCCTCGATCCCGTCGAGACCTCCCTCGGCCAGCTCCGCCACCATGCGCTCGAGGTGTTGGGGGCTGAGCCCCGTCGACAGGGGATGGGCGAGGACGGCCACGCCGCCAGACTCATGGGCGAGACGGGCCACATCGGGTGGGTCGAGGCGGGCCTTGGGCACATACCCCGGCCGGCCGTCGGCCAGGTAGCGGTCGAAGGCGTCGTCGATGTCCTCGACTGCGCCCGCCTTCACGAGAGCCCGGGCGAAGTGGGGTCGGCCGATGCCACCCTCGTCGCCGGCCTCGGCCAGGACGTCGTCATAGGTGATCCCCGTCCCCAGCTCCTCGAGTCGGGCGGCGAGCTCTCTGTTGCGCACCGCTCGGTCCCCCCGGAGCTTGACGAGCTCGTTCTGGAGCGGCCCGTCCCCGGGCTCGACGAAGTAGACGAGGACGTGCACCGACCCCTCGATCCGGGGCGCCCCCGGTGGAGGAGCGGGCTTGCGACACGACACCTCGCACCCCGGGACGAGCCGCACCCCGAGCCGGGCTGCCACCCGACCCGCCTCCTCCAACCCGGCCAGGCTGTCGTGGTCGGTCAGGGCCATCGCCGAGCAGCCGGCCTCCGCGGCCAGCTCGACGACGCGGCCGGGGGTCTCCGATCCGTCCGACACCCGGGAGTGCGTGTGGAGGTCGATCACGACCGGAGGCTACCGGGGCGCCGAAGACACTCCCGACGGCCCCCGAACCACCGGCGACCTGGTCGAATTCCGCAATCAGGCACGATGAAGAGAACCGTCGCGGCGGTGTGGGAAGGTAGGCTCGTCAACGCGGCGAGAGGATGCGCCGGGGGAACGGGAACCCCTGAACGTCCGGCGCAGTGAGGGCAACGCGATGAGGGCCCAGTGAAAGAAGCCTGCGGTGTCTTCGGCGTGTATGCGCCGGGCAAGGCCGTCGCCCAGCTCACCTTCGACGGCATGTTCGCGCTGCAACATCGTGGCCAGGAGTCGGCGGGCATGGCGGTCAGCGACGGCGAGACCATCACCGTCGTGCGGGACATGGGGCTCGTCACCACCGTCTTCGACGAGCGGACCATCTCCTGTCTTCCCGGGGCGCTGGCCATCGGCCACACCCGGTACTCGACCACCGGCGCCTCGGAGTGGCGCAGCGCCCAGCCTGTGTTCCGCGCCGTGGGGCGGGCCGGCTTCGCCCTCGGCCACAACGGCAACCTGACCAACACCCCCGCCCTGGCCGAAGAGGCCGGCATGTTGCCCGGTGTTGTCGCGTCCGACAGCGATCTCGTGGCCGAGCTCCTGTCGCTTCGGTTCCCGGCCGCGATCCCGTGGGAAGCCTCTTCCTCCGACAGTGACTCCAACAGCGGAGACACGGGGGGCCTCGATGTTGCCGCCGGGGTCGGTGAAGGGCTCGACGCTCCGGATGACGCTCTGGAGGATGCACTGCGTGAGGTCCTCCCCATGCTCGAAGGGGCCTTCTCTTTCGTGCTCGTCGACGCCACCCACCTGGTGGGGGTGCGTGACCCCGCCGGGCTGCGGCCGCTGTGCCTGGGTCGGCTCGGGCCCGCCGAGGCTCCCGAGGGCTGGGTGCTCGGCTCCGAGACCCCCGCGCTCGACATCGTCGGTGCCACCTTCGTGCGCGAGATCGAGCCCGGCGAGATGGTGGTGGTGGACTCCAAGGGTGTGCGCTCCGAGCAGCTGTTCGCGGCGGAGCGGATCGACCCGCATCTGTGCATCTTCGAGTTCGTCTACTTCGCCCGACCCGACAGCCGGTTGTACGGACGCGAGGTCCACAGCGCGCGGCGACGGATGGGGGAGTTGCTGGCGTCGCAGGCGCCCGTCGACGCCGATCTCGTCATGGGAGTGCCCGAGTCGGGTGTGCCCGCCGCCGAGGGCTACGCGCGTGCCAGTGGGATACCCCACGGCCAGGCACTGGTGAAGAACCGGTACATCGGCCGGACCTTCATCACCCCGGGCCAGGACGCCCGCGACGCGGGCGTGCGCCGCAAGCTCAATCCGCTGCGCGAGAACATCGTCGGTCGGCGGATCGTTGTCGTCGACGACTCCATCGTCCGGGGGACCACCCAGCGCGCCGTGGTGAGGATGCTGCGCGAAGCCGGCGCCCTCGAGGTCCACCTGCGGATCTCGTCGCCGCCGTTGGCGTGGCCGTGCTTCTACGGCATCGACATCCCCGATCGGGACCAGCTCGCGGCGGCCCAACACACCGTGGCCGAGATCGCCGAGTTCCTGAACGTGGACTCGCTCGAGTACCTGTCGCTCGACAACCTGGTGACGGCCATCGACGCTCCCGGAGCGGGGTTCTGCACGGCCTGTCTCACCGGGGACTACCCGGTGCCGGTCCCCGTGCGTTTCGCCACCACGGGGAGCGGGCGTGCCGAGCCCGCACCTGCTTCTGCCTGAGGTGGTCCCGGTGAACCCAGGGAACGCGGCCGGCCCAGCGGGCTCGGCCGGCTCGCCCGGTAGCGGCGCCACCTACGCGGGCGCCGGCGTCGACATCGCCGCGGGCGACTCCGCCGTGGCGCGCATCCGTGGCTTGGTGGCCTCGACGACTCGGCCCGAGGTCCTCGGTGGCATCGGTGGTTTCGGCGGGAGCTTCGCCTTCGACCCGACCCGATTCCGCCAGCCCGTGCTCGTGTCCTCGACCGACGGGGTGGGGACGAAGTCGTACGTGGCCGCGGCCACCGGTCGTTACGACACCATCGGGATCGACCTCGTGGCCATGTGTGTCGACGACATCGTGTGCGTGGGGGCCGAACCGCTGTTTCTTCTCGACTACATCACCGCCAGCAAGATCGACCCCGACCAGATGGAGCAGCTGGTGGCCGGCGTGGCGACGGGATGCCGGGCGGCGGGCTGTGCCCTGCTCGGCGGCGAGATGGCCGAGCACCCCAATTCTCTTCCCTCGGGCGAATTCGACCTCGCCGGTTTCGCCGTGGGCGTGGTCGAGCGCGACGCCATGTTGGGTGCGGACCGCGTCGGCATCGGTGACGTGCTGGTGGGCCTGGTGTCACCGGGCCTGCGTTGCAACGGCTACACCCTGGCCCGCCACGTCCTGCTCGAGCGGGCCGGGCTCGGTCTCGACAAGCCCGCCTGGGCCGGGGCCGACCACAGTGTCGCCGACGAGTTGCTCCGGCCGTCGGTGGTCTACGCCTCGGCCGTGCGCGCCGCGCTCGGCGCGCTGGGCAACGGCGAGGTGCACGCCGCCGCGCACATCACCGGGGGCGGGATGCCCGGCAACCTCGACCGCGTCCTCCCCGCCGGTGCCGACGGCGTCGTCGAGCGGGGCTCGTGGGAGGAGCCCGAGGTGTTCGGCGAGATCCGGCGGCTCGGTGATGTCGACGAGGCCGAGATGGCGCGGGCCTTCAACCTCGGCATCGGCATGGTGCTCGTGGTCGACGCCGACGCGGCGGGCCGGGCCGTGGACGCGCTCGGTGCGGTCGGGTGCCCCGCGGTTGTGATCGGGGGCGTCACCGAGGGGACCGGGCGCGTCCAGATGCGCGACCGGGGATGAACGGCAGGGGAGAAGAGACATGACGCTCGAGGATCTGCGCCGACACATTCTCGACCACTCGGTGAAGACCGGTGACTTCGTCTTGAAGTCGGGACGCAAGTCCAACTGGTTCATCGACTCCAAGCAGACGGTGTGCCGTCCCGGGGGCATGCTGCTCGTGGCCGACGCCGTCCTCGACGCGCTCCCCGACGAGGCCACCGCCATCGGCGGGCTCACCATGGGGGCCGACCCCGTCGCCTTCGTGGCCGCCGGTGTGGCCGCCACCCGGGGCCGCGATTTGAAGGCCTTCAGTGTCCGCAAGGAGGCCAAGGACCACGGCGGGGGCGGGCGCATCGCCGGCGCTCTCGATGCCGGGGACAAGGTGGTGGTGACCGAGGACACCGTCACCCGGGGCACCTCGCTGCTCGAAGCGGTGCACGCGGTGCGGGACGCGGGCGCGGAGGTGGTGCTGGCGCTGGCGGTCGTCGACCGCGGGGGCGCCGCCGAGCGCCTCCTCAAGTCGCAAGGCGTCACCTTCCGGGCGCTGCTCGGCGCGCCCGACCTCGGTTTCGACTACGACGAACCCTGAGCCGCGCTCGCCGGGGCGCATCATGGGCGGACCCGACGGGCGGGCCCGTGCCATCACGACACGAGATCCGTGAGGGCTGCCTCCACCGCCCGGTGAAATGTCGGGTAGGCGTAGATCATGCGCCGAAGCTGCTCCACGGGAACCTCGGCGTGGATGGCGAGGGTGAGCATCGACAGCACCTCGCCGCCGTTGGGCCCGGCCGAGGTGGCGCCCACGAGCACGCCCCGGCCGGCGTCCTCGACGAGCTTGATGAACCCCTCGTTGCCGGCCTTGTGGATCCATCCCCGCGTCGAGCTCGGCACGGGGTAGATCCCCACGCGCACATCGAGCTTCTGCTGGCGCGCCGCGGCCTCGCTCATTCCCACCGAGCCGATCTCGGGATCGGTGAAGGTCACGCGCGGCAGGGCCCGGTAGTCCGCCGGCGCGGGGTCGTGCCCCAAGATGTCCTCGACGCAGATGTCGGCCTGGTACATCGACACGTGGGTGAAGGCACCCACACCGGTGATATCCCCCACCGCCCACACCCCGTCGGTGACTCGCAGACGGTCGTCGACGGGAATGGCGCGCGCCGTGTCGTCGACACCGATGCTGGCGATGTTGAGCGCGCCGAGATCGGGACGGCGCCCCGTGGCGACGAGGAGCCGTTGGCCGGTGACTGGCGCCTCGCCCTCCAATTCGAGAACGAACCGACCCGCCTCTTGGCGCACATCGGTGATGCGGGCCGAGGTGTGGATGTCCACGCCGTCGCGACCGAGCACCTCCGCCACGAGCGCGCTCGACTCGGGCTCCTCGAGCGCCAGGAGCCGGTCAGCACCCTCGACGATCGACACCTTCGCGCCGAACCGGGCAAAGACCTGTCCGAGCTCGACACCGATGGCCCCTCCCCCGAGCACCACCAGCGACTCCGGAACGGTCTCGGTCTCGATGGCGTCGCGGT
>JADGOL010000249.1 GCA_017882995.1 Acidimicrobiales bacterium | reverse complement strand
ATGCCTTCGGATTCGAAGCGCACCGCGGCTGACGCGATCCATGCATCGAAGACTTCGGCCGTGGCCACTCGGAGTCGCTCGTTGGTGCTGGCCACTTCGAGCGCCACCGTGGCGATGGGACAGGCCACCGCGAAGTCGGTCAGCTCCAGGGTCTGCGCGGCACCTTCGAAGACGGCGCCGACCGCGCTGATCACGTCAGGCGCCTGGTCCCACACCGCTTCGACCAACTCCTGGTATTGGGCGCCCGAGACGCGGATGGCGGCTGCCGCCAACTCGTCCTTGCCCCCCGGGAAGTGGTGGTACAGCGACGAGTACGGAGCGTGGGCCTCGGCCAGGATCTGTTTGATCCCGGTCCCGGTCAGCCCCTGGCGCTGGAGGAGGGCTGCGCTCACCTGCACTAGGCGATCTCGTGTGTCGTGCAACGGACTCCTCGGGTGGATGGTGCGGGCAGGTTTGGCGGTCGCCCGACAGTGTAGCTACCCTGGAATTGGATCGATCTATCCAGAGGAGCGACATGTACAAATGGGCTGTTCGTTGGATGATTCGCCGCAATTTGAAAGCTCTCCGCCAGGGAGACCCGGGGCCCCTTCTCGCCAGCTACGCCGACGACGCAGTCCTCGTGTTCCCGGGGAACAGCTCGTGGGGCGGTGAGCACCGGGGCAAGCCGGCCATCGAGGCGTTCCTGCGCACCTATCTCGAGGCAGGAATCGTGGGTGACGCCTACGACATCGTCGTGAACGGCCCGCCGTGGCGGACCACGGTGTGCATGCTCTTCGTCGTCCATGCCGGCGACGGCGCCGGTGAGGTCGTCTACGAGAACCGCGCCATCCTCTTCGCCCGCGCCGTGTGGGGAAGGATCGTGTACCACGAGGACTTCGAGGACACCCACAAGTCGGTCGCCTTCGACAGCTACCTGGCCCAACGCCGGCCGAGCGTGAGCTGACTGCGCTGGCGCGGGTTCAGGCGGGAGCGGAGTCGGCGGCCGCCTCCGGGTAGAGGAGCAGGTGCAGGCCTGCCGCCAGAATTCCCCCCACCAAGGGCGCCACGATGAACAGCCAGACCTGATGCAACGCCGTGCCCCCCACGATGAGCGCCGGCCCCAGGCTGCGGGCAGGGTTCACCGATGTGCCGGTGACGGGGATGCCGATGAGGTGCACCACCGTCAATGTGAGCCCGATCACCATCCCGGCCGTGGCTGCATTCCCGATCTTGTGCGTCACTCCCAAGATGACGAACACGAAGAACGCGGTGAGGACGACCTCGGCGAGAAATGCCCCGCCTGCGTTGATGTGAATGTGACTGGCTGTTCCCCACCCGTCGGTTCCCAGCCCGGTGTGCTTGCGGTCGTAGAGAGGCGACGAGCTGAAGGTGCACCACAGAAGAAGGGCACCGAGGATCCCGCCGACGAATTGGGCGATCCAGTACGCGACCGCTTCGACGACGCCGATGCGGCCGGCGAACAGGGCGCCGATCGTGACTGCGGGGTTGACATGACATCCCGAGATGGGCCCGAGCACGTAGGCGAGAGCTAAGAGGGTGAGGCCGAACGCCAGAGCCGTGGCGACGACGCCGGCATAGAAGCTCGCTCCGGTGGCACCGAAGCCGAACGACAGTGTGGCCACCCCCACCGCGAAATAGACCAGGATCAAGGTGCCCAGGAGCTCAGCGGACAGCTTTCGAATCATGGCTTCCCCCTTTGTCCAGGGGCCTGAGGCTAATCCTGGGGGCCGTGCCGATGGGTTTCTACGATTGCACCCGAGCTGGCTAGATACCGTCCTCGTCGACGAGTTGGTACCCGACCCCGGGGTTGGTACGCAGGATCTCGCCCTTCTCGTCGCCCAGCTTTCGCCGCAATCGGTAGACGTACACCCGCAGATATTGGGTCTCGGTGCCGTAGTGGGGTCCCCACACGTGCTCGAGGATCATGCGGTGCGTGCAGATCTTGCCGGCATTCCGGGCCAGGAACACGAGAAGGGCGAACTCCCGTGTCGTGAGCTCGACGGGGCGGCCTCCCATGCGTGCTTCGTGGTGCACGAGGTCGAGCTCGAGCGCACCGACCACGATGTCCTTCGCCTCTTCCTCACCGGGTTCCGACGTGCGGTGTCGAAGCGCCACCCGGATTCTCGCCTCGAGCTCGCCCATCCCGAAGGGCTTGGTCATGTAGTCGTCCGCCCCGCCGTCGAGCGAGGCGATCTTGCGGTCCTCGGTGCCGTCGGCCGAGAGCACGACGATCGGCACGTCGCTCCATTGTCGGATCCGCCGGCACACCTCCATGCCGTCGAGATCGGGCAGGCCGAGGTCGAGCACGATGATGTCCGGCGCCCCTATGGCGGCCTGGGAGATTCCCTGCTCGCCGGTGGACGCCACGAGCACATCGTGTCCGAGCGCGCTCAGGCCGATGCGCAGGACCCGCAGCAGCGCCTGGTCGTCGTCGACGGCGAGGACCGTGGCCATTCAGGCCACGACCGCGGTGATCCGCGCCGGAGGCATGGTGAAACAGAAGCGAGCGCCCCCGGTCGGCCCGTCCTCGACCCAGATTTCCTGGCCGTGCGCCTCGACAAATGCCTTGGCGATCGACAGGCCGACCCCGGTCCCCCCCGTCGTCCCGCTGCGGTTGAACATCCGGAAGACGTTGGTCCGTTCGGCTCGAGCCACCCCGGGTCCCTTGTCTTCGACGGTCAGCTGGACGAGCCCGTCGTCTCGACGTTGCGCCGACACCGTCACGGGCGTGTGCGGTGGGGCGTGGCGGATGGCGTTGTCGAGGAGATTGGCGAGGACCTGGCCGATCAAGAGGTGATCGACGTCCACCAGCGGGAGGTCGTCGTCCACAGCCGTCGTGATGTCCGAGACGTCGGCCCGGGACCCCAGTCCACGGATGGCGTCGGTGACGAGGTCATCCACGGCGATCGGTTGATTGCGCAGCTCGAGGGCCCCGGCTTGCACCCGCGACAGGTCGAGCAAGTTGGTGACGAGTCGGTCGAGGCGGTCCGTCTGGTTGTCGATGAGCTCGAGCAACTCCTCGCGGTCCGGCCGCGTCACCTCGGCGTGGGCGCTGCGCAACGTGGAGGCCGACGCCTTGATGGTTGCCAACGGGGTGCGTAGGTCATGGGAAACCGCACTGACGAGGGCCCGCTGCAGGCGATCGACCTCCTCGAGCAACTCGGTCCGCAATGCCTGTTCACGAAGTTGCGCCCGCTCGAGGGCAAGTGCCATGTGATTGGCGAAGGTGTGCAAGAGGTCTTGGTCGTGCCGGCTGAGATCCGCCCCCCAGATGTGGAGGAGCCCGATGGGGCGCCCCGTGGCGGTGAGTGCCACGGTCTGTGCCTGCTCACGGCGTGACGGGACGGAGTTCCCCAGGCTGGCGGGGATCCCGGGTTCAGGCGCGACCCGTCGTAACTCCGCGTCCGCCAGCGGCTCACCCGCCGAAGCCACCACGTCCAGCTTGGCGTCCACGGGGAGGAGCAAGGCCACGCTTCGCAACTCGAACGCCTCGTGGACCGTGGACACGATGAGCTCGAGAATCTCCGACAACGGTCGGTCCTCGATGAGCAGGTCGGTGAGCTCGAAGAGGCGACGGATGGCCTCCTCGTGCTGATGGGCCTCGGTACGCGCCGTCTCCAGGCGGGCGACCACTCTCGCCACGAGCAGCATCACGGCCACGTAGACGACGAGAACGACCCAATTCTCGTTCGCTCCGACAGACAGCCTGAGGTAGGGCGGGATGAAGACGAGGTCGTAGACGAGGAATCCCGCCAGCACGCCGAAGACGCCGGCCGGGAACCCGCCCACGACCACACCGATCACGACCGGCACGACCAGGACGAGACCGGTCGTGGCGATGCTCAGGTGGCCGCGGAGGGGGATCATCACCGCCACCAGCGGGGCCATGACCACGAGCGTGGCGATCGATCCCACCACTGAGCGCCGCCTTGGTCCCATGTGCTCTACCTTCTATTCCTCGTTCTCCACGATACCGGCGCAGGGTTTCATCCTGCCCACCTGGGGACCGGGCACAATGGGCCCATGGCCACGTCGGGTCCGACCGATCACCGCGAAGAATTGGAATCCGACGCGGTTGGCCCCACTGGTCGGTTCCGTATCTATATGGGGGCCGTCGCCGGGGTCGGGAAGACCTTCGCAATGCTCGACGAAGGCTGGCGACGTCACCGCCGCGGCGCCGACGTCGTCGTGGGGTTCGTCGAGACCCACGGGCGCCCACGGACCGCCGAATTGATTCGGGATCTCGAAGTCGTGCCCCGCAAGATCGTCGCCTACCGCGGATCGCAGTTCGAGGAGATGGACGTCGACGCCGTCCTCGCCCGGAAACCGGAGCTGGCGCTCGTCGACGAACTCGCCCACACCAACGTCCCGGGGTCGGGGCGCCACGAAAAGCGATGGCAGGACGTCATGGAGCTTGTCGAAGCGGGGATCGCGGTGATCACCACGGTCAACGTCCAGCACCTCGAGAGCATCGCCGACGCCGTCGAGCGCATGACCGGCACCAGGGTGCGCGAGCGGGTGCCGGACTGGGTCGTGCGCCGAGCCGACCAACTGGAGCTGATCGACTCTTCGCCTGAGGCCCTTCGCCGACGCATGGTCCACGGCAACATCTATCCGGCGGAAAAGGTCCCCGACGCGCTGACGCATTTCTTCCGAGCCGAGAACCTGGTGGCGCTGCGCGAGTTGGCTCTTCGATTCGTGGCCGACGAAACCGAAGACGAGCTCCTCGCCTATCTCCGCGACCGGCATTCGGACGCTCTGTGGGAGACGCGCGAGCGGATCCTCGTGGCCGTCACCGGCGCCCACGGCACCGACGCGGTGATTCGCAGGGCGGCGCGCATCGCGGCACGGACGAAAGCGGATCTCCATGCCGTGCACGTCGTGGCACCGGAACAGGCGCGTCGCGGTGCGGCGGACGCACTCGATGTCCTGCACAAGCTGGCCGACGACCTCGGTGCCGATTGGCATGTGCTCAACGAAGAAGAGCCGGCCCGGGCACTGGTGGACTTCGCCCGGGAGCACCAGGTCACTCAGATCGTCTTGGGTTCGAGTCGCCGCAGTCGCTGGGAAGAGCTCACCAAGGGCTCGGTCGTCCAGCGGGTCTTGCGCTTTGCGGGCGACTGCGATGTCGATGTGCACGTCATCGCGCGCCGTGACGTCGATCCAGTCGAAGGGCCCGAACAGTCGGAGTGACGCGGCTCAGATCGGAAGTGGGATGCGCCAACACAGGCGCGTGCCGCGCTTGTCTCCCGTCCCCACCGTCATGGACCCACCACGGGCCACGGCGCGAGCCCGTAGGTTGGCCAGACCGCTCGATCGGGTGCTGTCGTTTACGCCCACGCCGTTGTCGGTCACGGTGATCGTCAGGTCGTCGTGGACATCCACCCGTACCTCGACACGCGACGCCTTGGCATGACGCGCCGTGTTGGCCAGACCTTCTCGCACCACGGCCAACACGTCGGGGACGAGCTCCTCGGGGACCTTCGTGTCCACGGGGCCATCGAACTGGAGCCGGGGTTGGAACCCGAGACCTTGAGCCGCCATGGAGGTCACGTCCAGAAGGCGTGCCCGCGTGCTCGTTCCCACCCTGTCGGTGGTGCGAAGTGCCAGCGAGAAGATGGTCGACCGAACGTCACGGATGGTGGCGTCGAGCTCTTCGATGGACTCTCCGATGCGTTCGAGCGCGGCCGTGTCCGCGATCGAACGCGACGCTGCCTGCAGTGCCATACCCACGGCGAAGAGCCGCTGCACTACATGGTCGTGCAGGTCTCTGGCGATTCGCTCGCGGTCGTCCATGACGGCCAGCTGTTCGCGGTCGTGCTGGGCGCGGTCGAGCTCGATGGCAAGTCCCGCCTGTTGTCCGAAGCTCTCGACGACCCGGATCTCCTCGGGACTGAAACCGGCTCTTCCCACCTGTCGCACGACGCCGAGCACCCCGTCGTTCCCATGCGAGGTGGTGATCGGGACGAGGAGCAACGGCCCGAGCCCGGCCGGTACGGCATCAGGGACATCACCATCGAGCACCGAAGAGGGTTCGGTCGTGACCATGGAGCGACTCGAGGTGAAGACCCGTCCCGCCGCGGAGTCCGCGATGGACAAGAGCTTCCCCCGCCATGGCGTCACGAGCGCTCCGTGCGTCGCGATCACCTCCAACCGGGTGTGGTCATTCTTGGCGACCACGCTCACGGTGATGCCATCGGCGTCGGAGAGCTCCGAAGCCCGCCGGGCGATCAATGCCAGCCACTGTGCGAGGCCGCCACCGGCCAGCATCGATAGCCTGACCTCGGAGATCGAACCGAGCCAGCGCTCGCGGCGCTGTCCGTCGACCAAGAGGCGTCGGAGTTCGCGTTCGGCCTGCTTGCGCGCCGTGATGTCTCGCAGCACGGCCGAGATCCCCGTGGCGGCACCGGTCGGATTCCGGATGAGCGAGAGTGCTTCTGCCACTTCGATCTCATGGCCGTTCTCGTGGAGGCGGACGGTGTCGCGCGTGGGGATGTGCATGCCACCACGGACCCGTGCCATCTGCTCTTCCACATCGGCCCGCAATCGCGTCGGGACCAGCCGAGAGACGGGTTGTCCGCAGATCTCGTCGGTGCTGTAGCCCAGGAGCCGCTCCGCGCCAGGGTTCCAGGTGGTCAGTGTGCCGGCCATGTCCATCGACACGATGGCGTCTTCCGACGACGACACGATGGCGGCCAACCATGCGCCGGCCTCCCATTCCGAGCGCCGACCGGTGAGGTCGCGCACCACGGCAAGGGTGAGCGGTCGCTCGGGCACCCCGAGCGGAGCGAGGCTGATGTCAGCGGGGAACTCCGTACTGTCGAGGCGCTTGGCCCACAGCTCGGGACCGGTGCCCATGGGTCGTTGGGCGGGATGTGCGACATAGCCGGCGCGCACCTCGGCATGGTGGTCGCGGAGTCGGTCGGGGACGAGGACGTCGACGGCGATCCCGGTGAGCGCTCCCGGTGGGTAGCCGAACATCGATTCGGCCCCGGGGTTGGCCGCCACGATCAGGCCCGTCGCGTCCGCCACGATGGCGGCGTCGGGCATCAGGCCAAGGACGGCGTCGATCAGTTGTGCCGAGCTGGAGTCGGTGTCTTGTTCCTGCTCGACATGGCGGCGGGTCGACATGCGGATCAGCCCCGCTCCCGTGATCGCACCGGTCGCATGTTAATGGCGCCTTTCGCCCCGAGCGGCGGTGCTCTGTGCCTCGAGGATCTCAGGCGTCCTCGATCCCGTAGAAGACGCGCTCCACCACCCGGCGGGCGCGTCGGGTGACTCGGCGGTAGTCATCGCGAAGCGTTGTCGGTGTGGTCCCGAGGCTCCTCGCCAGGTGGGAGAGCTGATCGGCCTGGGTGGGGAGCGCGTCCCCCGGGGACCCCCCTCCGGCCAGCGCGCCCACGAGATGCCAGCGGTTCCGGGTCCGTTCGCAGAACCGGTAGGCGTCTCGAAGTGCGACCAGGTCAGTGGGAGCGAGCACGCCCCCATCGCCCAGGACTTCGAGGGCGACGTGGGTGGATTGCCCGGGGAGGTGGTGGCGGAGTTGGAGCAACTGCACGGTCCATTCGATGTCGGAAAGAGAGCCGCGTCCCAATTTCAGATGGAATTGGGGGTCTT
>JADGOL010000248.1 GCA_017882995.1 Acidimicrobiales bacterium | reverse complement strand
GGGGTGCTTGGGGGGCGTCTGACCCGCTTGGCGAAGATCGGGAGGGCTTCGGCCCTCCCGCTTCGCGTTTCACGGCTGGCCCGGTTCGGGGGCCGAACTGTAACCTGTTCCAAGTTCGACCCGGAAGAAGGGCAGGGCGGGCATGGAGATCGGCTACACCGAGGAACAGCAGGCATTGCGCCAGGAGTTGCGCGACTACTACTCCAACCTCCTGACTCCCGAGGTCGAGGCGGAGCTGTCCCAGAGCCACGGGATCGGGCCCACCGTCCGGCGGATCACGAAGCAGATGGCGAGCGACGGGTGGCTCGGGATCGGCTGGCCCAAGCAGTACGGGGGCCAGGGCCGGTCCGCCATCGAGCAGTTCATCTTCTTCGACGAGTCGATGCGCAGTGGCGCCCCGGTGCCGATGCTCACCATCAACACGGTGGGCCCCACCATCATGAACTTCGGCACCGACGAGCAGAAGGCGTTCTTCCTGCCCAAGATCCTCGCCGGCGAGATCCACTTCTGCATCGGGTACTCCGAGCCCCAGGCCGGCACCGACCTCGCCGCGTTGCAGACCCGTGGGGTGGTCGACGGCGAAGAGCTCGTCATCAACGGGACGAAGATCTTCACCTCGCTGGCCGGTGACGCCGACTACTGCTGGTTGGCCGTGCGCACCGACCCCGACGCGTCCAAGCACAAGGGCATCTCCATGGTGATCGTCCCCATGAACACGCCCGGGGTGCGGGTGGTGCCCATGCAACTGATCGGAGACCACAACATCAACTACACGTTCTGGGAGGACGTGCGCGTCCCCCTCGCCAACGTCGTGGGTGGGCTCAACAACGGCTGGAGCCTGATCACCAACCAGTTGAACCACGAGCGCGTCACGCTGTGTTCTCCGGGGATCATCGAGCGGGCCCTGGGCGACGTACGGAAGTGGGCCCAGGACACCAAGCTCGCCGACGGCCGGCGCGTCATCGACCAGGAATGGGTCC
Organism: Acidimicrobiales bacterium; assembly: GCA_017882995.1. Taxonomy (GTDB): domain Bacteria; phylum Actinomycetota; class Acidimicrobiia; order Acidimicrobiales; family UBA8190; genus Chersky-840. The sequence continues at coordinate 3,020 of JADGOL010000248.1, read as the reverse complement.
GCATCGCGTTGGCCCGGGTGCACGCCAAGCTCGAGTTCCTCCGGCTCATCAACTGGAAGGTGGCCTGGAACGGGACCCAGGGACGCCTCGACGTGGCCGACGCCTCGTCGATCAAGGTGTTCGGCACCGAGTTCTACATGGAGGCGCTGCGGACCCTGTCCGAAGTCGTGGGCCAATCCGGCTACCTGCGTCGGGGCTCGCCCGAAGAAGTCCTGCACGGTCGGCTCGAGGCCTACACCCGCGGTCTTGTCATCCTGACCTTCGGCGGTGGGACCAACGAGATCCAGCGCGACCTGATCGCCATCTTCGGCCTCGGCATGCCGCGGTCGCTTCGCTAGAAAGAGAGACGACGTGGACTTCTCCTTCACCGAGGAGCAGGAGGCCGTCAGGGAGCTGGCAGCGCGCATCTTCTCCGATCTCGCCACGCCCGAGCGCCTCAAGGAGGTCGAAGCGACCGACGAGCGCTTCGACGCCAAGCTCTGGAGCGAGCTCGCCGCCGCCGGGTTGCTCGGCATCTGGCTCCCCGAAGCCGTGGGCGGGTCCGGTCTCGGTTTCGTGGCGGCGGGCATCGTCGCCGAGGAGGCCGGCAGGGTGGCCGCCGCGGTTCCGTACATCGCCAGCGCGGTGCTCGGCGCCGGACCGATCGTCGAGTTCGGCGACGACGAGCAGCAGCGTCGCTGGGTCTCGCCCATGGTGGCCGGCGATCTGGTGCTCACCGCTGCCCTCGTGGAGCAGGGCGGCGACCCCTTCAGTCCCCATACGACCGCCACGCGCCAGGGCGACGGGTGGCGACTCGACGGCACGAAGTCGTTCGTTCCCGCCGGGATGATCGCCCACGGGGTGGTCGTGTCGGCTCGTACCGACGACGGCATCGGGCTCTTCATCGTGGATCCCGGCGCGTCGGGCGTGTCGCGCCAGGGCCAGGAGGCCACCAGCCGGCAGATCGAGGCCGAGCTCGAGTTGTCGGGAGTCGTCGTCGGCCCCGGTGACGTCCTCGTGACCGGGCCGGCCGGAGTCGACGCACTGCGGTGGCTGCTCGAGCACGCCGAGGCCGCGTTGTGTCTGTGCGTGGCGGGCGCGTGTGACGCCGCGGTGAAGCTCACCGCGCAGTACACGACCACGCGTGAGCAATTCGGTAAGCCCATCGCCACCTTTCAGGCGGTGGGCCAGCGCGCCGCCGACGCGTACATCGACGCCGAGGCCGTTCGGCTCACGGCGTGGCAGGCGGTATGGCGACTCGCCGAGGGTCTTCTGGCCACCAGCGAGGTGGCGGTGGCCAAGTACTGGGCCGACGAGGGCGGCCAGCGCGTCGTGCACGCCGCCCAGCATCTCCACGGCGGCATGGGAGTCGACCGCGACTACCCGCTACACCGCTACTACCTGTTGACCAAGCATCTGGCGCTGACCCTCGGGGGCGCCACCACCAGCCTGCTCCGGCTGGGCGACGTCCTGGCTTCCGAGCCCGCCTGACCCACCCGGTCCGGGCCGCGCTTGACCGCGCTCTTCGGGCTGCGCCCCGGCCGGCGCCTTCGGACTACGCGATGTCGGACACCTTGGCGCCGTCGAGATCGCGTACGAAGTCGGCCCCGAGCGCCTGGGACGGGGTGTAGGCCCCGGGCGCGACGGTCCCGGTGCCGAGGCGCTGGGCGATGCGCACCACCGAGTCGGCGGTGAGGTCGTAGGGGTCGAGGGTGGTGATGGTTCCTGACACCGACTTCCCAGCCGCGTCGGTGACCCGACCCCACAGCTGTCCCTGGGTCTTGGCCCTGGTCTCCGCCGACGGGCCCGGCAGCCTGCCCACGGCGCGCTTCAAGAGGCTCTGGACCATCCGGCTGCGCGTCGCCGGTCCGGCCACCTGGGCCAGTGCCATGACCGGTGCGATCGAGGGTGGCAGTGCCGCGTACACCACGATGTCCCCGATGCCGGTGGAGCGAAAGGCTGTCGAGACGTCGCCCCACGCGATGGCGTGGACGGTGGCCCTCCCGTCGGCGAACTCGACCTGACGTCGGCGGCGATCGGATGGGATAGGGCCGATGACGCCGCCGATGCGGGCTCGTCCCGCCGTGCCCAGTGACTCCATAGCCGTCTTGGCCGTGCCCGGGCTCACGCCGCCCGAGGCCCGCAGGGCGAGCTCGAGCCGCTGCGCGCCGGGCAGGGCCCGCGCCAACAAGGCGGCGAGGCAATCCGAGGGTACGACATCGAACCCGGACCCCGGGAGCAGGACCACACCGGCGCGCCGCGCCTCATCGTCACGGGCGAGGACGGCTTCGAAGACGTCGATCTCCCCGGTGATGTCGAGGTAGTGCGTCCCTGTGGCCAGACACGCGTCCACCATGGGCTCCGACGTCGCCGAGAACGGGCCCGCGCAGTGAGCCACCACGTCGATGCCTCTGAGTGCGGTGCGCAGTTCGGAGGGGTCCGAAAGATTGACGGTGCGGTACTCGAGCTCGAAGCGCTCGCCGAGTGTCCGCAGCCGGCGTTCGTCGCGTCCGCCGAGGACCGGGAGCTCGCCGCGCTCGGCCGCCAAGGCCGCTACCAGGCGTCCCGTGTACCCGTACGCGCCGTAGACCATCCAACTCATGCGCCCACCTCGATGCTCGCAGGGATCGCGGTCACCCTATCGGGCGCATTTCGGGCTGTCCCTCGGGCGAATGCCTCGACCCGTCACTCGGGCGGGGACCGCCGGTGACATGCGCTATTCCTCGGCTGGAAGTTCTCCGAAGAGCGCCTCTGCGGTGAGGCCCGGTGCTTCGCTCGGAGCGCGGTCGGCCAGGACCCGCAGTGTCACGAGGCCGACCGCCATGAGACGGCCGTCCATGCCGAGGTCGACGACTCGGACCTCGGAGACCAAGTCGGTCTTGCCCAAGCGCAGCATCTGGGCCGTGGCGCGTATCGGGCCTTTGCGCCCCGGGGCGAGAAAGCTGATGGCCAGGTGTTGGGTGGCCACCAACCGGCCATGGGCGAAGGCCGCCGCTGATCCCGCCGCGACGTCGACAAGGGTCGAGACGATGCCGCCTTCG
>JADGOL010000247.1 GCA_017882995.1 Acidimicrobiales bacterium | reverse complement strand
GGTGCGCCGTTCCGCGCGCCGCCCCGAGCATCGACGGCAGATCACGGCCACACTCTGTGCGCACCGGCACACAACACGCGTCGGCGAGGCGACCGACAGCGTCGGCTGATCGCCCGAAGATGACCACAGCAGGCGGAACCACCGCCCCGAACCCCGAGGGGGAGCCATGACCGAGGACACCGAGAACACCGAGATCGACGACACCGAAGGCAACCGCATCAAGCTCATCCGGATGGACGAGGCCGAGGGCGTCGACGACACCGAGGGCAACCGGATCAAGCTGATCCGCAAGGGCGAGGCCGACGGCGTGGACGACACCGAGGGCAACCGGCTCTACGCCCAGAGCGATGCCGGCGTGAAGAGCGGCGTCAGCGAGCTGGACGACGAGGCCGACGACGACACCGAGGGCAACCGGATCAAGCTGATCCGCAAGGGCGAGGCCGACGGCGTGGACGACACCGAGGGCAACCGGTTTTACGCGACCAGCGATGCCACGGTCAAGAGCGGCGTCAACGAGCTCGACGACGACGCCGAGGACGACACCGACGACACCGAGGGCAACAGCGTCAGGCCTGGCCGCTGAGCGACGGCTCCCGAAGACGGCCCCCCGCTCAACCCGCGGCAGCAGGGGAGCGGGGGGCCGATCTGGTGTCCCCGGCGACCCAGACAACATCGGCGCCAGACGTCCCGAGCTTGAGTCGTGGCGCGAAGGGACCCCCGCTCAACCCCGACGGGAAGGACCACGGTTGCGGAGATCGGGGTCAGACGGGGGAGCGAGGATCGACCCTGAACGTACCGAGCGCCGTGAATCGCTCACTAGGGACTTTGGTCCTCATTTCGATGACCAGGACGTGCGGTCTGACGCGAAACCACCCCGCGCCCGACCCTCTGGCGGAGTAGAGGGGGCTGGGAGGGCGGGGGGTGGTCGTCGCGCTCAAACGGGTCGAGCACGCAGCACCGTAGGAGGCCCACGTTGAACGCTGGTGTGGGGCGGGTAAGCATCCGGTGAGAGTGCTGTGGTCAGCCATCGATCCCCCCGTTCTTGCGGCGCTGGTTACCCCCTAACGGGGGTCCAACTGCCGCAAGAACGTGGTGCGAGGGCGGTGCGAACGTGGTGCGAGGGCGGTTCGAGGGTGGTGCCGGTGGTGCGAAGGCGGCTACTCGCCGTCGGCCTCCAGGATGGCCACGTCCTCCTCCACCGCGTGGAGCTCGCCGTCCTCGCCCATGACCGAGATGGTCTCGTCGACGAGGATGTCGCCCTCGGGGGTGGCCACGGCCACCGTCTCGTCGGTGGCGAGCACGTTGCCGTCGCCGTCGACCACCGCGATCAGATCGTCCACGATGACGTCGCCTGCTTCGTCGACGCCGGTGGTGACGACTTCGACCACCTCGGCTCCGTCGAGGGCGTCATCGGTGGTGTCGTTGTTGTCGCTCATCTGATCTCTCCTGGGGCAGGGGTGCGGGGTGGACCGACCAGATCGTGGCACACCGATCGCCGATGCCGATGCCGATCCGAGAGCCGAGATACCGCTCGGACTCGGCTCCGGCGGCAAGAATCGGCGGATGCCAGATGAGATGTCAGATGAGTGGGTCGACACCAAGGGCACCCGGCGCCAGGCGGTGAGGCGCTCGATGGTGCAGCACCCCTTCCAGGTCCTGCGGGGCACGGTGTGGCGTCGGAAGGGCCTCAGTGAGCGCTTCGCGGTGCCGACCAGCCGAGACGACGTGTTGCGGCGGGTCGTCGCCATGCCCATCAGCACGTGGACCTACGGGTGGGACGACGAGACGGTGAAGCACCTGGGGCCGATGTCGCAGGACTTCGCCCGGTCCTTCGGGTTGGGCGACCGAGACGATCGCATCGCTCTCGTCGATGCCTGCGGTGTCTCGCTGTGCGCCATCCAGGCCCTGCACAAGCGCGTCGTGGCTCTCGAAGCCGAGGTGGCGGCGCTCCGGGAGGGCGCGGCCACCTGATCTCTGACGACTGACGTCGGCGCCCCGCCGTGACGCCTGGCTAGGAGTCGGTCGACCCCCGCACCGCCCGGAGGATGCGCTCGGTCTGGCCCAGGCCGTCGGCGCCGACCTGCACGGCGTCGCGCAGCACCGCGACGGCGGTCACGGTGCCGCCGCCTGCCACCGATGCCTCGCGGCTCCAGTCCTGGCTCGTGGTCACCCGCTGCACCAGGTCGACCAGGGCCTCGGCCTCGTGGCCGAGCAGCACCAGGGTGTCGTCGATCCGGTCGGGGGGCGTGGCCTCCCACGAGCGCTGCCGGGCATCGCCCACCGCCGGGTGCAGGACCGCATCCTCGGTGAACACGATCTGGCGCAGCGCCTCGGTGAGCAATGCCCACGTGCGGGTGACATCGCTCACGACCTCTGCGGCCGATTGCCCGTCCGGTCCCAGTCGCGCCGCCACCGCGTCGAGGCTGTCGTCGCCCTCGATGCTGGCGAACACCTCGCGGTAGCGCCGCGGGAACGAGCGCAGCGCCACCACCGCATCGCGGGGGGACAGGTGCTCCGAGGCGTTCGGGGTCATGCCGCCACGCTAGGGGGTGGGGTCACGCCGAGGCCCCGGCCAGGCCCCGACCGGCCCCGGCCACCGCCTCCACGAGGTGGGACGGCACCAGGTCGTAGTGGTCGTGGTGGGCGGAGAAGGACCCCCGACCGCTGGTCTTGGAGCGCAGGTCGACGGCGTAGCGGCGCAACTCCGACTCGGGGACCTGGGCCAGGATCACCTGGCTGCCCTCGCCCGCCGACTCGGTGCCCTGGACCCGGGCCCGGCGCGCGTTCAGATCACCCATCACGTCGCCCTGGACCTCGGTGGGGACGGTGACCTCGATCGCCGAGATGGGCTCGAGGATCACCGGGCCGGCCTGGGCCATCGCCTCGCGGAACGCCAGCCGCCCGGCCATCTTGAAGCTCATCTCGGAGGAGTCCACCGAGTGGTACTTCCCGTCGAGGAGGGTCACCCGAACGTCCACCACGGGGTAGCCGGCCATCCCCCCCTCGGCCATCGCCTCGATCACGCCCTTCTCCACCGCCGGGATGAACTGGCGGGGGATGGCTCCGCCGACGACCTTGTCGACGAACTCGAAGCCGGCGCCCCGCTCCAGCGGTTCGATCCGCACGGAGGCCACGCCGAACTGCCCGTGGCCGCCGCTCTGCTTCTTGTGCTTGCCCTCGGCCTCGGCCGGCGCGGTGATGGTCTCGCGGTAGGCGACGCGCACGTCCTCGGTGGCGACGTTCACCCCGAACTTCCGGGTCAGCTTCTCGATGGTGATCTGCAGGTGGGTCTCGCCCATGCCCCGCAGGATGGTCTGGTGCGTCTCGTCGTCACGGGTCACGACCAGCGTCGGGTCTTCCTCGGTGAGCCGGTGCAGGGCGTTGGCCAGTTTGTCGTCGTCGGCCTGGGAAGCGGCCACCACCGCCACCGCCAGCACCGGCTCGACGGGCGCGGGCGGGGGCACCCGCACGGGCGTGCCCCGCGGCGCCAGGGTGTCGCCGGTGGCGGTGCCGCTCAGCTTCGCCACGGCGGCCAGGTCACCGGCGGGCACGGCCTCGATGTCGACGTGGTCGAGGCCCCGCAGGGCGAACAGGCCGTGGAGCCGCTCGTCCCCGCCGGTGCGGGGGTTGACCAGGTGATCGTCGCTGCGGATCGTGCCGGACAGGACCTTGAGCAGCGAGATCTGCCCCACGTGGCGGTCGACCACGGTCTTGAACACGTAGACCAGCGGCGGCCCGTCCGGATCGGGCGCGATCTCCACCAGGCGGTCACCGGCCTCCACCTCGAGGCCGGGTCGGTCGAGCGGCGAGGGCCCGATCTCGCAGATGAAGTCGGCCAGCCGGTCGATGCCGATGCGACCCGTGGCCGAGCCGCACACGACCGGGAACACGCTGGCGGCGTCGACGCCCAGGGCCAGCGTGTGCTCGAGTTGCTCGACCGTGGGGACCTTGCCCTCGAGGTAGCCCTCCAGCAACTCGTCGTCGGCCACCACGATGCCCTCGACCAGGTTGTCGTGGACCTGGTGCTCGAGCGCCTCCATCTCGTCGGGGATGGGCCCCGACACGTGGGCCCCGTCGTCGTACAGGAAGGCGGTGTCGCTGAGCAGGTCAGCGACCCCGTGGAACGCGGCCTCGGCGCCGATCGGCAGTTCGAGCGGAGCCACGCCCGCACCCAGCCGGTCACGGAGCTGATCGAGCGTCCGTTCGAACGAGGCTCGCTCACGATCCAGCTTGTTGACGAACACCATGCGGGGGAGCCCCAGGTCCGCGGCGGCCCGCCACAGCCGTTCGGTCTGCACCTCGACGCCGTCCACCGCGCTCACGACGAACAACGCCAGGTCGGCCACTCGCATGGCGGCGATGGCCTCGCCCTCGAAATCGGCGTAGCCGGGGGCGT
>JADGOL010000246.1 GCA_017882995.1 Acidimicrobiales bacterium | reverse complement strand
CCACCAGCCGGGGGAGGATGTGCTGACGGTAGAAGCCCACATCCGGCACGCTAGCCGTCGACCCCAATCGTCGGTGCCGCCTGTTCGAACAACGGTCGCACGGCATCAGTCGCGCTCTGTCGACTGATGCCGAGAGGTGCGGCGAAGTACCAATTGGATATACGGGGTAGGGTATAGGGGAAGGTCGGACGCAAGCCGACACCGATCGGTGATGCCAAGCAGGAGGACAGTCCATGCAGTTGCCGGAAGAGGTCATCGAAGATATCCGGAAGCGACTCCATCGAGTGTCCGGACAGATAGATGGCATCGAGCGAATGCTCGATCAGGGGCGGGAGTGTCGTGATGTCGTCACCCAGCTGTCCGCGGCAACGAAGGCCCTCGAGCAGGCGGGATTCAGACTTGTGGCTGCCGGGCTCACCTACTGCGTAGCGCATCCCGAGGAGGCCGAGGCCGATGGGTATCCAATCGAGGCCGTCCAACGGATGTTCATGAAGCTCGCCTGACCATCAACGAGTGCGGTACGCAGTAGGTCCGCTCGAACCTACGGATCGCAGCCGAACAAGGCGTGGTGCGCATCTGGGTCAGATGGTCTCGACAAGCCGACTGGCCTCGCCACGTCGGGCTGCGTCGGCGGCGACCCAGGTGCGATAGCCCCCGTCCAAGTTCCGTGCTTCGATGCCGAGCTCGTGCAACAGGGTCGTGGCAGTGTGCCCACGTTGGCCAACCTCGCAGTAGATGACGAATGGGCCCGACCCGAGTTGGGGGAGGTCCTCGCGTAGCGTGTCGAGGGGTGCGTTGACACTGCCGGGGATGGAACCACGGGCGTACTCGGGAGGGCTCCGCACGTCGAGCACCGACCATCCCGACGCAACAAGATCATCGATCTCGTCGGGCTCGACAACATCGCACTCGCCCGACCGGATGTTCTCTGCCATATAGCCGAGCATGTTCACCGGATCCTTGGCCGACGAGAATGGCGGGGCGTAGGCGAGTTCGAGGTCGGCCAGGGACTCAGCATGGATACCGCCCGCCATGGCCGTCGCCAGGATATCGATGCGCTTGTCGACCCCCTCGCCACCCACTGCCTGGGCGCCGAGAATGGTGCCGTCGTCCGGATCAAAGAGCAGTTTGATCGACATCGGCTGAGCTCCTGGGTAGTAGTCGGCATGGCTCAACGGGTGGGAGCGGACGACGCGATAGCGCCTGCCGACCCCACGGAGGCGCTTCTCGTTCCACCCGGTCAATGCTGCGGTGAGCCCGAAGACCTTGACGATGGCTGTTCCGAATGAAGGAGCCCAATGCACGGGGAGCCCGCAGATGTGGTCTGCGACCCTGCGACCTTGGCGGTTGGCGACATTGGCGAGAGCGATCAGCGAGGTGCCACCCCCAACCCAGTCGCTCTTCTCTACTGCGTCGCCGACCGCGTAGATGTCGTGATCGCTGGTCCGGTTGGCTTCATCAACGGCGATACCGCCGTTCGGGCCGAGGGCGAGGCCCGCCATCTCGGCGAGACGGACGTCGGGACGAACGCCGATGGACCCGATCACCAGCTCAGCGGGGAGTGTGCGGCCATCGGCGAGGACGACGCCGGAAGCGGTCACCTCGGAGACGGCGACACCGGTCTCCACCGCCACACCGTGGGCAATGAGCTCCGCAGCCACGAGGATCGAGAGCTCGGGGTCGAGCGGGGTGAGCAACTGTTCGGCCGCCTCGACCACGGTGACAGCGATACCGTTGCGTGAGAGGTTCTCGGCAGTCTCGAGGCCGATGAATCCTCCGCCGATGACGACGGCCGTGGTCGGGGCACCGGTCACATCTCGTGCCAGTCGTTCGGCGTCCTCGACGGTCCGCAGGCCTCGGACGCGTTCGAAGCCAGGGATCGGCGGACGGATCGACACCGCTCCGGGGCTCAGGACGAGCTTGTCGTAGGGAATGATCGTCTCCGAACCGTCAATGGTGGAACGAACCGACACTTGGTGCGCATGACCATCGACCGCCACGACCTCTTCGTTCACTCGAACGTCGAGTCGGAAACGCTCATACAGGCGCTCGGGAGTCTGCAGCAGCAGGTCTTCCTCATCCTCGATCACTCCGCCTACGAAATAGGGGAGCCCGCAATTGGCCTAGGACACATGGCCCGAGCGTTCGAGGACGGTGATCGACGCCGACTCATCGAGTCGCCGAAGCCGCGTTGCCGTGGACATACCGCCAGCGACGCCCCCGACCACGACCACTCGCCGCCGGCTCATCGCGGGCCCGAATTTACGGGGCCGCCAGCCGCCACCCGGGCTCCCATGTCGCCCTTCACGTTCCGTGCCGGCACGCCGGCGGTCCGCAGTTGCCGTGATCCCGCACGGGAACGAATCCCGCTTGCGCAGATGACGATGACCTCCGCAGCCGTGGACAAGTGGGGGATCTCCTGTTCTAGCTGACCAAGGGGTATGGGGCGGGCGCCTTCGGGGTGCCCGGCGGAGAACGCGTAGGGTTCACGAATGTCGATGAGCACCGACCCTTCACTGACTCGATCCATCGTGTCCGAGTCCACCAGTGCGTCGATTCTCTTGAACATCGGAACCTTTCAGCCGGTCCCATGCGGGACTCTCGTGTGAAGCCAGTATACCCCCACAGGTATACCAGATGCCCCACCGCTTCAAGTTCCGCAGGTGTTCCGGCCGTCCGGGGCACCGATCTCGCGCAATGACTGACCTTTGGCCCTGCTTCGGACCGGGGAAATGGCCGACAATGTGCGGGTGGAGAACGCGCGGTCGAGCCTCCCTGCCGGACGGAATCGCTGAAGTGATGGGTTCCGGTGGCGGCACGACCTGGGGACCATGGGGCACCGGTTGACCATGCAACCGCCCGACCCGCCGACTGTCAGCGAGGTGTCCGACGTCCTCGCACCGGGCTCTCTGGATGGCGCTTGTTTCGTCGATACCCATCTGTCACTTCTCGTCTTCGTCGGTGATCGCGTCTACAAGCTTCGAAAGGCCGTTCACTTCGGTTTTGTCAACTTCACGAGTCGCGAGGCTCGCGAGGCGGACTGCCACCGTGAAGTCGAGCTCAACCGACGTCTGGCTCCCGACGTCTACCTCGGGGTGATCGACATCCTCTCCGACGGGCGGCCCATCGACCACATGGTCGTGATGCGGCGACTTCCAGAAGAGCGCCGCCTCGCCAGCCTGGTGCGTTCTGGAACAGCGCTGGACGAGCACGTACGAGCCATCGGCCATCTGCTGGCGTCGTTCCATGCCGGTGCCTCCCGGTCGTCGCGGATCGATCGATCGGGGACTCCCGAACGGCTCTACCGTTCGTGGGAGAGCCACTATTCAGAGACGGATCGGTTCAGGGGGTCCTTGCTCGACCCCGATGTCGACGATGAGATCCGCCGGCTGGTCGGTCGGTACCTCCTTGGCAGAGACGACCTGCTCTTCCGTCGCATCGAGTTGGGCGCCATCTGTGACGGACACGGCGATCTCCAGGCTGAGGATGTGTTCTGTCTGGAGGATGGGCCTCGAATTCT
>JADGOL010000245.1 GCA_017882995.1 Acidimicrobiales bacterium | reverse complement strand
CCCTCGCCGACATCCGCGTTCAGGTCGATCGAGCTCGGGGACCCACCCGATGACCTCGACCCGAGAACGAGGTCGCTTCTCAGCGGAGGACGGCCTCGACGAGCGCGGGGCCGGGAGTGGAGAAGGCACGCTCGAGCTGTTGGGTGAACTCCTCGGCGGTGCCGGCCCGGGTGGCGGGCACGCCCATGCCCGACGCCAGGGCCACGAAGTCGAGGTCCGGACGCTTGAGATCCAGCATGCCCCGGGCGCGCGGCCCGGGATCGCCCGCCCCCACCCGGCTGAGCTCGAGCTCGAGGATGGCGTACGAGCCGTTGTTGATGATGACCGTCGTCACGTCGAGGCTCTCACGCACCTGGGTCCACAGCGACTGGAGCGTGTACATGGCGCTGCCGTCGGCTTCGAGGGACAACACCGGTCGGTCCGGACAGGCCACCGCCGCGCCGGTGGCGACGGGAAGGCCCTGGCCGATCGCACCCCCGGTGAGACACAACCAGTCGTGGCGCGGCGCACCGGCGGTGGCGCCGGACACGAAGAGCCCCGACGTGTTGCCCTCGTCGCTCACCACGGCACCCTCGGGGAGCAGGGCCCCGATGGCGGCCGCCATGGTCTGGGCGTTGAGGGCTCCGGTGGGCCGATCGGGGCGCACCGGAGCCTGACGGACCGCCGCATCGGGCGGGGCCCCCAGCGCGTCGGCGAGCGCCTCGAGCGCACCGACCACGTCGTCGGACCCCGTGGCGAGGGTGTGGACCTCACAGCCGTCGGGAACCAGATACCCGGGCAGGCCCGGATAGGCGAAGAACGACACCGGGGCGAGGGCATCGGCGAGGACCAGGTGCTTGGCTCCTTGGAGCTGGGCGATGGTGAATTCGGCGAGGTAGCCGAGCCGCTCGACGGCAGGGATTCCCGCGCCGCGCTCGAGTCGGGCCGGGAAGGTCTCGCACAGGAGCTTGGCGCCGGTGGCGCTGGCGACGCGACCGGCTGCCACGAGGCCTCGCTCGCGCACCGCATTGCCGCCCACGAGGAGCACGGCCGGTTCGCCTGACCCCAGGGCCTTGGCCGCGCCCACCACGGCGTCGTCGACCACGGTGTCGAGCTCGGCGCCGGGCCGACTCGTGGCCGGCTCTCCGGCTTCCTGCCACGACAGGTCGGCGGGCACCACGAGCGTGGCCACCCCGCCGGGAGGGCCGAACGCGCCTTGGACGGCGGCCACGGCGTCCTTTGCCAGCGCGTCGGCGCGCACCGAGGATCGGAACCAACGCGACACCGGTCGGGCCAGGCTCTCGATGTCCGAGGCGAGCGGAGGGTCGTAGGCGAGGTGGTTGGTGGCGTGGTCGCCGACCAGGTTGACGATGGGGGTCCGGGCCCGCCGGGCGTTGTGGAGGTTGGCGATGCCGTTGCCCAGTCCGGGCCCGAGGTGCAACAAGGTGGCCGCCGGCCGTCCCGCCATCCGGCCGTAGCCGTCGGCGGCGCCGGTGACGACCCCCTCGAACAACCCGAGGACGGCCCGCATCTCCGGGACGTCGTCGAGGGCGGCCACGAAGTGCATCTCCGAGGTCCCGGGGTTGGCGAAACAGACGTCGACACCGCTGCCGACGAAGGTCCTGATGAGTGCCTGGGCGCCGTTCATGGGTCTGAGTTCTTCCCGTCAGTCGAGGAGGTTGCCGGGCCCGAGGATCCCGTTGGGGTCGAAGGCGCGCTTGACGGCCCGCATGAGCTCGAGCTTCACGGGGTCCTCGAGCTCGAGGAAGTACTTCTTCTTCTCGGTGCCGATGCCGTGTTCGCCCGAGATGGCCCCACCCAGGGCCATGCCGGCCCGGAAGACGGCCCGCAGCACCTCGGTCCGTTCCTCGGGGTCGGGCTGGAACACCGACAGGTGGACGTTGCCGTCGCCCACGTGCCCGCACCCGGTGATGAGCGCCCCGTGCTCCTTGGCGACGGCCGCCACCGCCAGCATGTACTGCGGGATGGCGGCGCGCGGCACGACCAGGTCCACGATGTCGTCGGCCCCGTGGGCCTTGGCCACGAAGAAGGCCTTCTCGCGCGCACTGATGAGCTGGGTGGCGGCCTGGGGGGGAAGGACGTAGACGTCCATAGCGCCGAGCTCCCCGAGCAATTCGCCGAGCGACGCCACGTCGTCGTCGAGGCGCGCCTCGTGGGCGCTCTCGAGCACGATCACGAGATAGGCGAGCGCGGCGTCGCGCACCGGCTCGGGGATGCCGAGGTCGAGGCCGACGTGCGCGGTGATGGCCGCCATGGTGATCATGTCGACGTACTCCAAGATGAGCGGGCCGATCCCGCTGGCGACGATGCGGGGGACGGCCGCGGTGACCTCGTCGAGCGTGGTGAACGGGGCGAGCACGGTCGCGGCGTGGGCCAGGCGGGGATGGAGCTTCAGGGTCGCCTCGGTGACGAGGGCCAGGGTCCCCTCGGACCCGACGAGCAGCTGGGTGAGGTCATAGCCCGTGGAGGTCTTCACGAACTTGCCACCGGTGCGGATCACGTCGCCGTTGGCGAGCACCGCCTCGAGCCCGAGCACGTGATGGCGCGTCACGCCGTACTTGATGGCCCGCATCCCCCCGGCGTTGGTGGCCACGTTGCCTCCCAGTGACGCGCTCGACTCACCGGGGAACACCGGGTAGATGAGCCCGTGCACGGCGAGGGCGGTGTTGAGCTCTTCGAGGGTCACGCCGGGTTGGACCACGGCCACGTGGTTGTCGAGATCGATCTCGAGGATCGCCTTCATCCGTTCGAACGAGACCAGGATCCCGTCGGGGGGTGAGATGGCCGCGCCCGAGAGCCCGGTCCCGCTGCCCCGGGCCGTCACCGGCAGGTGGAGCTCGTCGGCGACCTTGAGCACCGCGGCGACCTCCTCGGTGGATCCCGGTCGCACCACGGCCAGGGGCACGCTGGGCGTGGCGGTGAGGGCCTCGTCATGGGCGTAGTCGGGAGAGACGTCGTCCCCGGTGAGGACGTTGCCGGCCCCAACGACGTCAGCGAGCAACTCGACGATCTCGGCCACGACCTGCCTCCTGCTCGTTCCCGACGCCACCCTAAACCGTCGTCGGGGCGGGCACCGCAGGGCGGGTCGAGGGGGTGCGCATGCCCGGTGTCGCATGTGGGGAAGGATCTAGGGAAGTGAACTGGGTCGACTACGTGTTGCTCGTCATCGTGGCGCTGTCGGGCATCCACGGGCTCCGACTGGGCGCAGCGGTGCAGGTGCTCAGCTTCGGCGGGCTCTTGTTGGGCCTCGTCCTCGGCGCGCTGCTGGCGCCGACGGTGGCGAGGGCGGTGCACGGGAAATCGGCCAAGGCGCTCGTGGCTCTCATCGTGTTGATCGGCGTGGCCACCGTCGTCGGAGGCCTCGGCCGGTTGCTCGGGGCGCGCTCGGGCCGGTTCCTGCAGCGGCTGCGGCTCGGTCCGGTCGATTCGGTGTTCGGTGTGGCCGTCGCCGTGGTGGTCGCGCTCATCGTCACGTGGGTGGTGGCGATCCTCTTGCAGAACAGCCAGTTCTCTACGCTCGACCGGTCGTTGCAGCAGTCTCGGATCGTCCGAGCCCTCGACGCCGCGCTCCCGCCCATCCCGACGGTCTTCGCGGGGATGGAACGCTTCCTCGCCCAGAACGGCTTTCCCATCGTCTTCACCGGGCTCCCACCCCAGACCGCGGCACCGGTGTCCCTGCCCACCGACGCGTCGGCGCGCGCCGCGGTGCTGCGGGCCGAGGGGTCGACCGTCCAGGTGGCGGGGACGGGATGCGGAGTCATCCAAGAAGGATCGGGCTTCGTGGTCGCGCCCGGGCTCGTCGTCACCAACGCGCACGTCGTGGCGGGGATCGCGACGCCGTTCGTCATCGACTCCGCCGGCCGACACGCCACGTCGGTGGCGCTGTTCGACCCCAGGCTCGACATCGCCGTGTTGCGCGTCCACGGGCTCACCGACGCCGTGCTCCCCGTCGACTCCACCGTGGTGGCACGAGGCACGACCGGCGTCGTGCTCGGGTTTCCCGGGGGAGGCCCGCTGACCCCCCGCAAGGCCGGCGTGTCGGCCGCCTTCCAGGCCGTCGGGCTCGACATCTACGGGAGCTCGCAGACGACGCGCGAGATCTACCAGCTCGACGCCGTGGTCGAGCCGGGCAACTCGGGTGGTCCCCTGGTGGCGTCGGGTGACCCGGGGGTCGCGGATGGCACCGTCATCGGCGTCGTCTTCGCGCGCTCGACGTCGAACGCGAACGTCGGTTACGCGCTCGCCATGCCGGCGGTCAGCGCCGATGTCGCCCACGCCCGGGCCAGGACCCAGACGGTGGGCACCGGTAGCTGCGTCTCGTAGGCCCGGCCCCCCGCCGCCGCAGAGCGGGGAGTAAGAATGACCCCCGTGGCGCTGCCGATCGAGGACTACGGGATCATCGGGGACACCCATACCGTGGGGCTGGTCGGTCGCAACGGTTCGATCGACTGGCTCTGTCTGCCGAGGTTCGACTCCGACGCGTGCTTCGCCGGATTGCTCGGCACCGAGAAGCACGGCTACTGGCGCATCTCCCCCGCCACCCAGGATTACGAGGTGCGGCGTCGCTATCGAGGTGACTCGCTCGTGCTCGAGACGGAGTTCGAGACAGCGCAGGGCATCGCCAAGGTGGTGGACTGCATGCCCATCCGCGAGAACCACCCCCAGGTGGTGCGCATGGTCGAGGCCGTGCGCGGTGAGGTCGCCATGCGGATGGACCTCGTCATCCGCTTCGGCTACGGGTCGATGGTGCCCTGGGTGCGGCGTGCCGACGGCCTGCTGTGCGCCATCGCGGGCCCCGACGCCCTGGCTCTGTGGACTCCCATCCGCACCCGGGGCGAGGACTTGACGACGGTGGCGGACTTCACCGTGTCGGCGAGCGAGCACATCCCCTTCGTCCTCACCTGGTATCCCAGCCACGAGACCGCGCCGCGTCCGGTCGACGCCAGCTACGCCGTCCACGACACCCAGATGTGGTGGGAGGACTGGGCCGCCACGTGCACGTTCGAGGGAGAGTGGCGCGACCCGGTCATGCGCTCGCTCATCACCTTGAAGGCACTCACCTACCAACCGACGGGCGGGATCGTGGCGGCGGCCACGACGTCGCTGCCCGAGACACTGGGGGGTGAGCGCAACTGGGACTACCGCTACTGCTGGCTCCGTGACGCCACGCTGACTCTCGAGTCGCTCATGCGGGGGGGATTCCACGAGGAGGCCCTGGCGTGGCGCGACTGGTTGTTGCGCGCCGCGGCCGGAGACGTCACCCAGCTGCAGATCATGTACGGCCCCGCCGGTGAGCGTCGTCTCAACGAATGGGAGGTCGACTGGCTGCCGGGATACGAAGGTTCCGCGCCGGTACGGGTGGGCAACGCCGCCTCGGGCCAGTTCCAGCTGGACGTCTACGGCGAGGTGCTCTCGGCGCTGTTCGAGGCCTGCGGGGTGGGGAGCGCGCTCAGCGCCTCGGCCTGGGACCTCCAGGTCGCGCTGGTGGAGTTCGTGGCCGACCACTGGGAGGAGCCCGACGAGGGCATCTGGGAGGTCCGCGGCCCGCGCCGGCACTTCACGCACTCCAAGGTCATGGCCTGGGTGGCCGTCGACCGCGCCGTGCGCACCGTCGAGGACTTCGGGGTCGAGGGCCCCCTGGAGCAATGGCGCGCCTTGCGCGACCAGATCCACGACGAGGTCTGCACCCAGGGGTACAACGCGGACGTGGGTGCCTTCACCCAGTACTACGGGTCCGACGCCCTCGACGCCAGCCTCCTCATGATTCCCCTCGTCGGGTTCCTGCCCGCCAGCGACGAGCGGGTGCGTTCCACCGTGGAGGTCATCGAGCGCGGGCTCACCGAGGACGGCTTCGTGCTGCGCTACCGGACCCAGGAGACCGGGGCGGTGGACGGGCTCACCGGTCACGAGGGGGCGTTCCTGGCGTGCTCGTTCTGGATGGCCGACTGCCTGTATCTGATCGGCCGCTACGACGACGCCCATGCCATGCTCGACCGGCTCATCGGCCTGCGCAACGACCTCGGGCTGCTCGCCGAGGAATACGACGTCCGGGCGGGACGACTCGTGGGGAACTTCCCCCAGGCGTTCTCCCACGTCTCGCTCGTGAACGCGGCGTACAACCTGTCGGGGCACCCCGCCATGGGAGAGCAGGTCGTGCCCGACGAACACCTCGTCCGCAGCGCCGGCAAATGGTCGGGTCGAACCACCTCGATGCACGGGCTCGTCTCCCCGCGGCGAGCCCGGTCCCCCTACTCCCGACTCAAGCACCCCGATGCCACGCCCACGCCCGACGCGTTGTCCGCGGACCCGTCGGCGACGAACCCCAAGAGGAGGCGGGCGAGATGAAGGCGCTCACGGTCCAACCATTGACAGCCGGCTCGGCCCGGCTCGAAGACGTCGACGAACCACCCCAGTCCGACGGCACGGTCCTCGTCCAGGGACTGGCGGTGGGGGTGTGCGGGACCGACATGGAGATCGTCTCGGGCGCCTACGGGTGGGCGCCGCCGGGACGAGACCGCCTCGTCCTCGGCCACGAGTCACTGGGCCGAGTCGTCGAGGCGCCGGCGGGGGCATCGGTGGCGGCCGGGGACCTCGTCGTGGGCATCGTCCGGCTGCCCGACCCCGTGCCGTGCGGGAACTGTGCGGTGGGCGAATGGGATTTCTGTCACAACGGTCAGTACACCGAACACGGGATCAAGAGCCACGACGGGTACTGCTCGGAGCGTTACCGGCTCCATCCGGAGTACGCCGTGAAGATCGATCCCGGGCTCGGCGCCTTGGGGGTGCTCATGGAGCCGACCAGCGTGGTGGCGAAAGCCTGGGAGCAGGTCGACCGCATCGGAGGGCGCGCGCACTGGGACCCCCAGACCGTCGTCGTCACCGGTGCGGGCCCCATCGGCCTGCTGGCGGCCATGATCGGGGTGGAGCGGGGGCTCGACGTCCATGTCTTCGACCAGGTCGAGGCGGGCACCAAGCCCGACCTCGTGCACGCGCTCGGCGCCACGTACCACACGGGTCGGATCGAGCACTCCTGTCCCCATCCCGACATCGTCATCGAGTGCACCGGCGTGGCGTCGCTCGTCTTCGACGCCATGGAGCATCTGGCCGCGGGCGGCGTGGCCTGTCTCACCGGCGTCTCGTCGGGCAAGCACGCCCTCAAGGTGGACGCCTCGATGCTCAACCGGTCGATGGTCCTCGAGAACCAGGCCGTCGTGGGCTCGGTCAACGCCAACCATCGCCACTACCAGGCCGCGGCGGAGTCGCTCATGAAGGCCGACCGCTCGTGGATCTCCAAGCTCGTGACGAGGCGCGTGCCGCTCGAGCACTGGGCCGACGCGTTGGCACGACAACCCGACGACGTGAAGGTGGTGATCGAGGTCGGCACGTGACGACCTCGGAGATCGCTCCCGGCATCATCGAGATCGACACCCTCCTCGGAGGGTGGGAGAAGGTGACTGCCGGGTACCTGGTGCACGGGGACGCGCCGGTCCTGGTGGAGACGGGCAGCCAGAGCTCGGTAGGGGTCCTGCTCGACGCGCTCGACGCCCTCGGGGTGAGCCCGGGCGATCTGGCCGGGGTGGCGGTCACCCACATCCATCTCGACCACGCCGGCGGTGTGGGCGACGTGGCGCGGGCCTTTCCCGCCGCCACCGTGTACGTCCACGAGAAGGGCGCCCGCCATCTCGTGGACCCGACGCGACTCATCGACTCGGCCTCGCGTGTCTACGGGCCGCTGCTCGACTCGCTCTACGGCCGTCTCGACGCCACCCCGCAGGAGCGGATCCACGTGCTGGCCGACGGCGAGGAGATCCGGGTGTCCCCGGATCGGGTGCTCACCACCGTCGACTCACCCGGGCACGCCAAGCACCACCTCGCCCTGCACGACTCGGTGAGCGGTGTCCTGTTCGCGGGAGACGCGGTGGGGGTGCGACTGCCCGACGCCGGGGTGCTGCGCCCGTCGACGCCACCGCCGGACTTCGACCTCGACCAGGCGGTCCACTCGTTGCACCGTTTCGCGGCCCGCCGCCCGAGCGGCCTCGCCCTCGCCCACTACGGCTTGTTGGCCGAGCCCGGCGCCATCCTCGACGAGGCCGAGGAGACCCTGCGCCGTTGGGCGAGCGTCGCCGAACAGGCGTGGCGCGACGGCGAGGACATCGCGACGGCGCTCGACAGCGCCTTCGCCGCGGACATCTCCGGAGTCGACGCAGTGCACCGCGAGAAGCTCGACACCCTCAACGGAGTCCACTCGAACGCGGCCGGGTTCCGGCGATGGCTCGACACCCGCGCCCAGAGCGCGCCCCCGACCTGACCGGCGCCCCCCAAGCTCGAGCCCTTCTCCGACGACTCTGGAAGACTGACGTCGCATGCGCAGCCTCACGACATCGGTCGACGAGGTCGTCTCCGCCCTCGAGCACGACGGCTACGCGGTGGTGGAGAGCTTTCTCCCCGAGTCCGAGCTCGCTGCGGCGCGCACCGACATGCGACGCGTGCTGGCGGGGACCCCCGGAGGGCGCAACCCCTTCGAAGGGGCCCACACCAAGCGCGTCTACGCCCTGTTCGCCAAGACCCGCGCCTTCGACGGGCCCGCCACCCATCCGCTCGTCCTCGGTGTGCTCGAGCGCGTGCTCGGACACTGCCAGCTGAGCGCCCCGACGGGCATCGAGATCGGGCCCGGCGAAGTGGCCCAGATCCTGCATCACGACGACGCCATCTACCCGATCGCGCCTCCGCACCCCGAAGTGGTCCTCAACACCATGTGGGCCCTCGACGATTTCACCGAGGCCAACGGCGCCACGCGCATCGTTCCCGGGAGCCACCGCTGGCAACTCGAGCAACCCGACGCGCACACCCCCACGATCGCGGCGGAGATGCCGGCGGGGTCGGTGTTGTTCTATCTGGGCAGTGTCTGGCACGGGGGCGGGGCCAACACCACCGACCGGGCCCGCCTCGGCGTGATCCTCGAGTACGTGGCGTCTTGGCTCAGGCCCCAGGAGAACCACTTCCTGGGCGTGCCCCGCGCCATCGTCAGGGAGCTGCCCGAGACTCTCCAGGAGCTCCTCGGGTACAACATCCGTCCCCCGTTCATGGGATATGTCGACGGACGCCACCCTCGTCGGTCCCTCGAGCGCGAGGCGACGTAACCACAAGGGCCTGCTTCACGAGACCGTGCCGGCCCGCCCCGGTACCGTGCGCCCATGGCCGACACCGTCCTCTACGAGAGAAGTGGCCACGTGGCCACGATCACCTACAACCGCCCCGACGCCCTCAACGCGGTGAACGGAGCATTGCGCCGCGACCTCAACGCCGCCTTCGCCCGCTTCAGAGAGGAAGAAGAGGCGTGGGTGGGTATCGTCACCGGCGCGGGGCGCGCCTTCTGCGCGGGTGCGGACCTGCGCGACGGCCAAGGGTCGACAGGCGAATTCGCCGGCACCTTCTGGGAGAAGCCCACGCTCAATTCCTTCGAGAGCGGTTGGGAGATCCACAAGCCGGTCATCGCGGCGGTGAACGGACACTGCCTCGGGTACGGGTTGACCCTCGTGACGTGGTGCGACTTCGTCCTGGCGAGCGACCGGGCCAGCTTCGGGTATCCCGAGGTCCGGCTCGGCATCCCCGCCATCGTGGGGGCCATCCGTCTGCCGAAGCGCATCGCGTGGGCCGACGCCATGGAGCTGTTGCTCACCGGCGACCGCGTCGACGCCGAACGGGCCCGCCAGATGGGGCTCGTGTGGCGCGTCGTCGCGCACGACGACCTCATGGACGAAGCCCGCACCTTGGCGGATCGTCTGGTGGCGGGGGCTCCGTTGGCACAACGGGCCATGAAGGAGGTGGCGTCGCGCGCCGGTGACCTCTCGTCGCTCGACGCCATCCGCTTCGGAGAGACCATGCGGAGCGTCGTCGTCGCCACCGCGGACGCGGCCGAGGGGATGCGGGCCGCCGCCGAGCGCCGATCGCCGCGCTGGGAGGGCCGCTGACGGCGGTGCCTCAGGAGGCGAGGCGGTGGTGCCGGAAGAATTCCCAGATGATGTCGGTGGCGTTGATCTCGAATGTGGACGGTCCCGTGATCGACTTCAGCGTCGCGCCGAGCTTGCTCCCCGGCCAGGCGTGGCCGCCGCCCACGACGATGTAGAACTCGACGGCCGCACCGCGGGGGCACCGGTAGCTCCGCACGATGACGTGGGCGTGCAGCTTGGTGTCGGTCGGTCGAAGGTTGCAGCCGTCCTTGGCCGCCCAGGCCTTCACGTTGGCCGGATACCCCTTGCCGTTGAGCTCGGTCGGCGGCATGGTCGTCGTGGTCGGGGCCGGGCCGCCTCCGAGCACGTGGTTGAGCACGGCGGTGCCCACGCCGCCGTTGAAGTACAAGATGGGGTCGGCGGTGCCGTGGAAGGCGAGGATGGGCACCTTCCGGCCCGGGGCGCACGGCGACGGCATGACGATGCCGGCCACCGCCGCGAAGGCCGCCAAGCGATGGGCCATGGCGCAGGCCAGCAGGGACGTGAACAGCGCGCCGTCGGAGAACCCGTCGGCATAGACGCGCGACGTGTCGACGCACTGCCGCGCTTCGACGGCGTCGAGCATGGCGTTCATGAAGTCGATGTCGCGGTTGGGTCGCGCGCTCGTCGCGGGGGCGATGTCCCACGAGACCGGGGACCCCGTGCCCTCGGGGAACACGACGATGAACCCGCTCGCCTGTGCCTTGGCACCGAACTGGGTCCACTCGGTGTGCAGGGTCGCACCCTCGCCGAGGCCGTGGAGGTCGACGACGAGAGGGACCGGGCCCGCCCCTCGGCGGGCGGGGGGAGTCGTGACGAGGTACCACCGGGCCACGCCGTCGACGGTGATGTCCTGGCGCTGTCCCGTTACCGCCACCGGCGCCTGGCCCGCCGAGGACGTCGAGGGCGTCGAGGAGGTTGAGGAGGTGGAGGACCCGGAGCATCCCCGAGACGGCACCGGGGCCCTTGTGCCGGCCAGAGCCCCGGCCTGGGTGGTGGTGGAGGAACCGGTGGCTTGCGGGGACGAGCACGCCCCGGCCGTGATCGCCAGCACCGAGAAGACGATTGTCCAGCGTGATGCCCCGGTGCGCTTCCCCACAGGGCAAGCACACCACGCCCGGCTCAAGGGCACCGAAATCTCCCGTGACCAGCGGTTTCCAAGATGTGCCGGAGGGTGAGAGAATGATCGGGACGCCAAGTGGGGGGTGTGGGTAGTGCGAGTGGCGACCTCGGGGACCGCTGTGGACACGCGCCAACCGGTCAAGCGCTGATGGTGGCCACGGCACTTCGTCCGACCAGGCGGACGCGAGCGACCCTGCGGGCCGCGCCTTTGCTGGTGACACTGTCGCTGCTCGCCGCGGCCTGCTCCTCCTCGACGCCGGTCGGCCAGGTGGGAGCCACGTTGAGCGCCATGGACGGATCCGTCACCCTCGACAAGGTGCTGTCCCCGGCGCCGGTCGCCATCGGCTCGATCGGCCCCGCGCTGGGCCACAAGCTGGTGGCGGTCGTCTTGACCGTGCACAGCCCGACGACCTCCGCCGCCAAGTTCGCGGCGATCTACAGCACGTCGAAGCTCGTCGACTCCAACAAGCTGGTGCACATCGGCCGGAGCACAGCCAAGTACAAGGCGTACGACTGCGCCGCCTACCCACCGTTCGGTTCGCTCGGAGCCGGTCAGACCGCCACCGGTTGTGTGGTGTTCATATTGACGACCGCAGCCACTCCCGTGGAGCTGAAGATCTCGGGTAAGGCCAAGGCGAACTGGACGATCGCACCCAGCGCCATCCAACCCGGAACCGCACCCGCCCCGGTGGCCAAGGCTTCAACGGCGGTACCTCTGACCGGGGGCACGGGCACGACCACGACGACGATCACCGGCACCACGTCGACGACGGCTGCCCCCGGGACCCAACCGGCGGGGGGCACCACCTCCACGACATCGGTGACCGGAGCGGCGACCACCTCGACGACCACGGCCAAGACGTCTGCCTCTCCCGCACCCCACTCCCATCGTCAAGGACTGACCAAGGCCCCGCGCATCGTGCGCGTCACGCCTCGGGGCGGCTCGGTGGGGTCGCGGGCTCAGATCTGGGGCCGGAAGCTGAGCGGTGCCACCCAGGTCACGTTCAACGGCGTGGCGGCGTCCATCACGAAGGACACCGCCGGCAGGATCGTGGTCGTGGTCCCCGTAGGTGCGACGAAGGGCCCCGTGACCGTGACCACGCCGTCGGGGACGGCCCGGAGCCCGAGGTCGTTCATCGTCTTCTGACGCGAGGCTTTCCGACGCGAGGCTTTCCGACGCGAGGAGCCCGAGCTCCGGGTTCGGGCCCGGCGCCCGACACGTCCGACCTCGAGCTCAGGACAGGTCGGAGCGAGCCGACAGGGCCGAGCCGAGCTGGTCGGCCAGGGCTACCGCCACGAGGCAACGCTCGTGGGAGATGGGCAGCGTCGGAGTCGGCGTGAGGATGAAGGTGCCGAGGGTCCGCCCCGCCCCGCGTACCGGGAGCTCGACCTGCCGGGTGGGCAGGCCGACCGACGTCGTCGGCCATTTCAGAGGATTGAGCCGAACCGTGCCGTCGGGGTCGATCCATGCTCCTTTGCCCGACGGGGGGTCCCACACGAAACGGCAGTCCTGGAGGGCGAGCAGGTCGCGCAGTTCTGAAGCCACCGCCATCAAGACGAAGTCGGGCTCTTCGCCCCCGGCGATGCGCTCTGCCATGTCGTGGATGCGACTGAGATCGAGCCGCCCTTCCGCCGCATCGCGTCGATGTCGCTGCCCCCGCGCCGCCAGCTCGCCGACGAGAAGGCCGACGACGACGAAGAGCAGCTCCGTGGTGAGGTCCGCCTGCCGGGAAATGCGGAACGACTCGTAGGGGCGGGTGAGAAAGAAGTCGAACGACGCCGCCGACACGAGTGCCGCCAATGCGGCGGCTCCGCGTCGACCCGACGAGGCGATGGCCACGGTGACCACGACCAGGATGAGGGCATCGTCGGCCGCACTGAGATGGCCGCGGGCGGGCACCAGGATCGCCGCCACCGCCACCGGGCCGGCGACGGCGGCCAGCCAGATCAGAAGACGACCGTATCGACCCCAGACCGATGGTGCGCGACCTTGCAGTGCCATGGCCGGGCCCGTCAGTGCGAGCCCGACGGCTCGGACACCGAGTGCAGTTCGTAGAACGGGTTGATCATGGCGAGCTTGCCCTGATGCTTGCCCACCATGGCCTCGGCGACCATCTTCGTCCCGTTGCGGATCCCGGGGATCGAGCGGCGGCCCAGGAACACGAGGGTGATGGCCTCGCCGCTGCCGTCGACGAGGACGCACTCGAGGGTCGGGACATCGCCCCAGGGCTGGACGCGCAAGGTCTTGACCCGCCCCGCCACGCGGGCGGGGGTACGCCATTGGAGCTGGGAGATCGGGGTGAGCCCGGGCACCGTGGCGAACGAGATCCGATCGGCCTCGGGCGTCGCCGGCGAGCCCGTCCGGCTCGGTTGCCGGCGCAGGGGGACGGTGAGGGGTCGACGTTCCTCGATCCCGGGTGCCACCAGGAAGGGGATGATGGTGGCGTTGACGTGCGACAGCTGGCTCACGATGTCGACGATGCGGTCCGCGGTCTGGTCGTGGAGAATCCGGCGCCATGTCCTTCCGTAGGAGCGCCGGGGAAGCAGGATGCTGACCTCGGTCTCCCCGTCGGCCAACTCCGCGGCCAGCTCGAGTGCGGCGCGCCCCAGGCGACGGTCGGGGCAGTCGATGACATCCAGCGGCAGCCGGGTGAGCCCCACGCGCTGCCACCGTTCGATCAGTCGCTCGGCCCGTTGGCTGTCGATGTTGAAGTGCACGGCATGGAGGTCGTCGGGCATGAGGGTGCGGGCGTACTGGATGGCCCGGGCCGCGGCCAGGTCGATGCGGTCGATGAGGATCACCACGACGTGGCGGCGCAGGATCTTGGCCTCGCACGCCTCGACGGCGACTCCCTCTTCGAGCACGACGTCCTCGACGCGGTATTGGTGGTTCGTCCTCGTGAGCGAGTACACGAGGATGGGCATGACCACCACGACCACCCAGGCACCCTGGGTGAACTCGGCCACCGCGAACACGATGACCACCACCAGGCAGACCACCGCCGCGAATCCGTTGACCGCCACGCTCTTGCGCCAGTGGGTGTCGCGATGGGTCCAGTGGTGCTTCGCCATCCCCGCTCCGGCCATGGTGAAGCCGGTGAATACGGCGATGGCGTACATGGGAATCAGCGCGTTCACCTTCGCCTTGGTGGCGATGAGGAGCGCGATCGAGGCCGCGGCGAGGACGAGGATGCCGTTGGAGAACACCAACCGATGGCCCCGGACGGTCAACTTGCGGGGCAGGAACGAGTCCTCGGCCACGAAGCTCACCAGGAACGGGAAGCCGGTGAAGCTGGTGTTGGCGGCCAGGATCAGAATCAACGCCGTGGCCGCCTGCAGCGCGTAGAACAGGACCTGGCCACCGGCGCTCGACCCGTACACGAGCCGACCGATCTCCGACAGGACCGTCGGGACGCCGAGGGTGTACGGCACGGGATGGCTCAAGGCGGCGAGCACCGACACGCCCAGGAACATGGCCCCGAGGATGCTGCTCATGAGCACGAGCGTGGTGCGGGCGTTCTTGGCCTGGGGCTCTCTGAAGATGCTCACCGCGTTGGAGATGGCCTCGGTGCCGGTCATGGCCGAGCTCCCGTTGGCGAAGGCCCGCAGCATGTAGAAGGCCGAGATCCCCAGCAGCAGCCCGCCCCCGGCGTGCCCGAGGGTCACCGCGCCAGAATGCCGGGGCACGTGCCCGAGGCTCCCCGTGATCTCGCGCACCAGACCGGTCACGATCAGGACCGCCATGTTGACGATGAAGAAGTACGTGGGGACGGCGAAGACGCGACCGGCCTCGCGGATCCCCCGCAGGTTGCCGAAGGCGAGGAGCACCACGAAGCCGATCGACATCGGCACCACGGCGTGCTTCAGGACGGGTGCGGCCGAGCCGATGGCATCGGCCCCGGCCGCTACCGACACCGCCACGGTGATGGTGTAGCTGATGAGCAGCGCGGCGCCGGCGATCTGGGCGATGTTGGGACCGAAGTTGTCCCGGCTCACGACGTAGGAGCCGCCCGCCTTGGGGTAGGAGCGGACCACGTCGCGGTAACAGATCGTCACCACCGCCAGGACGCCGAGGATCGCCGCGGTGAGCGGGGTGATCAACGAGAACGCGGCCAGGCCGCCCACCACGAGCAGGGTCCGCAGCATCTGCTCGGTGGCGTAGGCCGAGGACGACATCACGTCGGAGGACAAGACCGCCAACGCGGTCGGCTTGCCCAGACGCTGCCCGCCCAGCTGCTCGCTCACCAGTGGCGGCCCGAGCAGGACACGCTTGATCCGGTAGCTGAGCGTCTCGGGAAGGCTGGCGGCCTGGGTCGTGTCGGTCCGGGACGGCGACCGCGTCAGGTTCGGCTCGAGGCGTCGCGTCTCGCCGGTCTTGGTCGTACCCCCCGAAGTCACTGCTCCTTGTCTACCCCCGCGGAGACTTCCGAAGCGAGCAGTCGAGGCTCGCGCGTCGGCGTCATGCCCCGTGGGGGCCGGGCAGGGTGTGGCGGGCCTTCCCGGAAAAGCGCTGGATGGCGATCACGCACCAGATGGCCTCGATGACCCCGAACGGCCATGCACCGCTGGCAAAGCCATAGCTGCTCGACAGGCCACACCCCAGGGCGAAGGCGAGCACAAACCACTTGCCCCGGGCCTCGAGGGCGTACATCACCATCATGAGCGTGAGGACGGTCACGCCGTACACGGTCAGCACGACACCAACCTACGGCCTGCGGTAGACAGAACGTCATGGCAACGCTCGCTGCTCACCGGTGATCTCGCCCCGCCCGACCGGGGCCCGGGCAGAGCTCTCGGGTCCCGTCTCGACGGGTCGTTTCATCGAGCCCATCTCGGCGGTCCCGGTCGACCTGGCCGCCCACGGTTATCTGAGTGAGGAGTTCTTCGTCTCCGGGGCCGCCTCGGCGTACGCGGCGGTGGGGCCGCTCGGGACCGACGGCCGGTGGTCTGTCACCGCACAAGAAAGCGCCGACTATCGCACCAGGATCCTGGTGCGCCGGCCGAGCGATCCCGAGCGATGCAACGGCACGGTCCTGGTGGAGTGGTTCAACGTGTCCAGCGGCCGCGAGGCGAGCCCTGATTGGACATACCTGAGCCCGCAGATCATGGGCGACGGGTACACCTATGTCGGGGTGT
>JADGOL010000244.1 GCA_017882995.1 Acidimicrobiales bacterium | reverse complement strand
CTCCATCGACGGCGTCTGAGGACGATGAGCCCGCGAGCTCTGTGTTGCTCCCCGCCAATCCGGTGGCCGGAGTCCAGCAATACCCACGGTTCGTCCTTGGAGCGGCGCAGTTCAACAACACCGACGCGCATCTGTAGTCCGGAACGGCGGACTACCCTGAAGGCGCGAGGAGTGTGACATGGCAAGAGGCAAAGAGCTCGACAGGCACCATCGGGCCACGGTGGAGAAGATCTTCAACCATCCGGTCAGTCACAACATCCAGTGGCACGACGTCTTGTCACTCCTGCAGGCCGTGGCCGACGTCAGCGAGGAGCACGACGGCAGGTACGCGGTGACGTTGGGACCCGAGACCGAGACATTCGACGCGCCGCGCCATCACGACATCGACGAGCAGCAGGTCATCGATCTGCGGAGAATGCTCAAGGGCGCCGGGATCACTCCAGAGTCGACGCAAAGCGCGTAAGGGGTCAGCGCGCTATGGCGACGGTGGCTCGATGACGGCGCGGCCCCCGAGGTAGGGGGCGAGCACGGCGGGGAGCTCGACAGAGCCGTCGGCCCGGCGACCGGTCTCCACCAGCGCCGCCCACACCCGCGCCCAGGCGATGGCCGAGCCGTTGAGGGTGTGGACGAAGACGGGTTGGCTCTTGGGTCCCGCCGCGGACGCCCGGTAGCGGATGTTGGCGCGGCGCGCCTGGTAGTCGGTGCACCAGCTCACCGAGGACACCTCGAGCCACATGTCGGACCCCGGGGCGTAGACCTCGATGTCGAAGGTGCGGGCCGCGGCGTTGCCGAGATCCCCGGTGCACAGGTCGAGGACGCGGTACTCGAGGTCGAGCTCCTGGAGCAACGCCTCGGCGCGCCCCACCATGTCGGCGTGCTCGGCCCGGGACTGCTCAGCCGTGGCGTAGGCGAACAGCTCCACCTTGTCGAACTCGTGCACCCGCAACAGCCCCCGGGTGTCGCGTCCCGCCGATCCCGCCTCGCGCCGGAAGCAGGCGGTGCCGGCGGTCAACCGGAGAGGAAGGTCGGCTTCGTCGAGGATCTCGTCTCGGAACATCGACGTGAGCGGGACCTCGGCGGTCGGGATGGCCCAGAGGTCGTCGCGTTCGAGGTGATAGGCGTCGTCGGCGAACTTGGGCAGGTGCCCGGTCGACACCATCGTCTCGGTCCGCACCAGCGTGGGCGGGCGGATCTCCTCGTAGAGCTCGCCGTGGCGGTCCAGCGCGAACGCCGTGAGGGCCCGGATGAGCCGGGCCCCGAGACCCCGGTAGAGCGGGAACATCGACCCCGACAACTTCGCACCCCGCTCGAGGTCGAGGATGCCCAGAGCGGCCCCGATGTCCCAGTGGGGCACGCGCTGGTGCTCGGCGTAACTCCGAGCCGTCTCGGGCCACCCTCGGACCACGAGATTGTCCTCGGGCCCTTCCCCGTCGGGCGCATCATCGGCAGGAAGGTTGGGCAACCACAGGAGCAGCTCGCGCACCTCGTCCTGAGCCGACGTGGCTTCGGCGTCGAGTGCGGTCTCCTGGTCGCCGAGCGCCCGACTCTGCTCCGATACCTCCGCGGCGAGGGCGGAGTCGCCGGTGCGGCGCGCCTCGCCGACCTGACGCGACAAGTCCTTCACCCGCCCGCGCAGCTCGTCACGCTGTCCTACGGCCTGTCGGGCCCGTCGATCGACGTCGAGCAGGCGCCTCACCTCGGCGGCGTCGACTCCCTTGCGGGCCAGGGCGGCCTTCACGGCGTCGGGGTTCTCCCTGGCCAGGCGGATGTCGATCATGGGGCGCAACGGTAGCCTCGCCGCGATGTCGGTCCCGTCCCCTGCCGCGGTGCAATGCCGCGACCTCGTCGTGCGCTACGGCTCGACCACGGCGGTGGACGGTCTGTCGGTCACCGCGCACCACGGCCAGGTCCTGGCACTGCTGGGCCCCAACGGGGCGGGCAAGACCTCGACGGTCGAGACCCTCGAGGGATACCGGCGCCCCACGGAGGGATCGGTCCGGGTCCTCGGGCTCGACCCGATGTCGGACCATCGCCGCGTCGTCGCCCGGATGGGTGTGATGCTCCAGCGTGGCGGCGTCTACCCCGTCATGGGGCCGAGGCGCGCGCTGGCGCTGTTCGCCGACTACTACGACGACCCCGAGGACCCCGAGGCGCTCCTCGAGCTGGTGGGCCTGGGCGCGGTGGCCCGGACTCCGTGGCGGCGGCTGTCGGGGGGGGAGCAACAACGCCTGTCGTTGGCGCTCGCCATCGTGGGCCGACCCGAGGTGGTCTTCCTCGACGAGCCCACCGCGGGTGTCGACCCCGAGGGCCGCATCGCCGTGCGCCGAGTCATCACCGAGCTGCGCGACCGGGGGGCGTGTGTGATGCTCACCACCCACGAGCTGGCCGAGGCCGAGCGCGTGGCCGACGACGTGGTCATCATCGCCCGCGGACGGGCCGTGGCGGAGGGCACGGTGGCCGAGCTCGCCGCGGCGGGGGGCGAGGGCGGCATCCGCTTCGAGGGCCCCGCCGCGCTCGACCTGGCCGGGCTCCGCGCCGCCCTCGGCGCCGAGGCGGGGACGGTGACCGAGGAGCGCCCCGGCGAGTACCGAGTCGACGGCCCCGCCACCGCCACCCGGTTGGCGCTGTTGGCGCGATGGATGAGTGACCGCGACCTTCCCCTCACCGAGCTGCGGGCCGGGCGTCGTTCCCTCGAGGAGATCTACCTGCGCGTGACACGGGGGGAAGGGGAGCGTGACGGGCCGGAGCTCCGTGAACACCAACGGGGGGCTGAGCCCCACGGCAGGAGCAGGAGCCGGAGGTGAGCCCCACCCGTTCATCGCTCCCTCCGCCGTTGCGTCGCCTCGTCGCCCAGTGCTCGGCGGAGGTGGGCATGACCATGCGCCGGGGTGAGTCGCTGCTCCTCACCATCGGGATCCCCGTCATCCTTCTCGTCTTCTTCTCCGAGGTGCACCTGCTCCCCACCGGCACCGCCCACCCCGTCACGTTCCTCGCCCCGGGCATCCTCGCCTTGGCGGTGATGGGCACCGCGCTCGTCAACCTCAGCATCGCCACCGGGTTCGAGCGCGGCTACGGCGTGCTCAAGCGCCTCGGTGCCACCCCGCTCGGTCGTCCCTCGCTGCTGGGCGCCAAGATCGTCGCCATCCTGGTGGTAGAGGTGATCCAAGCCGCCGTCCTCGTCCCCGTGGCGCTCGGCCTGGGCTGGCATCCCACCATGGGAGGGGCGGGCCGGGCCGTCGTCGTGGTCGTCCTCGCCACCTTCGGGTTCGGGGGCATCGGGTTGTTGTTGGCCGGGGTGCTGCGCGCCGAGGTGAACCTGGCCGCCGCGAACGGACTGTGGCTCCTTCTCCTGCTCGTGTCGGGGATGCTGGCTCCGCTGTCGAAGTTGCCGGGCGGGCTCCAAGCCGTCGCCAAGGCCCTCCCCGCCGCCGCGCTCGCCGACGCGCTGCACCGGAGTGTGGGCTTGGGCCTGTCGGTGCCGGGGTGGGCCTGGCTCGTGCTCGCGGTGTGGGCGATCGCGGCTCCCCTCGCCGCCGCCGCCACGTTCCGGTGGGAATGACCCCGGCTCCGAGGCTGACCGCGCTCCACATCGCCGTGGTCGGTGGCGGGGGGACCGTGACCGGCGCCCATGCGGCGCTGGCCGAGAAGGCGGGCCGGGCCGTCGCCGACGCGGGAGCCGTCCTCGTGTGCGGCGGACTGGGCGGCGTGATGGAGGCGGCCTGTCGCGGCGCGCGCTCCGGCGGCGGACTGACCGTCGGGATCCTCGCCGGCCGCGATCGTTCGGAGGCGAACCCTTACGTCACCGTCGCCATCCCGACCGGGCTGGGCGAGGCCCGCAACGCGCTGGTCGTCCGTGCCGCCGACGCCGTGGTGGCCGTCGCCGGCGAGTACGGCACGCTGTCGGAGATCGCTCTGGCCCTGCAGGCGGGCATCCCCGTCGTCGGGCTCGACACCTGGGAGCTCCGTCGCGGCGGCCGGTCCGACGACGGTGTGGTGCGCGCCACCGACCCCGCCCAGGCGGTCGCCCTCGCCGTCGACCTGGCCCGCGCCGCGCGCCGGGAGCCCTCACCGTCATGATGGGGACGGTGCCGCGTCTCTCCAGAAGAACCGTCTACGGGGTCGGTCTCCTCGCGGTGACCGTGGCGTCGGTTGTTCTGTTCCCCACCCCTCACCCCACCGTTCCCGTTCACGGCCCCCGGGGCGTCCACGCTGCGACCACCACATCCATGTTCACCAGCAACTCGCCGATCGTGGACGGTGTGGCCGACGCCGCCACCGGGGGGTACTGGCTCGTGGCCGCCGACGGCGCGGTGTTCGACTTCGGCGCCCCCTTCCTGGGATCGGCAGGAGGCCTGGCGCTGTCGTCGCCGGTGGTGGGGATGGCGGCCACGCCCGATGACGGCGGGTACTGGCTCGTCGCCGCCGACGGTGGGGTCTTCGCCTACGGCGACGCCCGGTTCGCCGGCTCGATGGGTGCGGTCCACCTGACGAGGCCCGTGGTGGGCATGGCGACCGACCGCGCCACCGGCGGGTACTGGCTGGTGGCCTCGGACGGCGGCGTGTTCACCTTCGGCGCTCCCTTCGAGGGCTCGGCCGGCGCGCTCAAGCTCACCTCACCCGTCGTCGGCATGGCGCCGACCGCGGATGGCGGTGGCTATTGGTTGGTGGCGTCGGACGGCGGGGTCTTCGCCTACGGCGACGCCCGGTTCGCCGGCTCGATGGGTGCGGTCCACCTCACCCGACCGGTGGTGGGCATGGCGACGAGCCCGTCGGGCGGCTACTGGCTGGTGGGCGCGGACGGCGGGATCTTCTCCTTCGGCGCACCCTTCGAGGGATCGACCGGTGCGCTCGTCCTCGACCGGGCCGTGGTGGCGATGGCGGCGACGGCCGACGGGGGTGGGTATTGGCTCGTCGGTGCCGACGGGGGTGTCTACGCGCTGGGCGACGCCCGCTACCAGGGATCGGTGGCCGTGGCCCCGCTGGCGGGCCTGACGGTGGTCATCGACCCCGGCCACGACGGGGGCAACGGCGCGGCGGCGTCGGTCATCAACCGGACCATCAACGGCGGCGGGCTCACCGAACCGTGCGACACCACCGGCACCGAGACCGACAACGGCTACACCGAGCACGCCTTCACCTTCGACGTGGCACTGCGCGCCCAGGCCCTCCTCCAGGCTGACGGGGCCCGGGTCGTGCTCACCCGCGCCACCGATACCGGTGTGGGTCCCTGTGTGAATGTCCGCGCCGCCATCGCCAACGCGCTGGACGCCGATGTGGCGGTGTCGATCCACGCCGACGGGGGACCTCCCGGCGGGACCGGGTTCGCCGTCGACACGCCGGTGCCGGTGGTGAGCCCGATCTCGGACAACCGCGCCATCGTGGCGCCGTCGGATGCGCTCTCGGTCGACCTCCGCAACGCCTTCCAGGCCGCCACCGGTGAGCCGCCTTCGAACTACACCGGCCAGAACGGCATCGTCTATCGCCGCGACCTGGGTGGCCTCGACCTGTCCACGGTGCCGAAGGTCCTCATCGAGTGCGCCAACATGCGCAACGCCCACGACGCCGCCGCGGTCCAGAGCGCGTCGTGGCGCCAGAGCGCGGCCCAGGGCGTCGCGTCGGGCATCGAACTGTTCCTCGAGGTCGCCCAGCGCACCTGAGCGGCGGCGGAGTCACTCGGCGGCGGAGTCACTCGGAAGCGGAGTCACTCGGCGGCGGAGTCACTCGGAGGCTGTCCGGAGCATGGCCGCCATCCCCTTGATGAAGGGGTCGGGATCTGCGGTCTTCGACTCCACGAGGGCGCGCATGTCGGGCACGTAGTGCTCGAAGGAGTCGCTCTCCATGGCCGCCACGATCCCCTCGGCCATCTCCTCGGGGGAGATCTTCGGGCCCGAGTAGAGCGGGGCGTCGTTGTCGGGGAGGTCCCAGATCTCGGTGTCGATGGGCCCGGGGTTCACGAGCCG
>JADGOL010000033.1 GCA_017882995.1 Acidimicrobiales bacterium | reverse complement strand
GGGTCCTCACCGAGGCCGCCATCGAGGGCAAGTCCGACCAGCTCTTCGGGCTCAAGGAGAACATCATCATCGGCAAGCTGATCCCGGCGGGGACCGGCATGGGCCGCTACCGGGATATCGAGGTCGACCTGCCCGATGCGGCCGGGGTGTCTCTGCGCACCTACGGGTTCGACGAGGAGACCGAAGACCTCGCCGCCTGGCTGCGCGACGTGGGTGGCCCGACCGGGGCCGGTGACGGCGGATTCGGCGAGGCCGGGCTGGCGGATCCTGCCTACGGAGAGTTGCCCGAGCCCGGTGGCAGCTCCGCCGGGTGGGGTGCGCTCGACGCCGGCACCGCGGATCCCTTCGCCGTCTCGCCCAACGGGGAAGGCACCGATCACGGGGTCGACGGCAACGGTCAGCTCGAGGCCGGCGCGTGACCTCCGGCGTCGTCACGGCCCCGGCGCGATTGCTCCGAACAGCCCGTAAGCTCTAACATTGCCTGCTCGCGTGGCGTGGTGTCCGTAAGGACCCCGCGTCCGGCAGTTCCCGCGAGCAAGTCCCGAAAATCGTCCAGAGGTCACGCGTGCCCACGATCGAACAGCTCGTCCGCAAGGGGCGGGCATCCAAGCAGTCAAAGACCAAGACGCCCGCGCTCAAAGGCGCGCCCCAGCGTCGTGGTGTGTGCACGCGCGTCTTCACGACCACACCCAAGAAGCCGAACTCCGCACTGCGCAAGGTGGCCCGGGTGCGACTCACGAGCGGGATCGAAGTGAGCGCCTATATCCCCGGTGTAGGCCACAACCTCCAAGAGCACTCCATCGTCTTGGTGCGCGGCGGCAGGGTGAAGGACCTCCCCGGGGTGCGGTACAAGGTGATCCGCGGGGCCCTCGACGCGGCCGGGGTGCGCGAGCGCAACCAGGCGCGTTCGCGCTACGGCGCCAAGAAGGAGTCCTGACATGCCCCGCAAAGGCCCCGCCACCCGGCGCGAGCTCGTTCCCGACCCGGTGTTCCGGTCGGTGCTCGTCACCCAGGTGGTCAACAAGGTCCTGTCGCGCGGCAAGCGGACGCTGGCGGAGCGTCTCGTGTACGACGCCCTCGAGGTCGTGCGTGAGAAGACCGGTGGCGACCCGGTGACGATCCTCAAGCGGGCCGTGGAGAACACGAGGCCCGAGCTCGAGGTGAAGAGCCGTCGCGTCGGTGGCGCCACCTACCAGGTGCCCGTCGAGGTCCGGCCTCGTCGAGCCACCACCCTGGCCATCCGGTGGTTGGTGGGTTTCTCGCGTCAGCGACGCGAGAAGACGATGGCCGAGCGTCTGGCGAACGAAGTCCTCGACGCCGCCAATGCCACCGGTGCCGCTGTCAAACGCCGGGAGGACATGCACAAGATGGCCGAATCGAACAAGGCCTTCGCCCACTACCGCTGGTAGTGGACAAGGCGCCCGGCAGGCGTCACCGCTGCAGCCGGGCCCATCCAGAAGCGACCTGAAAGCTCAGCACCATGGCCGACGCACGCCCTATCAGAGAGTTCCCCCTCGCCCGGACCCGCAACATCGGGATCATGGCCCACATCGACGCGGGCAAGACCACGACGACCGAGCGGATCCTCTACTACACCGGCAAGAACTACAAGATCGGTGAGGTCCACGAGGGTGCCGCCACCATGGACTGGATGGTCCAGGAACAAGAGCGCGGGATCACCATCACCTCGGCCGCCACGACGTGTAAATGGCGTGACTGCTGGATCAACATCATCGACACCCCCGGCCACGTCGACTTCACCGTCGAGGTGGAGCGTTCCCTGCGCGTGCTCGACGGGGCCGTGGCGGTGTTCGACGCCGTCGCCGGTGTCGAACCGCAGACCGAGACCGTGTGGCGCCAGGCCAACAAGTACTCGGTGCCACGAATCTGCTTCATCAACAAGATGGACCGCATCGGCGCCGACTTCAACCGGGCCGTGGAGATGATCAGGGACCGTCTCGACGCCGTGCCGGCGGTCATCCAGCTCCCCATCGGCGTGGAAGGCGGCTACCAGGGGGTCGTCGACCTCCTGGCCATGCAGGCGCTCGTGTGGAACGACGACATGGGTGAGAAATGGCGCGTCGAGGAGATCCCCGCCGATCTCGCCGCCGAGGCCGACGCCGCTCGTCACCAGCTCGTCGACGTGCTGTCGAACTACGACGACACGATCATGGAGAAGTACGTCGGCGACGAGAAGATCACCGACGACGACCTGCGCCGCGGGCTGCGGCGCGCCACCATCGCCAGCGAGGTCGTGCCCGTCCTGTGCGGCTCGGCCTTCAAGAACAAGGCCGTCCAGCCCCTGCTCGACGCCGTCGTCGACTACCTGCCGAGCCCCCTCGACGTCCCTCCCGCCATCGGGACCACCACCAAGGGCGAGCCCATCGAGCGCAACGCGGATGACGCCGAGCCCTTCGCGGCGCTCGCCTTCAAGATCATGACCGACCCCTACGTGGGCAAGCTGACCTACCTGCGCGTCTATTCGGGCACCCTGTCCAAGGGGTCCACGATCATCAACTCCACCAAGGGCGGTCGCAAGGAGCGAGTGGGTCGGATCCTGCAGATGCACGCCAACCACCGCGAGGACAAAGAGGCCATCTTCACCGGCGACATCGTGGCCGCGGTGGGACTCAAAGACACCACTACCGGTGACACCCTGACCGACCCGGGCCATCCCATCCTGCTCGAGACGCTCGAGTTCCCCGAGCCCGTCATCCACGTGGCCGTCGAGCCCAAGACCAAGGCCGACCAGGACAAGCTGGGCAAGGCCCTCTTCGCCTTGAGCGAGGAGGACCCGACGTTCCGCGTCCGGACCGACGACGAGACAAATCAGACCGTGATCTCGGGCATGGGCGAGTTGCATCTCGAGGTCCTCGTGGACCGGATGCTGCGGGAATTCTCGGTGGACGCCAACGTGGGCAAGCCCCAGGTGGCGTATCGCGAAACCATCCGCAAGCTGGTCGAAAAGGTCGAAGGGCGCTACATCCGCCAGACCGGGGGCCGGGGCCAGTACGGCCACGTCGTGATCAGCCTCGAGCCCACCGGGCCCGGGGGCGGCTACGAGTTCGTGGACAAGATCACCGGCGGGGTCATCCCCAAGGAGTACATCCCGGCTGTCGACGCCGGCATCCAGGAGGCCCTCACCAACGGGGTCCTGGCCGGCTACCCCATGGTCGACGTGCGGGTCCTGCTCACCTACGGGTCGTACCACGACGTGGACTCGTCGGAGATGGCCTTCAAGATCGCCGGGTCGATGGCGGTCAAAGAAGCCGCCCGCCGGGCGAGCCCGGTCCTGCTCGAGCCCGTCATGGCCGTCGAGGTGGTGACGCCCGAGGACTACATGGGCGAAGTCATCGGGGACCTCTCGTCCCGCCGGGGCAAGGTCGAGGGCATGGAACAGCGGGGCACCAGCCACGTCGTGCGGGCTCTGGTGCCGCTGGGCGACATGTTCGGCTACGCTACCGACCTGCGTTCGCGGACCCAGGGCCGGGCCACGTACACCATGCAATTCAGCGCATATCACGAGGTCCCGGACTCGATTGCACGCGAGATCGTGGCTCGGGCACGCGGCGAGTAGAGACGCTCGCACCAAGGACGGCCGCGCAGTACGGGCTCGTCAGTACGCCACGCAGCACCTAGCACCAAAGACACAGGAAGCGAGGCGGCCCCCGATGGGAGTCGCCGGAGATAGGGAGCCGGAGCAACAGTCATGGCCAAGAAGAAGTTCGAGCGGTCGAAGCCTCACGTCAACGTCGGGACGATGGGTCACATCGACCACGGCAAGACCACGCTCACGGCGGCCATCACCAAGGTCCTGTCGGAGAAGAACCCGAACGTCTCGTTCACCCCCTTCGACCAGATCGACAAGGCCCCCGAGGAGAAGCAGCGCGGCATCACCATCTCGATCGCGCACGTCGAGTACGAGACCGACAAGCGTCACTACGCGCACGTCGACATGCCCGGGCACGCCGACTACATCAAGAACATGATCACCGGTGCCGCCCAGGTGGACGGCGCCATCCTGGTGGTCTCCGCCGCCGACGGCCCCATGCCCCAGACCCGGGAGCACGTGCTGCTCGCCCGCCAGGTCGGTGTGCCCTCCATCGTCGTGGCGCTCAACAAGGCGGACATGGTCGACGACGAGGAGCTCCTCGACCTGGTCGAGCTCGAGGTACGCGAGCTGCTCACCCAGTACAGCTTCCCCGGTGACGACGTCCCGGTGATCCGCGTGAGCGCCCTCAAGGCGCTCGAGGGTGACCCCGAGTGGACTCCCAAGATCATCGAGCTCATGGACGCCGTGGACGAGTTCATCCCCGAGCCCGAGCGCCCCATCGACAGGCCCTTCCTCATGCCCATCGAGGACGTCATGTCCATCACCGGTCGTGGCACGGTCGTGACCGGCAAGGTGGAGCAGGGCCAGGTCAAGGTGGGCGAGGAGGTCGAGATCGTCGGGCTTCGGACCACCCAGAAGACCGTCGTCACCGGTGTGGAGATGTTCCGCAAGCTCCTCGACGAAGGCCGGGCCGGTGACAACATCGGCGCCCTCCTGCGAGGAACGAAGAAGGAGGACGTCGAGCGGGGTCAGGTGCTTGCCAAGCCCGGCTCGATCACCCCCCACACGAACTTCGAGGCGAACGTCTACGTGCTCACCAAGGAGGAGGGTGGCCGCCACAAGCCTTTCTTCAACAACTACCGGCCGCAGTTCTACTTCCGGACGACCGACGTCACCGGTTCGATCACCCTCCCCGAGGGCACCGAGATGGTCATGCCCGGGGACAACACCGAGATGACGGTCGAGCTCCAGAAGCCCATCGCCATGGACGAGGGTCTGCTGTTCGCCATCCGTGAGGGTGGGCGCACGGTGGGCTCCGGCCGGGTCACGAAGATCCTCAAGTAAGGGATCAGGGCGCGGCGGCAGGAAGAGAATCGGAGAAGCCACGAATGGCAGACGCATCGCGCCAGAAGATCCGGATCCGGTTGAAGGCCTACGACCACGAGATCCTCGACCAGTCGACGGAGAAGATCGTGCAGACCGTCCTGCGCACCCAGGCCAAGGTCCAGGGCCCGGTTCCGTTGCCGACCGAACGGCACCGCTACACCGTCATCCGTTCACCGCACAAGTACAAAGACAGTCGCGAGCACTTCGAGATGCAGGTGCACAAGCGGCTGGTCGACATCGTGGAGCACACCCCGAAGACGGTGGACTCCTTGCAGCGTTTGGACCTGCCCGCCGGCGTCGACATCGAGATCAAGATCCAGAACGTCTGAGTCTGCCTCGCCCTGTTCCAAGGGCGAAATTCGTCTGGCAGGCCCCCGAACCCATGGTGTAACGTCGCAGGTCGGGCCGATTTCGGCCCAGTAGGGCCGAATCGACGTCTCCGAGCGCCTGCCGGCAGTCCAGGTAGGGACCTCGGGGCAGAACCTGGCGAGCGCTCCGCTCGGGTCTTCCCGGGCGGAGCGTTGGCATGCGAACCGGGCGCCGGTGACGGCGCCGAAGAACCAAACCAGGCGTGCCGCGACATGGCGGCCGCTCCAGCATGAGGACGGAAGGGACCCATTCACCGTGGCGACCAAGGCGATCGTCGGCGAAAAGGTCGGCATGACCCAGGTCTGGGACGAGAACAACCGCGCCATTCCGGTGACGGTGCTCAAGATCGCGCCCCTGCGAGTGGTCCAGGTGAAGACGGCTGAACGTGAGGGGTATTCCGCCCTGCAGGTGACGTGGGGGGTCCGTCGCCCGTCTTCGCTGAACAAGCCCGAGCAGGGCCACTTCACCGCGGCGGGGGTCGAGCCCGGTCGGCACCTCGTGGAGCTACGACTCGACGACGCCAGCGGGTTCGAGGTGGGCCAACAGCTCACTGCCGATCTCATGACCGCAGGCGAGCGGGTCGACGCCATCGCCGTCTCCAAGGGCAAGGGGTTCGCCGGAGCCATGAAGCGGCACAACTTCAAGGGCCAAGGCGCGGCCCACGGCAACCACAAGAAGCACCGTTCGCCGGGATCGATCGGCGCCTGCGCCACGCCGGCCCGTGTCTTCAAGGGGACCCGGATGGCGGGGCGCATGGGTGGCCATCAGGTCACCACCCTCAATCTCGAGGTTGTCCAGGCCGACGCCGAGAAGGAGCTGATCCTCGTGCGTGGCGCCGTCCCCGGCCCGCGCGGCGGCATGGTGGTCCTGCGCAACACCGTCAAGGGCACGAACGGCGTGAAGGCCCCATGACCATCGCCACCATTCCCGCTCCCGGCGGGCAACGCCGGCGCGACCGACCCGAGCCCGAGCACCGCACGGTCGAGCGCAAACGGATCGACGGCACGGTGATCGACACCGTGACCCTCGATCCGCAGATCTTCGGCGTGGTGCCGAACAAGGCCGTGCTGCACCAGGTGATCACCGCCCAGCTCGCTGCGGCGCGCGCCGGCACGCAGTCGACACGGACCCGCGCCGAGGTGCGGGGTGGCGGTGCCAAGCCCTTCCGACAGAAGGGGACCGGCCGTGCTCGTCAGGGGTCGACGCGTTCCCCGCAGTGGTCCGGTGGTGGTGTGGCTCTCGGGCCCAAACCCCGCTCCTACCGCCAGCGCACCCCCAAGAAGATGATCCGCCTCGCCCTGTACTCGGCCCTCTCGGACCGCGCCTCGGACGGCAAGGTGGTCGTCGTCGACGACTGGTCGTTCCCGGCACCGAGGACCAAAGACGCCGTGGCCGCCCTGGCCGCTCTCGAGTTGACCGGGCGCATCCTGGTCGTGCTCGGCCCCGACGACGGGATTCCCGATCGTTCGTTCGCCAACCTCCGTGAAGTCCAGACCATGCAGAGCACCGAGCTCAATGCCTACGACGTGTTGAAGAGCGACTTCGTGGTATTCAGCGACGCCACGCTGCCGGGGGAGACGACCCCGGCACCGGCCAAGGCCGCGGCCCCCCGCAAAGCCCGGCCCGCCC
>JADGOL010000243.1 GCA_017882995.1 Acidimicrobiales bacterium | reverse complement strand
CTGGCTTACCGCGCCGCCTGACGGCGGCGGCGCTGTTTGGCGCTGTACATGGCGTGGTCGGCCTCGGCCAAGAGGTCGGCGGGGATCACGTCGGGGTCGCTCGTCAGGGCGAGGCCGACACTGACCCCCACGCTCAGTTCCACGCCGTCGACGGTCATGGGGGCGTCGAAGGCGGTCTCGACCCGACTCGCCACGGCGGTGGCGCCGTCCTCGTCGATGGACTCGCACAGCACGACGAACTCGTCGCCCCCGAGATGCGCCGCGGTGTCGCCGGGCCGGATGACCGCCTCGATACGGCGGGCCGTCTCCATGAGCACCTGGTCTCCCACACCATGTCCCAACCGGTCGTTGATCCCCTTGAGCCCGTCCACGTCGCAGAACAACACGCCCAGGGTCTTCGGCTGCCGGCGGTCCCTCGCCAACGCCTGCTTCAACCGGTCGTCCAACAGGTAGCGGTTGGGGAGTCCCGTTACCGGGTCGTGGGTGGCCCGGTAGGCCATCTCCGCGTCCGCCATGGATCGTTCGGTGATGTCGCGCATGAGCGCGAGGACGGCCGGCTCGTCGTCCCAATCCGTCGACAACACCCGCATGTCGGCCAGGATGACCTCGTTGTCAGGTCGGCGCGAGGTGGTCGAGACGACGGGGAAGCTCGCGGCTTTGCCCACCAATTGTGAGCGCGTGGTGCCGAGCATGACGGCCGCCGCGGAATTGGCGAAGACGACGATGCCGTCGCGGTTGACCACGATCATCCCGTCGGTGCTGTTGTCGACCACACCGCGGAAGTGGCCCTCCACATTGGTCAAGCGGTCGCGTAGCTCCCTGACCTCCTGCCGGAGGTCGTTGCCCTCGTCGCCCCGTAGCTCGCCTTCGTCGGTTGCCAATTGCTTCTTTCACGTCGTTTTCAGACGAAGTGACGCAGACGTTCTCGGCTCAGGCCGACGGTTGACCGCCGGACTCTGAACTGGCTTGCCACCCCTAGTCCCCCGCGTGTCACTGATTGTGGGCCATTTGCCCCACCAGTGGCCCAACTTAGTCACAACGTTGATCCAATTCCGGCTCGTTCAGCCACGCTCCGTCGGGTTGACGAGGACACGCTCGAGAGGGCGACGGGAGTGCCGGGGGCGGGCATCCTGGGGGGATGGCCGACCGACCGCTCGCCATGTTCCCCTTGTCGACGGTGCTCTTCCCCAACGTGCGGATGCCCCTGCACGTCTTCGAGCCCCGCTATCGCCGCTTGGTCGCCGACTGCCTGGCCGGCGATCGTCGATTCGGGGTGGTCCTCATCGCCCGGGGCTCGGAGGTGGGGGGCGGCGACCAGCGAATGGATGTGGGGACGGTGGCGAGGATCGAGACTGCCGAGGAGTTGCCCGACGGTCGTTGGCACCTCGTGGTTCTCGGGCTCGGGCTGGTGCGTGTGACGCGGTGGCTCGACGACGATCCCTATCCGCGTGCGATGGTCGAGGACTGCGCCATGGTCCGTGCCGAGCAGAGCGACGGGTTGCGCAACGCCGAGGGAGAGCTCCGGCGCGTCCGGGCCCTTTTCTCAGAGCTCGGCGACGCACCGGCGGTACCCGGGGCATTGTCGTTCGGCGACACACCCGACGAGGTCGGGTGGGGACTGTGCGCCGCGGCACCGGTCACGGCGTTCGATCGGCAGCGCCTCCTCGAGGCTCCCGGCCCCGACGAACGCGTGGCGCTTCTCCTGGACCTCGTGCGAGCGGTCGGCGACGACGTCGGTCGCATCCTGGCCGGCGGTTGACGCGCCCACGCAAGAGGCGAGGCCGTGGCGCGAGTCAGTCCAGCGCGTTGAGCGCCTGCTGGGCGGCTTGGAGGCGAAGCGCCTTGGCCTGTTCTTCCTCGGCCCGACGTCGGCGCTCCTCCTCGCGCCGCAGGAGCAGTTGGCGGTGTCCCTCGTTGGCGGCGTCGACACACGCCCGGACGTACTGGACCGCACCACGGAGATCCGCGGCCGGCACCGTCCAGTGCACGGTCCCACCGCTGCGGATGTCGGGCGACGGCATGTTCACGAATTCCGGCGATCCACTGCGCGCCACGGTGGTGTTGCGGAATTCACGCGCCCAGTCGCTCGTGGGGCGCCGGTTGAGTGACCACACCACCCTGACCGCGTCACCTTCGACGTCGACGGCGTCCTTGCTGGTGATCGTGATCGGCTCCCACGGCAACGCGCTGCTCCCTCCTCGACTGGACCTCCCCGGAGATTATCCGAGGGGCATCGCCTGGGCGGCCCGCAGGCTCACACCCCGGGACGAGCACACCGGTGCCGCTCACAGGGCATCATGGTCCCACTGTGCGGATGTTGCTCGTGCGTCACGGTCACGCCGGGACAAAGGAGGGTTGGGCCGACGACGACCGGCTCCGACCCCTCGACGCCCGGGGACGGCGCCAGGCGAAGCACCTCGTGGGTGTGATCATCCCCATGGATCCGACCCGATTGATCTCGAGCCCACACCTGCGTTGTCTGCAGACCATGGAGCCCATCGCGGAGAAGTCCGGTCTCGTGGTCGAGGAAGACCTCTCGCTCATACCCAATGCGGGGACGCAGGCGATCGATCTCATCAGGGCCCTGTCGTCGTCGGACCCGTCGTCGTCCCATCCGTCCTCGGCGAATCGATCGCCGTCATCGGATCCGTCGAGCCGGATCGTGGTGTGCACCCACGGAGAGGTGATCGGTGACGTCCTGGCCGTCCTGGCACGAGAGGACGGCGTCCGACTGAGCCGCCGGCCGCCGGGGCTCAAAGGATGCGTGTGGGTCCTCGACTTTCACAAGGGCAAGGTTGCGACCGCCCGGTACATCTCCCCGGGTCGATGACCGCAACGACATAGCAAACATCGGCTCGATCGCGGCGCGAAGGCGCTGCCCGAGACGCCGATTTCGCTTGGGCGCGTGGTAAACAGGCCGCCGTGACCACGCTCCAGACTCGGTCGACCGCGCGCGTCGTCGCGGGGCCCGTCCACGCTCGAGCGCGCCGTCAGGGATACCACGCCGAGATCCTGCTGGTGAGCTTCGCCGCCCTGCTCATCGAGGTCTGTTACACGCGGGTCATCTCGTTCAAGCTGTTCTACTACTACACCTACCTCATCATCGGCCTGGCCCTGCTCGG
This sequence comes from Acidimicrobiales bacterium, assembly GCA_017882995.1. Classification (GTDB taxonomy): domain Bacteria; phylum Actinomycetota; class Acidimicrobiia; order Acidimicrobiales; family UBA8190; genus Chersky-840. Next base: position 17,394 of record JADGOL010000243.1, on the reverse strand, counting down.
GATCGGGACGGGAGGCGTCTTGGTGGCGGTGTCTCGGCGACTGCGCCAGGCCCGCACCGACACGGTACTTCTGTGGAGCTTCCTCCTGGGCGGCGCCGGCGTGGTGGTGAGCTATGTCGTGGTGGCGTACACGTCGCTCAACTCCCTGGCCATCTGGGATTACCGCACGGTGGGATCGGTGAAGAGCGTCGGGGAGCTCGTCGCCATTTGCGTGTTCATCTTCGTCCCCTTCGTCGCGCCCGGCGTCGTCATCGCCACGCTCTTCGGGCGTCGCCCCGAGGGAGTGGGCAGTCTCTACTTCGCCGACCTGGTGGGTGCGGGCCTGGCCTGCGCGCTGGTGATCTATCTCACCGGCACCATCGGCCCACCCGCCGCGATCATGCTGGCGGCCTCGGTCATGTTCTTCGCGGGAGCGATCGTCCTGGGGCGGACGCGACCGATCGCGTTGCCCTTGTTGCTGATCCTCATCGCCGTCACCGTGGTGCTGACCGTGGACCCCAACGTGCTCCCCGCGCAACGCCTCGACTCCACCAAGGTGAGCTTCAAGGTGGACAAGCCGATCTATTCGGCGTGGAGCTCGATCTTCCGTGTCGACGCCGTTCAGGCGGGTCCCGACGTGCGCGCCCTCTATCACGACGGGATCATCGGCTCCGCCATCTACCGATGGAACGGCAAGGTTTCCTCCTTGGCCCACTATGAATTCGGCGCGGACCCTCGGGCCATCCCCTTTGCCGTCACCAAGTCACCGCCGAGCAACGAGGCCATCATCGGAGCGGCGGGAGGCCACGAGGTCCTGGCGTCACTGTGGTTCGGGGCCAAGCACGTCAACGCCGTGGAGCTCAACCCGGTCACGTACTCGCTCGTGAAGACCACCTTCGCCAACTTCGACGGCCACCTCGCCCAGGACCCCGCCGTCAACTACGTGAATGCCGACGGCAGGTCGTTCGTGGCTCGAAGCAAGCAGTCCTACGACCTGATCTGGTATCCCGCTCCCGACAGCTACGCGGCCACCAATGCCGCCACGGCCAGCGCCTTCGTCCTCTCCGAGAGCTACCTCTACACCACCGATGCCATCGTCGACAGTCTCGAGCACCTGACTCCCGACGGCATCTTCGTGGCCCAATTCGGTGAGATCGACTACAGACACAGCCCGTACCGGACCACGCGTTTCGTGGCCACGGCCCGCCAAGCCCTGGCTGACCTCGGGATCAGCGATCCCCGGGACCACATCTTGGTGGCGAGCTCCCCGGCCCGGTTCTTCGGGTCCTTCACGTTGTCGACGATCCTCGTGAAGAAGGCGCCGTTCACCACCGCCGAGGTGAACCGATTCGTCGGCTCACTGTCGGGGATACCGGGGACGACCCTGCAGTACGCCCCGGGGCACCGCGTGGCACCGAGCCCAGTCGACACCGTGGTCTCGGCCAGTTCCACCCAACTGCATTCCTTCTTCTCCACCTACCGCTACAACGTCGTCCCCACCACCGACAACGACCCGTACTTCTGGCACTTTGCCCGTTTCGGCACCGTCCTCGGCGACTATCTCCACCCCATCACGAGCTCGGACCGCGAATACCAGGTCGGGGAGCGCGTCCTCGTGCTCTTGTTGACGGTGGCGGCGGTGATCTCGGCGCTGTTCCTGCTGCTGCCGTTCGTCGCCATCAGGTCGACGTGGCGAGCCCTGCCGGGGAAATGGGTCTCGGCGCTGTTCTTCGCCGCCATCGGGTTCGGGTTCATGTTCTTCGAGGTCACGTTGATGCAACTGCTCAACCTCTTCCTCGGCTACCCCACCTATGGCCTGACGGTCACCTTGATGTCGCTTCTGGTCTTCACCGGCCTCGGCGCCTTGCTCAGTCCACGACTGGGGAACCGGCGCCGGACCGTCCCCATGCTCCTTCTCGCCATCACGGGCCTCACCGTGTTCTACGTGCTCGGGCTGACCCCGTTCACCGACTCGCTCCTCGGGCTCCCGATCGCGGCCCGGGTCCCCATCGCCTTCGTCCTCCTGGCGCCGCTGGGCATCTGTCTCGGCCTGTTCATGCCCCTCGGGGTCCGGGCCGTGTCGACGATGAGCCAGGCCCGGCGTGAGTACGTGGCGTGGGGTTGGGCGGTGAACGGGTTCTCCTCTGTCGTGGGTGCAGTCCTGGCCACCTTGTTGTCGATGGTCTACGGCTTCCACGTCGTGCTGCTGCTCGGGCTGGCCGCCTACCTCGTCGCCCTGCTCGCCTGGCGGCGCCTGGCCCGACGGGCTTCGGTGGCGGCGCAGTCCTCATGACACCGGTCCGCTGCGCCAGGGGCACGGACGCGGCCGTTACCATGTCGCGGCATGACGACGTCGCCCGATAGGGCGGCGCCGTCCCTCGGCGGTTCGGACAGAGGGGGACTGCGCCGTTCGGTCGAGCTGTTCCGAGCCTTTCGCTTCGAGCAGACCGACCCCGACCACTTCTACACGTTCCAGGCCGCCGACACGGTGCGCCAGCTGCAGCGGTGGACGCCGGTCGACGGACAGCTCGTGGTGGACATCGGCGGGGGGGCGGGGTACTTCACCGAGGCCCTCGTCAACGCCGGGGCCCGGTGTCTTCTCATCGAGCCCGAGGCGGGGGCCCCCGACCACCACCGCGCGCCGACGCCGGGCGTCGGTGCCGTGTCACACGAGGATCCGGCCGAGACCGCCCGGCGCGAGCGCCATCGACAGGCGGTGCGGGCCGGGGGTCACGCCCCGGGCCGGACCATCGCCGGCGACGGCAACCAGCTCCCGCTCCCCGACGGCGTCGCCGACGTGGCCTTTTCGTCCAACGTCCTCGAGCACATCCCGGATCCGGCCCGGTTCCTCGACGAGATGGTCCGGGTCACCCGGCCCGACGGCATCATCTATCTGTCCTTCACGGCGTGGTACTCGCCCTGGGGAGGCCACGAGACCGCCCCCTGGCACTATCTCGGGGGCCACCGCGCCGCTCGGCGCTACGAGCGTCTCCACGGACGACCGCCGGGGAACCGGTTCGGCTCCTCGCTCTTCGCCTGTCACGTCGGGCCCACCCTGCGTATGGCCCGGGCCCATCGCGGCGTGGAGGTGGTCGCAGCCCTTCCCCGGTACTACCCCGACTGGATGCGTTGGCTGATCGAGGTTCCGGCCGTGCGCGAGCTCGCCACGTGGAACCTGCTCCTCGTCCTCCGGCGCCGGTCGGCCATCACGTGAGCTCATCGGAGCGCGTCGAGGCGCGCTCCGAGCCGGGCTCCGCCGCGGTGACGATCACCGGCGAGGCGAGGGCCACGCCAGCAGAGTTCACCTCGACGGGCGTGGGCACCCGACGCGACATCCGGCGCTTTCGGATGTGGCTGGGTGCGATCACCGTGCTGGGGTTCGGGATACGACTGGCCACGGTCCTCGGGCGTCCTCATCGCAAGCCCGGTGGCGACGCCTTCTACTACCACGCGGCGGCCAATCTCCTCGTCACCGGCCACGGCTTCATCGATCCCTGGCTCTACGGCCGGCACCCTCCACAGGTCGTCCAGATGGCGGACTGGCCACCGCTGTTCGTCTTCGTACTCGCGACCACTTCGGTGGTCGGGCTGAAGACGTTCTTCGCCCATCGGGTGTGGTGCTGTGTCATCGGGGCGGTCGGTGTGACCGTGTGCGGCATGGCCGGTCGGGAGATCGCCGGACGCCGGGCCGGTCTGATCGCCGCCTTCGTGGTGGCTGTGTACCCGAACATCTGGATGAGCGACGAGCTCGCCCTGTCGGAGAGCCTCACCCCGTTGCTCGTGGCGCTTGTCCTGCTGGGCGCGTATCGCTTCTGGAAACAGCCCGGCATACGACGCATGCTCGTGCTCGGAGCCGTGACCGGCCTGGGCATGCTGGGACGCGACGAGCTCGCCCTGCTCGTTCCTCTCGTCGTGATCCCCCTGGCCCTCGTGGCGAAGGTGCGGTGGCGCAACCGGCTGGCTCTCGGTGCGCTCGGAACCCTGGCCGCGCTCACGGTCATCGCGCCGTGGGTCGGGTACAACATGAGCCGATTCGAGAGGCCCACCTTCATCAGCTCGGGGCTCGGGATCACCCTCGCCTCGGCCAACTGCGACGCGACGTGGTCGGGTTCCTTCGAGGGCTACTGGTCACATCAATGCGCCCTGGACGCCCCCATCGACACCCGTGCCGATCGGTCGGTGCAGGCCGCCCAGGCCCAGACCTATGCACTGGATTACGTCCGGGCCCACAAGGCCCGACTCTGGCGCGTGGAATTGGCGCGAGTGGGCCGCGCCTTCGGTGGTTTCCATCCCATGTTCCAGGTGAAGCTCGACGCCTTCGTCGAGACGCGTCCGTACCACTGGGCCCTTGTCGGGCTCGGCATGTATTACACGCTCTTCGCCCTTTCCCTGGGTGGCTCGACTGCGCTTCGGCGCCGAGGGGTGCCGGTCTTTCCGTTGTGGGCCCTCGGCCTCGACGTCGTCGCCACCGTGCTCATCAGCTTCGGCAACACCCGGTATCGAACCTCCTTCGAGGTGACCCTCGCCCTCCTCGCCGCCATCGAGCTCGACGTGTTGTGGAGTCGCCTCCGGCGAACCGGACCGGCTCCCGACACCGTGGTGGGCGAGCAGCCGTCGTCGTGAGCCCTCAGTCGGTGACAGACGCGGCGGTGCGAACCGAGGCCGGCGGTCCGGTCCGGGTCCGACCCGAACCGCTCCACCACCCCAGTCGGTCCTTGAGCCCGAGGATGGGGCGCTCGACGAGCACGTAGCTCGCCGTCGCCGACGCCACGGCCAGGCCGAAGGCGGCGCCGAACAGTTCCGGGAGCGGCACCCGGAACAGCGCCCCGGTCCATCGAAAGACGTACATGTCGACCCAGGCCTGGTGCCAGAGGTAGACGCCGTAGGACACGACACCGAGGGCGGCGACGGGCTTGCAGCGTAAGAACCACCGGATGGTCCCGGTGCGCTGCGGGCCGAACACCGCTGGAAGCAGCAAGAAGAACGCGAACAGCCCGTAGAGCACCTCCTGGGCCAGCCCGCGTCCGGGCGGATTGTGCTCGAGCGGGGACCGCGACACCCCGAGGTGCGACACCGCCCACAACATGCCCACGGCCACCATCCAGCTGACCCAGGGCATGGCGGGATGCCACAGCCAACGCGGGGTGACGTGCCGATGGGCGAGCCAGCTGCTCAGTACCGCCAGGAACATCCCCAACGCGAACAGGTCGAAGCACGACGGGAGCCATTCGAGCGCGATGTAGGCGAGGGGCGAGTGGAGATGCAAGAGCCAGAAGCGCAGTCCCAACCCCACCCCGAAGAGCCCCGCCAGCGCGACCAGCTCGCGAGTGAATTGATGGCGGTCCGACCGTCGGCCGCGCACCACGAGTACGGCGTAGAGCGGCAAGAAGAGGTAGAACGCAATCTCGGTGCACAGCGACCACGCCTGGGTGATCCCGGTGAGCGCGTGTGAGGGAAGGTAGATCTGGACGAGGCCGAGGTAGATCAGAAGCGAATGCCAACCGGGGTGGACCTTCGTGTCGATGTGCATGACGTAGTTCGTGATGATGAACGCCAGCCAGTAGGCGGGCATGATGCGCAGGAACCGTCGTACCCAGAACTTCCCGGTGGCCGGGGCCGCGCCACCGGCGATGTGCGATGCCGCGAAGGGCCGGTACAAGAGGAATCCCGAGATCAAGAAGAACACCGCCACACCGATCTCGAACCGGGCGGTGTAGATCCCGGCCGAGGACCGCAGGGTCAGCCCCGACGCGAACGACGTGTGCACCAGCACGACGAGCACCGCGGCGATGGCCCGCAGCCCGTCGAAGCAGGGGAAGTGTCTCGGCCGCGCCGTCGCGGCCCCGTGGGCGGGTGTCCGGCGACGGCGCCCCCATCGACGACCGCCTCGTTCGTCGATGGCGCTGTCGGAAACCTCGTCGACGGCTTCCGGCGCAGGAACAGGCGCAACGTCGACCATCAACCGAGCGACCGTAGCATGACACCCTCGCTGCGGGTCAGACGGTTCGAACGTGCTTACCTCGGCGTCGCCGGCGCCGTCCCACGCCTCTTTCTTTGCCGGCCGACGGTGACTCGTGACGCCCGACGCCGTGAAGCCCTTCATCGTCGACCGGGGCGCGCCGCACCCGACGATCGCGCACCTCTTGCACGAGCGCGTCGGCACCCAGTGCGGCGACGGCGAACCAAGCGAGGGTGCTGGCGGTCTCGAAGTGCGTCGGCCAACCGAACTCGGCCAGGAACCGGAAATGCGCCTGCCCGGTGGCGACCATCCGGTCCACGGCGACGAGCAGGCCCACCGACCCGAGCGCCAAGAAGACCCGTCCGTACCCGACCACCATGGCGAGGAAGGCGGCGAGCCCCACCGGCAGGCCCGCTCGGGGGGAGATGATGGCCGACGTGACACCTCCGATCACGACCGATGCCGCCAGGATCACGGTCCACCGTGGTCGCGTCCCGTGCGAACGGAGCGGCGAGCCCAACAGAGGACTCGCGTCCGGAGTGGCGGTGTCGACGGTCCCGTCGGACGCACCCACCACTGCCGGCACAGGTCGTCGGGATCGGTACACACCGGTCGGACTGGCCGGCACCGTCACCGTTGCACCTGCGGCGTGCCGGCGACGCCGCCGGCGCGGCCAGCAGGCGAGGACCAAGCACAGGCCGAGGGTCGCCGCCGAGACGGTCAGCGCGATCCACACCAGTCGCTGCGGTGTCCAGTTCAGTGTCAGGACCATGTCACGGCCCGACGTCGACGGCGTGACGAGCCACCCGTTGGCGTAGCCGTCGATCACCTGGGGGGCGCCCAGGTCCGCGCCGGTGGCGGTGGTGGCGTGCCATCCCGCGTTCGTGCTCTGTCCGAGGACCATCCAGAACGGGCCCGTCGGATCGTGGACGATCACCTTTGCCGACGTGGCCGACGAACTGGCCACGCGCAGCGTGGGCGCGGGGCCCGATTCGACCGGCTCGACACGACCGGAAGCCGTGATCGGCATCGCCGTCCCGCCCGGGGCCGAGTCGAGGACCACGGTGTCGACGTCGACGTCGACGCCGGGCGGGACGCCCGGCTGTGTCCGCACCACGTGGGGACCGGGCCCGAGTGCGATCCCGTTGGCAGCGGCACCGCATCCGGTCACCTGGAGGGTCCCCAGTGACGCCGCGGCGGCGGTCGTCCCGGTGATCGTCACCGGGACCGGGGACCCGTCCACGGTGAGCAGGTCACTGCGACACGATGCGGGCAGCTGCGCCGGGCCCGGTACCGCCCGGGGCATCCCGGGGATGTCCATCTCGGCGATCCCGATCGGCAACGCCACCTTGGCGTCGGAGTAGTAGTCCAGGTCCGTCACCGGTCGGGCCGTATTGAACGTGACCTTGACGTCGGCCCCGGTCAGTGCGGGGAACGCCACCGACACGTCCTGGGTCGCCCAGGCCCGAGACCTGTCCGCCAGCGCGCGGAGCGCGACGGTTCGACTCTGGCCCCCGGCGCGCACCGTGATCGAGGTGGGCACCGAATGCCGGCCGTCGGTGACGATCGCCATCGACAGATGGTCGAACGTGATGGGACGGGCCAGGGCGTACCGGAGCCAACTGCCCTCTTGCGGGCCGATGCCCGGGCTCCACACCGTGTTCAGGTTGCCGTCGAGTGTGGACGAGGTCCGGTCCCCGATGGCGCCGGGGAGGCGTCCCGATGAATAGGCGGCGGTGACTCCGGGTACCGTCGTGCCGAGCAATCGATCGAGCACGTCGTCAGGGACGTAGGCCGACAATCGGGCGGTCCCGCTCACCGAGAAGCGGCGCGCCGTGGGGAGCGTGAAGGTGCGGGCGATGTCGATCTCGGGGTCGGTCGCCGGTGGCACCGGCGCCGCGGTCTCTCTCGTCATGTCGATCGTGAGCCGGTGTGATGCCGAAGAGGCCCCGGCCGCGGTGAGAAGATCCTCGGGCATCCTCAGGACTTCGTCGACCTGCTGCCCGGGCAGACGGACCTCGGCGAACCCCACACCCGACTTTCCGGTGTAGGTCTTCTCGATGCCCGTGTTGGTGGCGTCGATCGTGACTCTCAGCGTCGTGAAGCTCCGGGTCGGGAACGTGACGGTCTGGCCCGCGGAGGTCCGCGACGAGGCGCCGAGCTTGACGGTGACGGGGTGCCCGCCGTCGAAGCGAAGCGTGGCGCGTGTGATCCAACGGTTGCGCGGCCCGTAGAGAGGTTGGACGACGTTGACCTGGTCGGTGGTGAGCGGGTGGGCCAAGGCGACGCGGAGGTACTGGCCGACGGGATTGTCGAACGAGGCCACGGTCCACGTGGTGCGCAGGTTGCCGTCCATGGCCTGGTCGGGGCGATCTTGGGGCACGTAGGTGATCGGGTTTCCGTAGCTGCTGGCCTGGACGCTTTTCACACCGAGTTGCTCGGCGACGGTCTCGTTGGCGGGCCCGGCGGACGCGCCGAACAGAGGAAGGCGCGCATCGCGCGGATCGGCGACGAGTGGCTTCTCGTCGGCGGTCTCGGTGTACCCGAAGTTGTCGCCCACGGTGCCGAACTGCTGCGCCTGTTTCCGGTTGGTGTCGGTCACCACCAGGTCCGCACCTTTCGCCAGCTCACCTTGGAGTGCCCCGGGCCTCGACGCGTACGACGGCGAGTAGAACACCGTCGCCTGCCCGTCGAGCAGGCCGGCACCCGCCGCGGCGATCAACCCCGCTCCGTCGCCGTCGAGCAGGATCGGCGTCGTGGCACCCTCGGCGCGCAGGATGGGCCGCGCCCCCGGCACCGCGAACACCGATACCGGCTGCGGGTAGGGGGCGTCGGGGGGGAGCCTGAGCTCGGTCTCGTCGGTCAGCGGGTACTTCACCGACGGCTGGGCGGTGACACTCGGGCTCCCGAATCCCACCGGGTTCTCGAGGCCCGTGGGCGGAGGGTCGAGCTTCTGCCACAGGGCGCGGGGACGGGGGGTGTCGTAGTGCTCGTAGGCGAGGTCGGACTGAACCACGAGATCGCCGGCGCTCATCATGCGCAGCAGCGGTGCCAGCGCGCTCGGGTTGAACGTGTCGTGTTGGATGTCGTCGTCGAAGGTGTCGAGCAAGTTTGCCGACCCCGCTGAGCCGTAGGGGACGATGCCACGGTCGACTTCGGGGCGGGTCATGAGGCCGGGGAGCACGGGCTCGAGCGTGGTGCCCCATCGGTAGGTGGAGAAGTCGATCCCGGGCTCGAGGGCCACGCGGGTCGTTGCCGCGCCGGTCTGGTGATCGAGATAGCGCGCCGCTTGACCCCAGTACGACGGGATCTTCTCGGGCCGTGACAGGTTGGCTGCGACGAATTCACCGGTCCACAACGCCGGGAGGTCGGCCGCCACCAGCGCCGTGGCCGCCACCGCGACGATCGTCCCCGCCAACTTCCAGCGCCGGAGGAGCGCGGCGACACCGGCTCCGAGCAGCACGGCGGTTCCCAACACCACCAGTGGCGTGGCCCGATTGGTACTTCGCAGCGCCAACCCCACCGTCGACCCGGTGGCTGCCTTCTTTACGAGGGTCCCGAGCGGCGACGGGTTCGACAACGGGTGGGCGCCGACGGACAGGACCGTGCCCACCACGACCAGGGCCACGAAGTAGGCGCGCTCGCGCCAGCGCAACACGAACGCGGCCAGGAAGGCTGTGGCGGGGACGGCGAAGCTCACCTCCACCAACCACAACGACGTCATGTATGGCCCCGCCATGGGGAGGTACAGGCCCATCTTGTCGACCCCGTAGAAGAACCAGTAGCCGAGTCCTCGCAGGGTCTCCGAGGCCGAACTGGTCCGGGCCACCGTCGGGATCGACTCGGTGAATTTCAAGATGTCCATGCCGTAGGCGCCCTCGACGGCCAGACCCGACGCCCACCACAGCGACACCGCCGCACTGAGCACTCCGATCTTGATCGCCGTCGACAGTGCCCGGCTCCAGCGCACCCGGCCCGACACGAGCTCCCACACCACCCACAGCGCGGGTCCCACCCCGACGAGGATCAGAGCCACCGCGTTCGTACTGCCCACCAACGCCACCACGAGCGCGAAGAGCGCGCAGTGTCTCCACCCACCTCGTCGCAGCGCCCGCGCCGTGAGCCCGACCATCCACGGCAACCCCACCCACGGCAACAAGAGCGCGGATTGGCGCGCCTCGTTCTGCAGGACATAGGGCGAGAGCATGTAGGCGAGGGCGGCCACCATCGCACCCACGCCACCGATCGTCGCCGTGTCGAGCGATCCCGTGCCGGGACGCCCCGTTCGAGGCGAGAGGGTCCGCAACAGGAACAGCACACCCGCACCGGCCAGGAACAGGAGGCTGCCGGTCCACAGTCGCTGAGCCACCCAGGCGGGAACGCCGAGCACCTCCATGAGCGCGTAGTACGGGCCCATGGGGAGGAGGTACCCGATGTACTGGTGCGAGACCGTCCCCATCGACACGTTGGGGTTCCACATCGAGACCACCTGGGACATGAATCGCGCCGGGTCGATGTAGAGGTACTGCTTCGAATCGTCCTCGACCATGCCCGGGGCGCTGCGCAGCAGGGGGATGTACGCCACTGCCGCCAGGACGAGGTGCGCCGCCCAGGCGGCCGCGACGTGTCGGCGGGACCGTGGCGGGTGCTTCTCTGTGAGCGGTCGGAGTGGGGTCACGGCGCGACGTTGGCCTCGGCACCCGCGACCCGAGCTCTCCGGGCCTCCGGGTGGCGGGCGCAGCCTACGAGGCGCGCGCACGGAAATGCCTGACGGTGACCGACACTCGTCCTCGAGCCGTCCCTCGCGCTTCGCAGGCCGGCGTGTAGAACGGGACGCGTCGGGCGACCGGTAGGAGAGCGAGCGGCAGATGGGCGACGAACTCCTCACAGGCGACCTCGGGCTGCGCTCGTGGAGAGACCCCTCCATCGTGGCCCTGGCCCTCATGGCCTTCGCCTCGGGCTTCGGCCAGGGCGGCGCGATCGCCGCACTGGGCGACGTCGCCAAGCATTTCGGCCACGTGGTCCACGGGACGACCCTCGCCGATCAGGCAGGGCTGTCGGGCACCGTGCTCGGGGTCGGCCTCGCCGTCTTGCGTCTGGCGTCGCTCGGTTCGCTTCCCCTCGCCGGGTTGGCCGACCGTTTGGGCCGGCGAAGCCTGCTCCTGGTCACCTGCTCGGTCGGCCTGGTGTTCACCATCCTCGCCGCGGCCAGTCCGGGCTACTGGTGGCTCGTCGTCATCTTCGCCCTGGGCCGACCCCCTCTCAGCGCCACCAACGCCCTCGCCCAGGTCAGTGCGGCCGAGAGCACCGACTTCCGCAATCGCGCCAAGGCCGTCGCGCTCATCGCGGCCGGGTACGGCGTGGGGACCGGGCTCACGGCGGTGATCCACGGGCTGGCCAAGTCGACGCTCGGGTTCCGCGGCCTGTTCCTCCTCGCGGTGGTGCCGCTGGGATCCATCGTGTTCATCCGGGGCCGCCTCGTGGAGACCGGCCGTTTCGCGGTGGCGGCCGCGGCGGCCAGGCATCCCATGCCGGTCTTCGGTGCGGTGGGCCGGGCCTATCGATGGCGACTTCTCATCGTGGCCTCTCTCGCCTTCGCCGTGGGGGTGGTCTCGGGCCCGGCCAACAGCTTCGTCTTCGTCTATGCCCAGAACGTCCTCAAGATGTCAGGTGACGAGACCGCGGCCATGGTGAGCGTGGCGGCGATCTTCGGGCTGGTGGGACTTCTCCTGGGGCGCGTCCTGGCCGATCGCCTCGGTCGCCGACCGACCGGAGCGTTGGCCATGACGGCGATGGCGCTCACCGGCACGCTCGCCTACAGCGGGTCTCGCCACGCGCTCTTGGTGGGATACGAGCTCGGCGTGTTGGCCGCTGCCACCCTGGCACCCGCGGCGGGTGCCCTCGCCAACGAGCTGTTCCCGACCGGGGTCCGGGCATCGGTGGCGGGGTGGGTCGTCGTCGCCAGCGTGGCCGGTGCCACGGCCGGGCTGGTGGCCTTCGGAGCGATCGCCGATGTCGGCGACCGGTTCGCGATCGGTGGTGCTGTCACCTTCCTCCCCGTGGTTCTCGCCACGGGGCTCTTCGCCCTGCTCCCCGAGACCAAGGGCCGCGAACCCGAGGATCTGTGGCCCGACACCGCATGAGACGTTGCACGGAGAGCTACCGTCGGCGTGATGGAGCTCACCCAGGCCTTGCGCACGACCGGGGCGGTGCGCGATTTCCTACCCGACCCGGTGGACGACGACGTCCTCTACCGCGTGCTGGACACGGCGCGGTTCGCGCCCAGCGGTGGCAACCGTCAGGCGTGGCGCGCCATCGTCGTTCGTGACCGGGCCCTCAAGGCCACCCTGCGCGACCTCTATCTCCCCGGTTGGTACGAGTACCTGGCGCAGAGCGCGGCCGGGCTCGTGCCGTGGGCGCCCATCACCGACCTCGATGCCGAGGAGCGGGCCATCGAGGGCGCAGACGCCTTCGCGGCCGCGGCAGCGGAGGGTCCCGGAGGCTTCGCCGAACACCTCGATGCGGTGCCGGCCCTCATCCTCGTCCTGGCCGACCTGCGCAAACTGGCCACGGTCGACCGCGGCGCCGAGCATTACACCCTCGTCGGTGGGGCCTCGGTGTATCCCTTCGCATGGAGCCTGCTTCTGGCAGCGCGCCACGAAGGACTGGCGGGAGTCATGACCACGATGGTGGTCCGGCGCGAGACCGAGGTCCGGGCCGCGTTCGCCATACCGGACCACTTCACGGTGGCGGCGCTCGTCGCTCTGGGCAAGCCCGTACACCAGCCCAGCAGGCTGACGCGCCAGTCGGTCGAGGATTTCACCACCATCGACCGCCTCGACGGGCCCGCGCTGCGCGGCCCGAGCTGACGCGACACCGAAGGTTTCGGACCTCCGTGGCGCGACGAACGCGACTTGTCGAGTTCCGGGTCGAGGACAATTCGTCGGTGGTCGCGGCCATGGACGAGTTGCGCACCGCGCACGACGGCTGGGTCAACCTCCATCCCCAGGTCCGCCCCGAAGACGAGCCGCCGGCGCGCTCGGGGTTGACGACACTGCTGTTGGCCGGACCGGTCCATGACGTCCCGGTCTGCACGTGGGTCGCCGGAAAACTGGTGCGCCAGGTCCCCCAACGAGACTCGATCGGCATCCAGCACGCCGCGGGATCCAGAGTGCTCGGCCGCCTGGACACCGCAGGACTGGCCCTGCCCGACGGCTGGGCCCTTGTCCAAGACCATCCGCGCCGCGGCCTCGTGGTCACCCCCGCGTCCGGAGCGGAGAACGCCACTGTCCTGGCCTGGCTCCTCGAGGCCGGCACGATCCTGAGCGTGGTGCGTTTGACAGGGGAGTGGCAGGCCGAGGTCCACCTACCTCTGTGAAGCCTCCGTCTCCCCACGTGCCCTCGCTGTAGCCTGCACCGATGCCGCCCATCCGCATCGGCGTCCTCGGCGCGGCGCGGATCGCGCCCGCGGCGCTGATCCGCCCCGCTCGACACGTGGCCGGGGCCGAGGTCGTCGCCGTGGCGGCGCGCGACCGCGACCGGGCCACGGCGTTCGCCACCAAGCACGGCGTCGCTCGAGTGCTCGGCTCCTATGAAGAGCTCGTCCTCGACCCCGACGTCGACGCCGTCTACAACCCGCTGCCCAACGGACTGCACGGACGATGGACGATGGCCGCCCTGGCGGCCGGCAAGCACGTGTTGTGCGAGAAGCCCTTCACGGCGAACGCGGCTGAGGCTCGCTCGGTGTCGGCCGCCATCCCGGCCGGCCTGGTCGTGATGGAGGCGTTCCACTACCGCTATCACCCCGTGTTCATGCGAGCGCGCCAATTGCTCGACGAAGGCGTCGTGGGCGCGGTGCAGCGCATCGAGACCTGGCTCTGCTTCCCGCTGCCGATGTTCAAGGACATCCGGTATCGCCTCGACCTGGCCGGAGGGGCCGCCATGGACGCCGGCTGCTACGCCATCCACATGGCCCGCCACCTGGCCGGCTCTGAGCCCGAGGTCGTCTCGGCCCGTGCTGCGCTCAAGTCGCCGGGGGTGGATCGCGCCATGCAGGCCGACCTGGCTTTCGACGGCGGCGCCACGGGTCGGATCACGTGCTCGATGTGGTCGAGACGACTTCTCCACGTCGGCTTTCGTGTCACCGGCGACGCCGGGGAACTTCGAGTCTTCAATCCTGTCGGCCCCAACATCTACAACCGCCTCTCGGTGCGTGGCCCCGGGGGGCGCCGGGTGGAGCACCTGAGCAAGCGGCCCACCTACGAATTCCAGCTCGAGGCGTTCTGTGCTGCGGTCAACGGGGGCGTTCCCCCCATCACCGACGTCGCCGACGCCATCGCCAACATGGAAGTCATCGACGCCGTCTACCGGCATGCCGGGCTCGAGCCCCGGAGTCCGACACCCTGACCACCGCGTGAGCGAGTCGTTGAAGTTCCTGGCCCTCGTGGCGCTGCTCTTCCTCGGCGCGGGGGGATGGGGAACCACCGCGGTCGGAGCGATGCGCCGGGCGGGATGGGAGAGCGCTCGGGACGAGATCGGCCCCGCGCTGCAGCTGGTCCTCGGGGTGTGTCTCTTCCTGGCCGTGGGCGGCGTCCTCGTGGCGTGCGACCTGGCCCGGTTCGACGTGCTGGTGGCATGGCACCTCGTCGGGGTGGCGCTCCTGCTCCCCAAGGCCGGCTCGGTCATCGAGCGGGTGCGGACGCTCGATGTCCGGGCGCTGTGCTTCGGCCTCGTCGCCGGCGTGGCCGGGGTCGTGCTCGTGCTCTTGTCGCTCGGCATCGCCATCGGCTCGCCCTTCTACAACCTGTTCGACGACGATGCCGCTTACGTCTATCTGGCCCAGCGCCTCGTGAGCACGGGGGGCCTGATCGACCCGTTCAACGCCCGCCGCATGACGAGCTACGGGGGCGCCACGCTCTACCAGTCGCTCTTTCTCCATGTCTCGGGGAACTCCTCGTTGCGGGGATTCGAGTTCACGTTCGCGGCACTCTTGTTGGTCGTCGTCACGGTCTCCACCACGAAGAGGCGATGGTTCGCGCTCGGCACGTTGGTCGTAGGGCTCGGCGTCCTCCTCGGACACGGCATCGGACCGGTGCAGAATCTGAGCCCGACGCTGTCGGGAGCGGCGCTCTCGCTCGGCGCCTACCAGCTCCTCGCCAAGCTCCGGACCTCGTCGGAGGCCGACCAGCCGTGGCTGTACGGCGTCATCGGTGTCGTGCTCGGAGGGATACTGGCGCTGCGCTTCTACTACCTGATCTCGGTGGTGGTGGCGGCGATCATCGCCATCGTCGTGGCCCGAGGTCGGAAATCGGTCAAGCCCGTCATCATCGTCGGCTGCGTGGGGATCCTCTCGGTGAGCGGCTGGGCCGTTGCCTTGTACCGGTCGTCGCGTTCCCCGTTGTTCCCCCTCGTCGAGGGCAACTACAACCCTTCATACCCCGTCGGTCCCAATCCCTTGGCCTCGGGGGTCCGCGCCTACGCGCATCAGGTCTGGAGCGTGATCAAGGGGGACGACGTCGGATGGGTGGCGCTCGCGTGCATCGCCCTCGCGCTCGTGGTCCTCGTGGTCCGTCCCTCAGAACGTCGGCTCATGGTGGTGCTGTTCGGGGCCGGCGTCGGCTGCCTGGTCCAGATGTTCATCTTCACCGTCATCTTCTCGGGCTTCGCCGCCATCGAGATCGACCGTTTCGAAGGCCCGAGCACACTGGCCGCTGGGTTGTTCGCCCTCTCCGCCTTGTGGCCGCGACGCGAGCCCGCCGCGCCGGCGCCCACCGCCAGACATCTCGCGGCACGGGCGCGCCCCACGACCAGCACTCTGTCCTGGGGGAGTCTCGCGCCCGGGATCGTGGCCCTGGTGCTGATGCTGGGGCTGGCGACGATCATGTTCGGGGGCACCGCCGGTGTGGTGTGGCGTTCCTCGACCGCTCACGTCGATTCGGGCTTCAAGGTCCTGCGTGGGACCATCGGGTTCCCCGACCGATATGCCGGGGTCCGCGCCCAGTACGCGCACCTCGACGGGGCCGTCCCCACGGGGGCGAAGGTCCTGGCCGCGGTCGACTACCCCAGCTTGCTGGGCTTCTCGCGCTACCAGTTCGCCACGCTCGACCTGGCCGGAAGCGCGTCTCCTGACCCCCACATGCCCTACTTCGAAGGAGCAGCGGCAAAGGTGGGCTATCTCCGACACCTCGGCTACGACTACATCGTCGCCGACGCCAAGACCGAGCGGGGCCTCTACCAACTCAGGCCGTGGCAGAACGATCTGCGTTCGCCGCGCTACAACTACCGCGCCTGGGCACCGTTCTTCATCGATTGGATCAGCTCCGTGACGAGCCTCGAACAGGACAAGAACTCCGCCGTGCGCTACTTCGGCTCGCTTGCGCTCATCCGGATCGACCACCCTTCGTCGACGCCGTGACACGGTGCCCGCAGACCCCGGGGCCGAGGTTCAGAAGATCCCCGCCGCCATCCCGGCGGCCAGAGTGGCACCCAACTCCTCGGCCCGTTCGAGGTCGCTCGGTGCCGTCGCGCCCACCACGGTCACCGGAGGGAGGACGCGGCGCCAGCGCAGTCCCGTCGTGATCCGCTCCACACTGGACAGCGCCCCGTCGACGTCGGTGTCCCCCTTGACCACCAGGCCGTAGGGGAGCCCGGCGGTTCGCTCCAGACACGGGTGGTAGACGCGCTCGAAGAAGTCCTTGAGCGCGCCGGACATGTACCCGAAATTCGCCGGCGTGACGAGCAGGATGCCGTGCGCCCACAACACGTCGTCGGGACCGGCGCTGAAGGCGTCGAGGACCCGGATGTGCACCTCGTCGCCGGCGGCCGCCGTCGCCGCCCCCACGGCCCGATCGCACAGGGCCTGGGTCGAGCCGGTCCGGGAGTGGAATACGACGAGCAGGTTGGGTCCCGGTGCGCCGGTACCGCTCGCCGTGCCGTCGCCGTCCACGCCACGATCGTAGGCACCGGCGTGAGCCGGTCCCGGTCGACGCGGGTCAGATCGAGTTGGGGACCAACGCCGACGGGTGCTTGGGCTGATAGAGACCGACCTCACTTCCCCCCGGCAGCCGGAACTTCGTCACCGAGCCCCACCGTGGCTCCTCGACCTCCGAGAACCGCACGCCCTTTTCCCCGAGGGCCCGCATCTCGGCGGCCAGGTCGTCGCACATGAGATAGAGCTCGTTCGAGGCGTTGGCGACGGCGGGATGGACAGCCACTTCGGCCGGCGGCAGTGCGAAGATCAACCATCCGTGGCCGGCGTCCACCGACGAGCATCCGAGGACGTCGCCGAAGAAGGCTCGATCCGCCGTCGCGTCCGTGCTGTAGATGACCACATGGGCACCGAAGATCATGGTCGTGCTCCTTCCACTGCGGGGTAGGAGTCAGGCGAACTGACGCCAGTTGGCCACCGACGGTTGGGTGGACGAGGCAGGACCGGCGCCGAAGAGCGCGAAGACGTT
>JADGOL010000242.1 GCA_017882995.1 Acidimicrobiales bacterium | reverse complement strand
GGACCGCCGCCAAGGACACTCGTCCTCGGCTCTGCGGTCGGGTAGCTCAGTTGGTAGAGCGCGCGCCTGAAAAGCGTGAGGTCACCGGATCGACGCCGGTCCCGACCACCAGAAGAGGCACAGCCCGGTGCTCCACCACCTGAAGGCTGGGGGTTGCACCTTGTCCGCGGAGGCGATCGGGGCGGCGGGCCTCTTCGAATCGACCGGTGATGTCGAAGCAACCCTCCGGTCCTCGGGGTCGGCCCGCCGACTCGTCGCCGCCGGCTACGGCGACGACGTCGACGTAGCGGCCGAGCTCGACCGTGACCGGACGGTGGCGGTGGCGGTGCTCCGCGATGGAGCCTTCACCTCCTCCTAGCCCGTTCAGATTCCGGCATAGACGTTCATAGCCCGCTCATAAGGCGCCCTCACGTCTCGGCACACACAGTCGGACAGAGACCTGCCGGGGCGTTGTCGCGGACCGAGGTCCGGCACCGCGTTCCTCCGATTGAAAGTCCAGCCCACGACCGATATCGTGCCGGCACCGAGCGGACCCCCCGTTGTGGGTTTGCCGGGGGGGTGGGGACGATGGGTCGACGACAGTTGCAACCTCTGGCCGGCTACGGCGCGCCCCGAGTGAGCCCGTTCCACCGGTGTCGCCTCATTGGCCAGTTGGTTGCGGCCGGTGCGATCGCGATTGGCGCCGGCCTGGTGGTCACCTCGGGGGCGGGGGCGGCGTCCTCGGGATGGCAGGTGAGCGCGTCGACCACGGCGCCAGTCGGGGAGCTGAGCGACGTGTCGTGCCCGACCGCGACGAAGTGCACGGCGGTGGGGGCACAGGGGAACTTCGGCGGCGCCCAGATCGTCGCCAGCGCCGACGGTGGGGCCAGCTGGACCGCGCAGGTCCCCCCGGCGACCACCGGGCCGCTGGCCGGGCTGAGCTGCGCTACCGCCACGAGCTGTGTGGCGGTGGGATCGAACATCAACTTCGACCAGGCGAACATCGCCACCACTGCCGACGGGGGGACGACCTGGGTCAACCAGACCGTCCCCGGCGACGCCGGGTCACTGGCCGGCGTGAGTTGCCCCACCGCCACCCTGTGCGTGGCCGTGGGTGCGGACAACCAGTTCTTCGCCGGCATCATCGACACGTCCACCGACGGGGGGACGACCTGGGTGCAACGGACGGTGCCCAACAACACCGGAGGGCTCGAGGCGGTGTCGTGTTCCAGCGCGACCTCGTGTGTGGCGGTAGGCACCAATCTCAATCAGGACAGCGCCTTCATCGTCGCCACCACCAACGGGGGCACGACCTGGGTGGCCCGACCGGCACCGGCCAGCGCCGGGGATCTTTCGGGTGTGTCGTGCTCGGGCTCGACGGCGTGTGTGGCCGTGGGTACCAACCAGGACCAGTCGGCCGGGGTCGTCGTGTCGTCGGCCAACGGCGGCACCACGTGGAAGGCCGTGAGCTCTCCCGCGGTGAACGCCACCGGCTACCTCGACGCCGTCAGCTGTGCGGCCGCCACCAGTTGCACCGCGCTGGGGACGGGGACTGATTTCGGCAACGGGGTCGTCGTCCACAGCTCCGACGGTGGCGCCACCTGGGTGGCCCAGGCCGCCGGGGTCATCACCAGCGGGCTCGACGGGATCGACTGCACCTCGGCGACGGCGTGTGTCGTCTCAGGTGCCGACGAACTCGGGCTCGGCGCCATCCTCGGCACGACCGACGGGGGCTCCACGTGGACCTTCGGCAGCCTCCCGGCGGGAACCGGGCCCTTCGGCCGGGTCACCTGTCCGACCGCGACCGACTGCTTCGCCATCGGACAGGGCAGCAAAGGCACGACACTCGAGGTCACCACGGACGGGGGCGGCAGCTGGAGCACGAAGACCATCCCCGCCAGCGACGGGCTCATCACCGACCTCGCCTGTGGATCGGCCACGAATTGCCTCGGCGTCGGGCTCGACACGAATGCCCTTGTCGCCGCGGCGGCCGAGGTCATCACCACGTCCGACGGCGGGTCGACCTGGACGCCACAGACCGTCCCGGCCGGTACCGGCCCGCTCTTCGGGGTCAGCTGCTCGTCGACGACGACGTGCGTGGCGGTGGGATCGAGCCCGGACTTCTTGACCGGCGCCGTGCTCACCACCACCGACGGAGGCACCACCTGGACCCCCCGAGCCCTCCCCTCCAACAGCGGACCTCTCTCCTCGGTGAGCTGTCCCACCACTACGAATTGCGTCGCCGTGGGCATCAGCGGCAGCCAATCCAACCAGGCGAACGCCCAGATCCTCGCCACCACCGACGGCGGTGTGACCTGGGTCTCCCAGGCCGTCCCGTCCGGTGCCGCCGAGCTCGTAGGGGTGAGTTGCCAGTCCGCCACCTCGTGCCTGGCGGTGGGAATCGGCACCTCGGGACCGATCCAGCTCGGCGCCGCGATCGTGACCACGACCGACGGGGGCAACACCTGGAAGTCCGCCGATGTCCCGTCCGACGCCGGTGCCCTCGAGGGCGTGACGTGTGTCCCGACCACCACGATCTGCTTCGTGTCGGGCATATCGCTCGACGCGATCACCAACGGACAATCGAGCGTGGCCTTCAGCTTCGGCTTCACCAGCGCCTCCGCCAGTGCCAGTGCCGGTGCCGGTGCCAGTTCGACCACCAACGCGGTCGAGGCCAGTGCGCTCGCCGGACGGGCCGGGCACCGGGTGACCAGCACGGCCATCCGCGCCAAGGCGATCCGACGTCGCGCCATCCTCGGTGAGGTGTTCGCTCCCGCGGCCGCCGTGGTCAGCACGTCGACCACCACCGCCACCCCGATCGCCACCACGGGCGGGGGCGGACAGATCTTCGCCAGCGGTGACGGGGGTGCGACCTGGACAGAGCAGGTCGTCCCGGCCCAGAGCGCCCTGGTGGCGGATCTGGCGTGCCCGTCCACAGCCGCCTGCTTCGGCGCCGGGTCCGACACCACCGGCGCCGGCCAGATCCTGTCTGTGGCAGACCCCGCCACCACGACGACGACCACCACGTCCACGGTGTCGCCTACGACCACGTCCACGGTGGGGCCCATCACGACGACGACGGCCACCGCCGCCCCCACCACCACGTCCACGTCCACGGTGAGTCCGACGACGACAACTATTGCGTCCACAACCACGACGACGGCGGGCACGACGACAACCACGGCGCCGTCCACAACCACGACAGCGACCACCGCCACCAAGACAACGACGACGACCACGAAGGTGGCCACGGCGGCGGGCTCGGGAGGATCACCGGGGTCGGGAGGTTCATCGACACCGGTGGTCTCGAGTCGCTCCCTGGCCTTCACAGGTCCCGGCAAGG
Organism: Acidimicrobiales bacterium; assembly: GCA_017882995.1. Taxonomy (GTDB): domain Bacteria; phylum Actinomycetota; class Acidimicrobiia; order Acidimicrobiales; family UBA8190; genus Chersky-840. Next base: position 2,944 of record JADGOL010000242.1, on the reverse strand, counting down.
ATGTGGCGCGCACGGCACAGCTCGGAGGGCTCCTCGTTCTCCTCGGGCTGGTGCTGCTGGTGCTCGTGAGCACCCCACGACGATTCTTGCGCCGGTTGGCTCATTCCGGATTCGGGTGGCGAATGCAGCGCGACACCGACGCGGAAGCGACGCGCACAGTGAACATCGGGTCGCGATCACGCCAAATCGGCTCTCGAATCCCGGTGCTCGGCGCCGCGATGGCGCGGCGCGCGGCGCTGACCGGACGATGGATGTTGGGGCGCTAAACCGAAGAAAACTCAAAAAAACACGGGTTCGCTTGGCGCGTCGCCCCGCGCGTAGACCACAATAGGCCCCCATGAACAAAAGAGAGCTTGCCAAAGCGGTGGCCGTGCACGCGGATGTGGACCTCAAGACGACGTCCGCTGTCCTCGAAGGCTTCACCGACGTCGTGACCGCAGTCGTGTCTCAGGGGGAGCCGGTGGCAATCACCGGATTCGCCAAGTTCGTCAAGGTCAATCGCCCCGCCCGCATGGGCCGCAACCCAGCCACAGGGGAGGCGATCCGCATCAAGGCGTCCAAGAAGGCGCGCATCACTCCGGTGAAGGCGTTCAAGGACGCGGTGATGGCTCCGGCGACTGCACCGCGACTGAAGCGTGGTGCCTTCCCGACCAACGACGACGCCGTGCGCGCTGCGGGCAAGACCGTTGCCGCCGCCGCACCGCGTGCCAAGAAGGCGGCCCCGGCGCGTAAGACCGCCAAGAAGCGGGCTCCCGCCAAGAAGGCCGTCACCCGTCGTGCCCCTGCGAAGAAGGCTCCGGCTCGTCGGACCACCGCCAAGAAGGCTCCGGTCCGCCGCACCGCCAAGAAGACCACCGCCCGCAGGCGGTAACGACACGCGAGCTCCCTCGAGGGCTCGTCAACGGCAATGAGAATCGACGGCGCACACATCCTCGTGACGGGGGCGTCATCGGGGATCGGCCAAGCTCTCGCTCCCATGTTGGCCGCGCGCGGCGCGACCGTCGGGATCGCGGCGCGCCGGGCTGAGCGTCTCGAAGAGACCCTCGCCCTGTGCCAGGAGCACGCACCCCGGTCACGGATGTGGGTCGTCGACCTCTCCGACGTCGACGCCGCGGTACAGCTCGTCGACGACGCCTGGGAAGCCTTCGGCGGGCTCGACTGCCTGGTGAACAACGCCGCGCTCGGCAAGCGCAAGGTGGTCACGGATCACACCCCCGAGGACCTCGAGGTGGTGATGCGGACCAACTTCATGTCGCCCATCCGCATGAACCTGGCGGTGCTCCCCCGCATGATCGAGCGGGGCTCGGGCACGATCGTGAACGTCGCCAGCGGGGGCGGGCGGTTCGGGATCGTCCACGAGTCGGCCTATTGCGCCGCGAAGTTCGCCATGACGGGATGGACCGAAGTGGCCGCCATGGACCTGGCCGACACGCCCATCGAGGTGAAGCTCATCCAACCCGGTGCCATCGCCACGGAGATATGGGTCCCCCAGCCCGGTGAGCTCCCCGGTCTTCCCGGCGCGGAGTTCGCCACTGCGCAGGACTGCGCGGCGGGCATCGTCGACGCCCTCGAGACCGACGGCGTCGAGTTCTTCGTCCCCGCCGAGCTCAAGGCGCACGTGGACATGAAGAACGGCGATCTCCAGGGATGGATCGACCTCATGGTGAGCCTCGGCCACGCCAAGGAGCCGTCGGTTTCCTGAACGTCTTGAACGTCCTGACCGCCCGCGGGCGGACCGGGCGACGCTGACGCGGCTATGCGGCGTGGACGAAGCGCCGGCCCGAGACGAATGCGGGGAGGATGGAGATGACGTGGGCTCCGACCCCCGCGTCCCACAGGCTGGGGGCCTGGTCGAGGGCGAGCGCGATGGCCACGTCGTCTCGGATCTCGCGGGCCACCCCCACCACAAGCACGCTCCATCCCTCGGCCCACGAGGGGTCCACGTCGTCGACCTCGAAGGCGACCACGGTGTTCGCCGAGGCGGTGTGCAGGTTGGTGGCGTCCCGGGTGCGGAAGATGATCTGGCCGTCGATCAGTCGGTAGTCGACCGGGAAGATCGCCGGCACCGCCCCGATGGTGACGGCGATCCGCCCCAGCCGAGATCCCGCCAGGAGCTCCAGGCATTGTTCCGCGAAGAGAACTTCTAGCCCCTCCGCGTCCATCAACACAGTGGCCAATTTGGCCTTCTGGGGCTCCGGCGCATAGAGGCGAACGGCCCTGGTCACCAGCCATTCGGACCTGCTCGCGCCAGAGTCCTCATAGCGGCGAGCCGGTAGGTTCGCGGCGATGGAGCGACCGCGCCCCGGGGAGGAAGCGTGACTGAGCAGATCGAGCAGATCGAGCAGGTGGATGTGGTGGTCCTCGGGATGGGGCCCGGCGGCGAGGAGGTGGCCGGTCGTCTGGCCGAAGCGAAGCTCGACGTCATCGGCATCGACGGCAACCTTCTCGGTGGCGAGTGCCCCTACTGGGGGTGCGTACCGTCGAAGATGATGATCCGGGCCGCCAACCTGCTCGCCGAAGGGCGCCGCATCCCGGGCATGGCCGGGACCTCGACCGTCACGCCGGACTGGGCGCCCGTGGCCCGGCGCATCCGCGACGAGGCCACCGACAACTGGAACGACCAGGTGGCCGTGGACCGTTTCGTCGGCAAGGGCGGCCGGTTCGTGCGCGGCTGGGGAACCCTCGACGGGCCGAGCCGCGTCGTCGTCGGTGACGTGACCTACGAGGCGCGGCGCGCCGTGGTCGTCGGGGCCGGGGCCAAGGCCTGGGCGCCGCCGATCCCGGGACTGGCCGAGCTCGAAGGGAAGTACTGGACCAACCGCGACGCCATCGAGACCGAGACCGTTCCGGAGTCGCTGGTGGTGCTCGGGGGAGGGGCCATCGGTGTCGAGCTCGGACAGGTCTTTGCCCGGTTCGGCGCGAAGGTGTCGATCGTCGAGGGTGC
>JADGOL010000241.1 GCA_017882995.1 Acidimicrobiales bacterium | reverse complement strand
GGGTCAGTGTCGGCCTCGCCCTGACGAGCGACCCCGACGTGATCCCCGCCGACCTCTTGGCCGAGGCCGACCACGCCATGTACAGCGCCAAACAGCGCCGCCGCCGTCAGGCGGCGCGGTAAGCCAGACGCCGTCAGGCGGCGCGGTAAGCCAGACGCCGTCGCAGGCGGGTCCAACCGTCGAACGGGCCCCACCACACGAGGGCCACGAGCGTCACGACGAGCACGGCGAAGAGCGCCGGATAGAGACCGAAGCCTTCGTACGAGAACGTGATGGTGTGGACACCGGGCCCGACCGAGACGGCCGGGAGGGCGGGCGCCAGCATCACGACCCGAGCCCGGTGCCCGTCGACGAGCGCGGACCATCCGGGGTCGAACGAGGCGCTCAGGACCACCGCCGCAGGTCGCCGGGCCATGACCGTCACCGTCACGCGACCGTCGGCGAGGTCGTCGTGCTCGGAGCGCACGGTGCCGGGCGCACCCGTGAGGGCGGACACGACCGGCGCGGTGAGGGGGGCGGGAGGGTCGCCTCCGTAGGCGACGGCCAGATAGCGACCGGCGGCGGGAAGGTCGGAGCGGAGATAGGGCACGCTCATGGTGCCGACATTGTTCTTGTCGGCACTGAGCGACCCGACGGTGTCGACGACGCGTACGTACCCGGAGTTCGCAAGGACCAGGAGCCGGTACGGGCCGGCGGTCATGACGAGCCGAGCGGGCACCGGGGACCGATGCCCCACCGGCAGGATCAGGTAGTGAATGGCGAAGAGCCCGTAGTCCCCCGGGTTCTGCTCGTCGAAGAAGTACTCGGGGTCGGTCATGAGCGACGCCGTGCGCAACGTGTAGCCGACCTCGTCGACGTCTCGACTCTCGAGGTACTTGAACACCGGGACCGCACCCACCTTGAATCCCGATCCCCAATTCGACGGCATGCCGGCGTACACCCGTCCGCCGCCGTGACTGCGCACATAGCCGATGAGGCCATCGACGTCGCGACCCTGGGAGGCCCCGGCGGCATGTTGGGCGGTGATCCACTGCGTGTTGGTCGCACCGAAGGCGTCGATCTGGGTCCACGCCGGAGCGAGCACGGCCACGCCGACGACACCGGCCCCGGCCACGAGCGCGATGCGCCGGGACGGTGCCGCCGCCCACGTCGCGACGAGCGGGCGCCATCGCCTCACGCCCGCCACGACGAGCCGCATCACCGCCACGCCACCGACCCCGGCCAGGTAGAGACCGCCGAGTTGCACCCCCATCATGAACCGGCGCATGAAGATGTCCTTGCTCCCCGGCAACAACACGGTGAGAGAGCCGAAGGTTGTCCGGCCGAAGGACAGGACCAGGCTCATGACCACCAACGCCACCAGGGCGCGCCCGGCCGCGTTGGTGCGCCACGAGCGCACACAGACGACGAGCCCCACCCCGGCGAGCACCGTCACGACCGGGAACCGATGGGCGTCGAAGAGCTGGCCCGTCACGAGCCAGGACATGACCTGCTTGGCCCCGTAGCCGTTCTCGAGCGGCGTGTGTCTGAGGATCTCGTTGGTGGCCGCCCAACGGCCCTGCGCGAGCAGCGGCACCGTCACCCACGCCGATCCCAGCAGCGCGCCGCTCGCCACGGCACCGGCGCGCCACAGCCGGGCCCGAAGCTCGCTCGGGGTCAGGAAGGGGAAGATGACGATGGGGATCAGCGCCAGATAGCCGGTCTCGAAATGCAGCGCCACGGTCAGGGCGACGAAGACCACCGCCGGGAGCACGGCCCGTCGCGACGACATGGCACGCCAGGTGAAGGCCCAGGCGAGCGGGAGTGTCCACGACGCCCACAGCTGGGCCCACACCCCGAAGCCGATCCACACGTAGGCCTTGGGTTCGTACCCCACGCCTACCGCGCTCATGAGCAACGGCGCGGCCGCCGCGCTCAGGACCGACGCCCCTCGGCCGAGACCGAAGAGCCGGGCCGACCAGTACACCGACAACGGCCAGAGGGCCAGCAACAGGTACAAGGTGAGCCGGAAGGCGGTGTCACCGCCCACGCCCAGACCCAGGGCGCCGGTGACCATGGCGGGCAGACCCTGGTAGTGGAGGAATTGGGGCGAGCCCAGGCCGAGGTAGGGGAACCAGCTCGTCATGGGCGCGTGGCCCGCCTCGAACCGACCGACGACGAACCGCACCATCTGTTGGTGCACCGAGCTGTCGTCCGCGTACGCGACCGGGACGAGTTCGGATCTCCATCGGAGACACCCCCACGCCACGATGACACCGAGTCCGACCCAGGACCCGAGTCGGGCCGACGCGAGTCGTGAAGACCCGATCCGTGAAGACGAAACCTCTGAAGACGCGGTGCCGTCGTCCGACGCCACGGTGGGCCCACTCATGGTTGACACCGATCGTCGCGCTATTTCTTCTTCTTCGGCTTCTTGGCCTTCACCTTCTTCACTGTCGGCTTCTTCTTCTTGGGATGCCGGGTCTTCGAATGGTGCTTCTTCTTGACGGTCCCGGTCCCCGTTCCCGTCCCCGTTCCTGTGCCCGTCCCCGTCCCCGATCCGGTCCCCGTTCCTGTCCCCGTGCCGGTGCCCGTCCCCGTCCCGCTCCCTGTTCCTGTCCCCGTCCCGGTCCCGGTTCCGGTTCCGGCCGGCCCCGCGGCGGAGACGCTCGAGAGGTGCCAGCGCAAGGTGGGGTGCACGAGCAGCTCGAGCTGGGCGGGAACAGTCCCTTGCGGCACGGGGAAGAACTCACATCCCTGTTCGGTCCCGCCCGGAGCCACGGGCGTGAAGAAGCCACCCTGTTCGCACTGCGACTCGACGGCACTGCTGTTGGGGTCGGGGGTGTAGGTCTTCCCGGCGGTGTCGCTCAACAACGAGGTGACCGACAGGTTGCCGAAATGCGCCGAACTCTGTGACGTGTTGTGGGCGGTGATGACGGCCACCACGACCTTTTGGGCGGCGTCCTGGATCACCTGGTCCAGGGTGTAGGCGGCGCCGGTGGCCTCCAGGGTGCTCCCCACCGTGCCCGTGGTGGAGGGCGCCTTGGCGGCAACGGAGCTGCCCGAGCATCCCGTCAGGACCAGGGACACGACGAGGGTCAAGACGACCAGGCGTTCGTAGGGTCTGCGCATGTCTGTGTCGAGGCGTTCGGGCGTCATTCTCCACTGATCCTGACGACCAATCACCCAGGCCCGATCCCCCCCCCGAACAGGTTAGCGCCGGGGCCGTTCGAACCTCGGGCGGGGGCTTGCGGTGCCGACGTCCCCAGACAGGCCCGTGCCATACTGGCCCGTTCCCGATGGCACCCACCGCGGCGAGAGGGGGGGACGGCGCGTTGAGCCTGACGACACCGAGCACGGCGGCGCGCGTCGGTTCTGGCCGTTCTCGGGCGGGGTGGTGGTCGGGCGGACGACTCGAGTACCTGGTGATCGCCATCCTCGCCTACGTGCCCCAGCTCTGGGCGCAGCCGGGGGTCGCCGACTCCGACACCAAGAGCTACCTCTACCTCGATGCCGGGCGGTTCCTCCGCCAATCGGCGTCGATGTGGGATCCGACGGTGGGGCTCGGCACCGTCACCCACGAGCAGATCGGGTTCCTCTTCCCGCTGGGGCCGTTCTTCTGGGCCGTCCACGCTCTGGGCATACCCCTGTGGGTCGGCCAACGCCTGTGGGTGGGCACCATGCTGTTCGGAGCCGGTGCGGGTGTCTTGTACCTGTGTCGGACGGTCGGGCTCGAAGGCCCGGGGCGCTTCGTCGCCGCGGCCGGCTACATGCTCTCGCCGTACTGGCTCCAAGACGTGGGCCGCATCGGGTCGCTGGTGCTGCCCTGGGCGGGACTGGGCTGGATGATCGCCTTCGTCATTCGGGGGGTCCGCGGCGGCGGTTGGCGCTATCCGGCTCTGTTCGCTCTGGTGTGGCTGACGGTCAGCGGGCTCAACGCCAGCGGTCCGATCTACGCGGTGGTGGCACCCACACTGTGGTTGCTCTACGCCGTGGTCATCGTCAAGGAACACACCCTGCGCCAAGCTTGGGCGACGGTGTGGCGTACCGCGCTTCTCACCGCCGGGGTGTCGTTGTGGTGGGCGTGGGCACTGGCCATCGAGTCGGGCTACGGCCTCAACGTTCTCGGCGTCACGGAGAAGGTCTCGGCGGTGGCGAAGACGTCGCTGTCCTCCGAGGTGCTGCGGGGCCTCGGCTACTGGTTCTTCTACGGTTCCGACATCGCCGGCCCGTGGGCGGCCACCTCGGCGGGATTCACCCAGCAGCTGTGGCTCATCGGGGTCACCTTCACCGTCCCGCTTCTCGCCCTGGCGGCCGCGGTCGTCGTCCGCTGGCGCCAACGTGCCTTCTTCATCATCCTCATCGTGGTGGGGATGGTGCTCGCCGTCGGGTCGAACCCCTACGCGGCGCCGTCGACGGTGGGCGGCGTCATGAAGGCCTTCATGACCAAGACGACCGCCGGTCTGGCCCTGCGGTCCACGGACCGGGCCACGCCCATGGTGCTGCTCGGGCTGGCGATCCTTCTCGGCGCCGGAGTCAGCGCGCTGGCGCGGCGCCAGAGGGTGATGGGAGTCCTCGCCACCGGGCTGGCGCTGGCGACGATCGCGGCGGCCAACCCGCCGGCGTGGAACGGCAGCTCCGTGCTGGATCGCTACACCTTCCCCACGCCGATCCCGAAATACGTCACCCAGACCGCCTCCGCCCTCAACGCGCAGAAGACCGACACGCGTGTCTTGGCCATCCCCGGCGACAACTTCGGTACCTACACCTATGGCAACACCGTCGACCCCATTTGGCCGGGACTGCTCACCCGTCCCTTCGTGACCCGCCAACAGCTTCCTCTCGGCTCTGTCCAGAGCTATGACATGACCTACGCGCTCGACGTCCCCATGCAGAACCGCACCGCCGATCCGGCCGCGCTCGCCCC
>JADGOL010000240.1 GCA_017882995.1 Acidimicrobiales bacterium | reverse complement strand
TTCGACACCACCAGCCGGACGTCGTGAAAGCGCGTGGCCGCCGGACCCGCCGCCGCGGCCCGGTCGTAACCGACACCGCACACCATGTCGACGTGCTCGACGAAGCTGCGCGCCGTATGGGCGGGGACCCAGTAGCTCGTGGTGTGGTTGAGGCTGTTGCCCGGCGCGCCGCGGACGCCGATGAGCTGGGCCTTGGGTCGGGCCCAGTCGCCGATGGCGCTCAGGTTCTGGTTGCCGAAGCGGTCCACCTGCGACGCCATCATCATGATGTGACGCCGCCCCGACCACACCACGTCGAAGACCCGGCGGTACGGCATCCAGGCTTCGAGGACGAATTCGTCGCGTCGCGAAGACACCGACGGCGTATTGGCCATGAGCGCGGCCTCGCCGTCGGTGAGGACGAGGTCGGGCTCGAAGGTGAGCCGGGCCAGCCGGGCACCGATCTGGGGCACGGTGCCGAAGGGACTCGCCATCACCTCTCCGTCGCCGCGCCACGCTTGGGCACACGCCACCGCGCACACCTCGGCCCGCGTCACATCGGTGTCACCGTTCATGGCGACGCCTCGTTCACCGCGGCGCGGTACCCAGCCTCGTCGACCTGGAGGTAGCGGGCGTCGAAGGCCGCCCACGCATCGGGATCGGCGGCCGCCGACGCGTAGGCCTTCTGGAACGCCTCGTCGCGGTCGTAGTCGGGAGGACACGACGTGAAGTGTGCCCCCCCGGGTACCTCGGCCACGGCGTCGGTCATCAGCCTGTTGATGGTGACGGTCTGGATGGGGCCCTCGTCGACGAGCCGGCCCGGTTCGAGGATCTTCTCGGCGGTGACGAAGCGTCGGACGGCGGCCCCGAGAAAGAGCTCGTCGAAGAAGGGGTCGGGGCCGAGCATCTGGCCGTTGCCGTGGGTGTCGGCCCGGTTCACGTGCACGAAGGCGGCGTCGAGTGCGAGCGCCGGCATGGCCACCAGCTCCTCGCCATCTTCATAGGGCGAGCGCACGGTGCGCAGTCCGGGGTTGACGCGCATGACGTCGGAGCCCAACCCCGCTCGCGTCGGCAGGAAGGGCAGGCGCTGCGACGCCGCCAACAACCCCAGGTAGAACATGCCCTCGTCGATCTCCATGGCCTCGATGGCCCCGGCCTGGCGGGCCTTGCGGAAATGGGGATCGAGTGCGATGGAGTCGAGGGTCACGAAGGCGTAGACGGCCTTGCGGACCCGTCCCGCCGCGCACAGCACACCCACGTCGGGGCCCCCGTAGGAGACGACGGTCAGGTCGCGGACTCCGGCCCGCAAGATGGACCGCACCACCGCCATGGGCTTGCGCCGTGACCCCCATCCCCCGAAGCCGATGGTCATGCCGTCGCGCAGCTCGCCGACCATCTCGTCGACCGTCGACCGCTTGTCGCTCATGTGGAAGTGTCCGCGTCGCGCTTCTCGACGAAGGCCTGACGCTGCTCGTCGGCCACGCCCGAGACGTGGAGCTCGTAGGTGAAGCCCTGCTCGAAGCGGTAGCTGCGCTTCACGTCGACGGGGTCGATGCCGTTCAATGACTCCTTGGCGCGGCGGATGATGGTGGGGCTCTTCGAGGCGATGGACTCCGCCACCTCGTAGGCGGTGTCGACCAGTTGGTCCTTGGGCACGACGCGCAGCACCGATCCGTAGTGGTGCAGCTCGGCCGCGGTGGCGGGCTGGGCCGTGTACACCATGGAGCGCATGCGGTGTTGGGGGACGAGCCGGGCCAGATGGGTGGCGGCACCGAGCGCGCCCCGGTCCACCTCGGGCAGCCCGAAGGTGGCGTCATCGGATGCCACCACGATGTCGGCGTTCCCGGCGATGCCGATGCCTCCCCCCAGGCAGAAGCCCTGCACGGCGACGATGACCGGGACCTCGCAGTCGTAGACGGCCGCGAAGGCGGCCGCGCAGCCCCGGTTCACCCCCACGAGCGCCTCGTCCCCCTTGGCCTGGATCTCCTTGATGTCCACGCCCGCACAGAACCCTCGTCCCTCGGCGCGCACCACGACCACCCGGACCGACGGGATGGACCCCGCCGCCAGCACGGCATCAGCGAACGCGAACCACGAGGCCACGTCGAGCGCGTTCACGGGTGGGACGTCGATGACCACCTCGACGGTGCCTGGTGAGCGCTCGTGTGTCTCGATACCCATGACGGCTCCAGATCGATTCGCGACGACCCGACGGGATCGTCGAGCCGGCCGGGCCGTGATCAGCCGGGCCGGTCCGAGCAGGGTATTCGGTGATCCGCGCCGGGTGCGAACGGGCGCCTCAACCCGCAGAGGCGGTACAGGGCAGCTCGGAGTACCACGACGGCGGCGTGAGGGCGATCGGACCCGACCACGAACCCGAACGTGAGGTCGATTGGTGCGCCCGGCCCAGCAACGAGATGACGGGCAGGATCCGCTTTGCCAGCCACTCGCCCCCGGCCACGGTGAAGTGGACCCCGTCTCCGCATCGCGCCTGGACGCCGTCGACGGTGACGGAGTAGTGCCGTCCCGGCGACAGCCATGTGCCGGCGTCGATCACCGTCACGTTGCCGGTCCCCGAGATGCCCGAGAACAGCCCGCTCCTGGGACGAGGCCCAGAGCCCGCGGAACCCGAGGAACCCGAGCGCCCCGACGCGGATTCGGCCGTCGACTCGATGATCTGGTTGTCGGCCGTCACGCGGGCGGGGTCGTCCTCGGGCCACGGCAAGCCGCTGGGTTGCATGCCGGTGTCGTAGAACGGGGATGTCAGCAAGACCACGTGCGCGCCGCGTGAACCGAGCACATCGATGGCCTGGTGGAACCGGCTCGTGAGATAGGAGTCGAAGGCGGGCTCGCCGATGTTGGTCCAGTTCGAGTCCACCTCCTGGTTCAACACGTCGCTGCGGGCCATGTAGATCACGACATCGGGATTGAACTGGTCCACCCAGGCGCGCCATTGCGTCAACA
>JADGOL010000239.1 GCA_017882995.1 Acidimicrobiales bacterium | reverse complement strand
TGGTCGCGGTCCTTCTACTCGGTGCCCACGTCTTCATGGCAGTGTTGAATCCCGCAACACGGCCCGCTCTCCCGGGAATGATATTCGGTCACGTGCGTCGATCGTGGGCCGCAAAGCACCATCGCGGTTGGCTGGACGAAGTGGACAACCGATCCGCCCCATAGTCCCCAGCAGGTTCCACCCTGCCACGGAAGAGACGTCGATCAAGTGGCAGAACCGAACAGAGCACCCACGCCATAAGTGACGGTCAGGGCCAGAGCGCCACCGATACCGACTCGGAGTGCGCCGCGCAGTCGTGGAGCGCCTCCCATGGCCGCTCCGAGGACACCAAGAATGCAAAGTGCCGCCAGCGTGACGCCCGCGATGACGATGCTGCGCGATCCGGTCGGGCTGATCGCTGCGGTGACGAGAGGGATGGTGGCCCCCGCAGCGAAGCTGGCCGCGGACGCGGCTGCAGCCTGGATTGGCCGGGCCTTGGACGTCTCGGTGAAGCCGAGCTCGTCGCGCAAATGAGCTGCGAGCGGGTCGCGTTCTTGCAGGGCAGTGGCAACATCGGCGGCCAACTCGGGTGTAAGCCCGCGTTCACGGTAGATGGAGATCAACTCCTGAAGCTCTGCCTTCGGATTGTTGGCGAGTTCTCGCTCCTCGCGACTGCGATCGGCAGCCTCCGTGTCCGCTTGGGCACTGACTGACACGTATTCCCCGATGGCCATGGCCATGGCCCCGGCGCTGAGTGCCGCAACGCCGGCCGTCAGGATCGCGTTCTTGGTTGCGCCCGAAGCAGCTACCCCGACCAGCAACGCGGCCGTGGATACGAGGCCGTCATCTGCTCCCAGCACCGCCGCCCGGAGCCAGCCGGAGCGCTTGGAACGGTGCCGCTCGAAATGCGAACGCATACAAATCAGGCTAATGGCGCTCGTGGGAACAACCAGAGGGTCAGACGACCCAATCGTTGGGCGTTGGAAGGTGAGACGGCCCGGCGCAGGGTCGCCCCCGAGAGAGACGGCGTAGAGCTGGGGGTCGGCGCTTACGACCGGGACCCGGTCATGACCATTCCTCGATCAGGACCGTGGCGCCGACGGCCCCGGACAGGTCGCCGAGCTCGGTACCGAGCACGACCGGCGGTCGTTCGGGGAAGCGCAGGTTGGCGGCCATGGCCTGCTCGATGCGGCGGACGAACGGTTCCCCCAGGCGGTCCCCGAGCCCACCGCCGACGATGATGGCCTCGAGGTCGAGCAGATTCTGGGTGTTGGCGAGCGCCAGGCCGAGCGCGTCGACGGCCTCGTCGACGAGCTCGACGGTGAGGCGGTCCTTCTGATCGAGCGCGTCGGCGATGACCGAGCTCGTCACCCGGTCCCGTCCTTTGCGCTCCATGATCTCGAACAGCTTGGTCTTCTGTCCCTTGTCCAGTCGCACCCGCGCCGTCTGTTCGATCGACTGGCGGCCGGCATAGGCCTCGAGGCAGCCCAGGCGCAGGCACCCGCACCGGCGGCCACCCGGCTTGACGGTGGTATGGCCGATCTCGCCGGCGTTGCCGGCGCCGTGACGGAGTTCGCCCTCCAGGATGAGGCCGCCCCCGACTCCGGTTCCGACGAACACACCGATGAAGTTCCGGAACGGTCGCCCCGCGCCTTGGCGAAACTCGCCCATGACCGCGGCTCGGACGTCGTTGTCGACGATGACCGTCGTCCCTCCGAACGCCGCGCTCACCTCGGGCCCGAGCGCGACGTCGTCGATGAAGCCGGGGACGTTGCGGGCCTTCGAGACGTGACCGGTGGCCACGTCGACCGAGCCCGGCGACCCGATGGCGATGGCGCGCAGCTCTGAGGGCCCTATCCCGGCATCACTGAGTGCGCTGTGGATGCTGGCCACGATCTCGGCCACGACGTCGGCGGCGTTGGTGTTCGGTGTCGGGTGGCGTGCCTGGCCGACGACGTCACCGGCCGACACCACCACCGCCTGGATCTTCGTCCCTCCCAGATCGACGCCAGCCGTCGCCTGCGTCATCGTGACTGGTCCTCCAGCGTCGTGGGGCAGCTCGGAGCACACCTCGCGCGTGCCACCTGATGCCTGTCACGGTAGCCGTCGGCTCAGTTGTCTCGGGACATGGTCAGCCATCCGGAGCGCGACTTCGTCTTGTCCCCGTGCCTGGCGTCGCGCCCGCCTCGCCTTCATGCTCATACGAGGCGGTGCCAACCACATGACGCGTCAGTCGAGGCTTCGCTCGCTCGACCAGGCCGACTCGACGGTGGTCGGCACCTCGCAGTTTTCGGAGAATCCCTGACTCCGAAGGCCGAGGCCGGCGTTGAAGCGCGACCGGAAGTTCTCCATCGCGACCCAGGCCGCGAGCTCCACGATCTCGGGCTCGGTGAAGTGCCGGTGCAGCCGCTCCATGAGCTCGTCGGCGATGCTGACCGGAGTGGCGGTCGCCGCTTCGGCGTACTCGAGCACGGCGCGCTCGCGCTCGTCGTAGACGTCACTGGTTCGCCAGTGCAGGACCTCTCGCACCTTGATGGGATCGGTCCCTTGTTGCATGCCCTCGTAGTACCCGTAGTCGGTGCACCACGAACAACCGATCTCCATGGCCGCAGCCTGGACGGCCAGCCACCGCAGACTCGGTTCTAAGCGCCGCCAACCCCGTTCGGCCGCGGTCTCGAGCGCACCCATGGCCAGGAGGACTCCCGAGTGATGAGCCGCGGCGGCCACCGGCTCGACGACGCGTCCAAAACGGTGTCGCGAGTAGCGAAGCGCGACTTTCGGGATCAGCCTGTCCGCTTTGTCTGCGAGCTGCACGTGCGCCATGCTCCGACCTCCTGAGTGTTCCCGTAGACCGGGGTCGTGTCTCGGGTCTACCCATGAAGAGACACCGAGGACGAGAAAGGTTCCCACTTTTCCCACGTGGTTGCCCGATGTTCCACCGATGATTGCCGACGTCAGGGCCCGAGCTCTGATTGACTCGGGATCCTTGAACGTGCTCGAGGTCCCCGTCGACGTCGGATCCGGTCCTCCGGTCGTGGTGCTGCACGGATACGCCATGCGCCCCGACACCTACCGGGGTCTGGCGGGTCTCTTGGCGCCACGTTGCCGAGTGGTCATCCCTGACCTCTTCGGCTTCCGGGGACCGTGGCGGTACCCCGAAGTCCTCGACGGGTTCACGGCCACGCTCGACGGTCTGGGCCTCGACGAGGTGACTCTGCTCGGTCACTCCTTCGGGGGCGGCATCGAGCTCGGCTTTGCGTCTCGCTTCCCTGGTCGGGTGGTGGAGCTCGTGTTCTCCGACACCCTGGCCGTGTCGCGCGAGTGGGGGCTGGCCGATGAGGCGATGCGCCATCCTCTGGGGCTGCTCGGTCTGGCCACGCCGATCGCAGCCGCCGCCTTCGCGCGTTCGTGGATCACCCATCCGCGTCAGCTCATCGATGCCGCATGGTGGGGTTTCACCAGTGCGAGGGACGGAACGAGCGAGGTGTGCGCCCAGGCCGGCCTCCTGTCCCATGTCCTGTGGGCGAATCGCGACTCGATCCTGTCGCGTCCCGACGGGGAGCGATTCGCGCGGGAGCTCGGAGCCTCGTTCACGGTTGCCTCGGCTCCCGACGGGAGACCGATCGACCACGATTGGATGTTCCAGGAGCCCGACCTCTTCGTGTCGCATCTCGAGGGACTCAAGCTCGACGCACTGGCGCCGTGATGCATCGATCGTGGGTAGCCTGACGGCGGTCGGAGGGAGACGTCATGGGCGACGATTGGGCGCGGCCCGTCGTGCACTGGGAGATCGAGGCACTCGACGCCGAGCGGCAGCG
>JADGOL010000238.1 GCA_017882995.1 Acidimicrobiales bacterium | reverse complement strand
TCGAGCGACGCGGGGTCGCGGGCGGTGGCGATCACGTGGTGCCCCCGGTCGGCGAGCTCGGACGCGGCGCCGCGCCCGATCCCGGTGGAGCAGCCGGTGATGAGGATCCGTGCCATGGGTGGCGACACTACGGGCGTGGGCAATCCCGTGAGCGGCCCGCTCCGTAGGAACGGCAGCGGCGCCCGCGCGAGCATCCGGAGCCGGCCCGAGTAGACCAGAACCGGGACCCGCGGTCCGGGCACCAGGAGGCACCGTGGCAGCGAAGCGATCGTGGCAGTGGTGGGGCGTGGCGGCGCTCCTCGTGGTGCTGCTGGCCGGTGCTGCCATCGAGGGCGGCGCCTACGTCTACATCCACTACATCGAGAAGCAGGCGCCCAAGGCGCTCGACGTCACGACCGCCACGACCCCGGCCGACAGCTCGGGCGCGGCGTCGGCCGCGCCGGTGCCCGTTGCCGGCGCGTGGAAGGTCACCTCGGGCTCGCTCGTGGGCTACCGCGTGAAGGAGGTGCTGTTCGGCCAGAACGCCGAGGCCTACGGGCGCACCTCGTCGGTGTCGGGCACCCTCACGATCAGCGGCACGTCCGTCGACGGGGCCAGCTTCACGGCCGACCTGACGTCGGTGCGCAGCGACCAGTCACGGCGCGACGCGCAGTTCCAGGGCCGCATCATGGACACCGCTCGGTTCCCGACGGCCACGTTCGTGCTGACGTCGCCGATCGACTTCGGCACGGTGCCCGCGCCGGGCGAGGCGGTCACCGAGACGGCCACCGGCAAGCTCACCCTCCACGGCGTCACCCGCACCGTCACCTTCCCCGTGAAGGCGAAGCGCACCGGCGCGCTGCTGGAGGTGAGCGGGCAGATCCCCGTCACGTTTGCCGACTACCAGGTCCCCAACCCCAGCTTCGCCGGGGTGACGACCAAGGACCACGGCATCCTCGAGGTCCTCCTGGTCATGAAGAAGTCCTGACCGGGCCACGCCTTCGGGACGAGGCCAGCTTGGCTGAACCTCGCGTTGGGGGCAGAACGGACCGATGCATGAGATCCACCAGCACATGCCGGTGCCGTCCCGGTGGCGACGCGACGGTGCCTACGCGCTTCGGAGGAAGGCCACGACGCGAGCGGGAGCCGCGCTGGCGGCTGCGAGCTTGATGGGGAAGAAGCCGACATCGAACGGGTAGGAGGGCAGTGCGGGCAGGTTGGTGAGTTGCTGAACGATGAACACCTCGCGCTCACGCCCCGCGAAGTGGCCGTCCCAGATGTGAGCGGGGTCGCCCGTGGCGCGGAAGGCCTCGCGCATCACGTGGAACGGCCGGTCCCAGCCGAGCGCGTCGGTGCCGAGGACCTTGGCGCCGAGTGATGCCAGGTAGAGGGTGCCCTCACGGCTCATGCCCGGGTAGTCGTAGAAGCGCCAGTCGGTCACGTCGTCGTGGTCCTCCTGGCCCGTTCTCAGCAGGAGCGCAGCGCCGGTCGGGATCCTCGTGTCAAGCTTGTCGACGGCGGCGGCCAGCTGCTCCACGGGGATCGCCTTGCCCGGGCTCGCGCCGCGCACGTCGAGCACGAAACCCGGGCAGTACAGCTCATCGAGGGCGATGTCGGTGATCGTGCGCGCCGGTGAGCCCTCGCAGGTGGTCCCGTAGTGGAGGGGCGCGTCGACGTGAGTGCCCATGTGCGAGCCGAATCCGCTGAGGCCCTCGGAGCCCCAACCTTCGCCGCCGGGAAGGTCTTCGGGTGTGCACCCCAGCGCGTGACACAGCTCGTCGCGTCCGCCGCCGGCTGGCGATCGGTACTCGATCCGGGGCGCCAGGAGCGCGCCGGCGGCAGCGAACTCGGGGGGAAGGCGGTCGTGGATGGTCGGGTCGAGGGTGCGAGTGAGGTCGATCAGCTTCATCGGCTGACATTTCAGTGAATCCGGGTCAGGGACACAAGCCCTTCGCGGCGCGTTGTCTGCTGCGGTCACGGGTGCGGGGCAATCGGCACGGCTCAGAGGCCGCGGAGAGCGCACCGGGCTCGGGCGGCTGCGCCGCGACCGCCTCCACACTCGCCCAGGGGGCTCACCTCTCAGCGGATGTCAACAACGTCCCAGGGCACAACAACTAGCGTGGGCCGGCGATGATCGAGACGAACGTGGGGACGGTTCGGCGCCCGACCGTCGAGTACCTGCAACGAGTCCTCGCCGAGCTCGGCGTGCCGGTCGGCAGCGGCGTCGAGGGCGGCGCCTCCCGGGTGCCAGCGGCCACGCTGTACCGGTTGTGGGACACGGCCGAGAGTGAGTCGGCGGACACGGCCATCGGTCTGCGGGCGGCCGCCCGGACGCGGCCGAGCGACTTCGGGGCGCTGGGCACCGTGCTCGAGCAGGCACCGACGCTGGGTGAGGCGCTGGTCGAGCTCAGCCGACTCCTGCCGCTGACGTCGGACAGCCTGCGGTTGGTGCTCGTCGTGAACGGCGCCCGCACCACGCTCGAGCTCGTCGTCGGTGAACCGAGCCTCCTCCATCCTCGGTCGGCGGAGCACATCGTGGCCATGGTCGGGTTCGCCGTGCAGAGCCGGCTGCCCCGGGCTGGCTCGTTCGCGCTCACCGCACACTGGACGCACCCGCCTCCGGCACCCGACGTCGACTACGAGGGTGTGCTGGGCATGGCCGTGCAGTTTGATGCCGGTTGGAACGGTCTGTCCTTCGATACTGACGCGTTGGGGGTGCGCCGTGGCGGCATCCAAAACGACTTCGAGGAGACGAGGCGCCGGGCCGAGCACGGCCTGCGCGCCTGGCCCCGACCTGGGCTCGAGATCCACGTACGGGACCTCATCGGTGTCGAGCTGAACGCGGGGCGCCCGGTATCCGAAGAAGCGGTCGCCAGGCAGCTGGGCCTGCACCCAAAATCCCTGTCCCGCCGACTCGCCGCGCGAGGGACGACCTTCCGCCGCGAGGTCGAAGCGGAACGCTTCGACCGGGCACGCCGGCTCCTAGAGGCCGGCCGGCCGGTCGGCGATGTAGCCCGCAGGGTCGGCTACGCCGACGCGACCGCCTTCTCCCGTGCGTTCAAGCGGTGGTCCGGTACCACGCCGACGGCCTACAGGGGATGGCTGCGAAAGGCGGGACTGCGGCCGCCGCCGCGGTTGCCACACTCGTAAGCCCGATCGTCTCGAGGGTCGCTGACGCGGGCTCGTACCCCGGCGCCTGTCCCGCGCCCAGTCTCACGCCTGATCGTCAGGTCGTCCCACGGGCAAACCGAATGTCCGCTCCGGTCAGGCTTTCGGGACCTGCAGTTCTGGTCATTCGCGCCTTGTCGCCGGACGATGCGGTCCTCATCCCATGAAGCCAGCGACAAGGAACACGGATGCGTGCTGCCGTTCTCAACGACTATGGATCGGTCGACAACCTCGCGATCAGTGACGCACCCGAACCCACCGCGGGCGTCGGTGAGCTCCTCGTTGCCGTCGAGTTCGCCGGTCTGCGCTACGGAGATGTGATGGCCCGGTATGGGATCCCGGCGCCCTTCTTCACCCCACCGTTCGTTCCTGGTCAGGAACTGGCGGGACGCGTGAAGGCCCTCGGCGAGGGAGTCACGGGGTTCGCGGTCGGCGATCGGGTGATGGCCAACGTGCTCGGCGGGGCCTTTGCCGAGGTCGCCGTCGCCGCCGCGGCTCAGACTCGGTTGGTGCCGGATGGCGTTCGCCTCGACCAGGCCCTGGCGTACCTGGTGAACATGCCGGTCGCGTACCTGCTCGTGAACGAGTGGGGCGAGATCACGGACGGTGACACCGTCTTGCTCCATGCCGCCGCTGGCGGCGTCGGGTGCCTGGCGCTCCAGGTCATCAAGCGACGCATCGCGGGTGCTCGTGTCATCGCTCTGACAGGTACGAATGAGAAGGGTGAGCAGTGTCGGGCCAACGGAGCCGACGAGGTCATCAACTACAAGACGTGCGACTACGTCGAAGAAGTGCTCGAGCTCACCGACGGCCGCGGCGTCGACGTCTCGCTCAACAGCGTGTCCGGGTCAACGCTCGAGTCGGATCCCCGAGCCATTCGCACGCTTGGTCGATGGGTCATCTACGGCTTCTCGGGTGGCATCGGGAACATCGACCACTCCGCCTTTGGGTATCGGGGCATCACGATCAAGCCCATGTCGATCGTCGCCTACCTCGACCAGCCGATCATGACCGAAGCAATTCGGTTCACCGATGACTGGTTGGGATCCGAGTCTCTCATCGAGCCCACGCGCTTCCGTCTGGACGAGATAGCCGAGGCGCAATCCCTCATCGAGGAGGGGCGCAACTCGGGCAAGTACGTGATCGAGCTCTGATGGCACCTCCTCGCATCGCACCCACCGATGGCCCCGGCGAGTCCCCGGATGTTCGAGCGGTCATCGACGCGACCACTTCGGCGGACGGCGCGCTCGATCTCTTCTTGACCATGGCACGACACGAGGCCCTGCTCACGACCTACTTCCCCTTTTTCTGCACGCTGTTGAGCCAGTCGGGTGTACCGCCCCGGGACCGTGAGCTCGTGATTCTCGAGATCGCCCGCTTGTGCGCCTGTGAGTACGAGTGGGTTCACCATGCGCGCCTCGCCGACGAGGCCGGGGTCGCTCGGGATGACATCCGTCGCCTGGTCGAAGGCACCGCACGCTGGGGTGGGTTTGACGAGGCGCTGTTGCGAGCGACCAACGAACTCGTGCAGAGCAGAACCGTTGATGACGCCACGTGGGCCGAGCTCGCACTCCGCTATGACGAGCCCCAGTTGCTCGAGTTGGTCCTGCTCGTCGGCCACTACGTGATGATCGCCATGACGATCGGAGCCTTGCGCCTCGAGGTGGAGCCCTTCGCCCGCAGAATTCTCATCGAGCGCGGTCTTCCGTCATCGTTCCGTCTGCCGCTCACCGACGGTGGAGGCCGGTCATGAAGCTCGCCACGTTCCGCAGGCCAGGGGGCGCGGTTGGCTTTGGTGCCGTGCTCGATGACGACGTGGTCGTGGACCTGGCCGAGCTCGCTGGACGGGATGCCCCCGTTGTCGAGCACGTCCTGGACGCGCAGGCCTACTCGAGGTCGTTGACCGAGAGCCGTGCAATCGCGGAGATGCTTCTCCGGTCGTCCAACATGGCTGAAGCGCGTCGGTTCCGGTTGAGCGAGGTCTCGCTCTTGGCGCCCTTGCCTCGACCAGCGGCGATCCTGGATTGCGGCCTGAGTCCCAAGCATCTGATGCGGGCGGGGGCCGTGGCCGCCAAGTACAACCCTCGGGCACAGGTCGAGGCCACAAATGCCATGGTCATGGGCCTCGCCGGTCGTCTCCAACCGATCCTCTACTACAAGGGCAACGCGAACAGCATCATCGGTGATCAAGGCACGCTCGGCTGGCCGGATTTCACTGCCTACCTCGACATCGAGCCGGAACTTGCGGTGGTGACGGGCCACGTGCCGTGTGGCGCGACGCGGGATCAGGCGGCGGCCTCGATCGCGGGCTACACGATCTTCAACGATGGTTCCGCTCGGGATGTCCAGGCGGTGGAGATGTTCTTCACTGGACCGGCGAGCTGCAAAGACTTCGACAGCTCGAATGGGCTGGGACCGTGGTTGGTGACTCCCGATGAGATCGACGATCCCCTCGATCTTGCCGTGACCGTCCTGGTTGGCGACCGGGAGCCGTGGACCGGCACCACGAGCGACTACTCCATGGCCCCGGCAGAGGCGGTCTACCAGCTCGCGAGACGTCAGACGCTGGTAGCGGGCACCGTGATCGGCATGGGGACGGTGCCGAACACCTGCGGTCTCGACCGCGACGAGTGGATCGTCCCGGGTGACGCGGTGGCAATCACCTTCGAGGGGATCGGGACGCTGCATCAGCACATCGGCCACCCTCGCTCGGTGCCGGTCACCGACTGGCCGGCGCGACCAGACCTGACGCGACTTGTCGGGCCCGCAAAGCAGCGGCCGTGACCTGGGCGAAAGCGACTCGCCGTCGTTTTCCCACACTTGACCCGCGGGTCAGGGTAGGGTCCGCGGCGATGTGCCGGGGGGCACACCGCACTCGACCACGCGATCCAGGGGGACCGGTGCACCGCGACAGCTTCCTTCCCGAGATGTCGTCCAC
>JADGOL010000237.1 GCA_017882995.1 Acidimicrobiales bacterium | reverse complement strand
GGAGCAGCCAGACGCTCGACGGTGACCACCTACTCACCGTACCTGGCGGACCGACCCACAGGGCACCCAACGCTGCGATGTGGCGCGCCCCGGGCGGCGCCTAGCGGCGCTTGCCGCCCTTCTTCGCACCCTTGCCCTTACGGGGACGAGGTGGCGGACGACGCGGGCTCGAAGCCGAACCCACCGGTGCGCGTCCGACCCCGTTGGACCGACTGGACCCACCTTTGGCCTTGGGGGCGGGGCTCGTCTCGGCCCCGACGTCGGCTTCGTCGTCCCCGTCATCGCCGTCGGCCGCGGCCGCCTGGCGCGTGGCCGCACCCGGGCGCAACACGCCGGACTGGCGCCGACCGACAGGGCGTCCGGCACTGCTCGACCCACCTCGGGTCCCACCGGGCGAGGATGCCTGGGACAGCACGGCGGCCTGGCGGGGCGTGAGCAGTCCCGCGCCTTCGGGCCGGTTCTCGAGCTTGCGCCGGATGTTGATGTAGCGCGACTCGCGCTCCTTGAAGCCCGAGAGCACCGGTGCGGCGATGAAGATCGAGGAGTACGCACCCGAGGTGAGCCCGATGACCAGGGCCAGGCCGAAGTACTGCAAGGTGGTCGCCCCCAGGAGCTGCGCACCGATCACGAGCACGGCCAGCACCGGCAGGATGGCGACGAGCGAAGTGTTGATGGACCGGGCCAGGGTCTGGTTCATCGACAGGTTCACGATGTCCTCGTAGGTCATCCGGCCTGCACCGAACTGGCCCCGGCTGTTCTCCTTGACACGGTCGAACACGACCACCGTGTCATAGAGCGAATACCCCAGGATGGTGAGCAAGGCGATCACCGTGTCGGGGGTCACTTGGAAACCCGCCAATGAATAGATCCCGGCGGTGACGAGCAGGTCGTGGATCACGGCGATCAGCGCCGCCATGGCCATCTTCCACTCGAAGCGGAACGAGATGTAGAGGACGACCACGATGAAGAAGACGAACACCGCGATGACGGCCTTCTCGCTGATCTGGCTCCCCCAGGTGGGCCCGACGTCGGTGAGCGACACCCGGTTGGGTGAGATGTGGCTGACGCGGGCCAGAGCGTTGGTGACCGACGTCTTGTTGTTGACCTGCTGGGCGGTCGATTCCTTGGTCAGGTCGGCCTGGACCTGGACGGTGGCGGAGGAGCCGTGGCCGAGGATCTGGATCGTGGCGCCCGACACACCGGCGCTCTCGACCGCGCTCTGCACGTCGCTCACGGTGGCCCCGTGGGCGGGTACCTCCCACGAGGTCCCACCTTTGAAGTCGATGCCCCAGTTGAAGCCTCTGACCCCGAACGACACCAGGCCCAGCACGATGATGAGGCCCGACAGCGCGAACCACCACCGGCGTCGGCCGACGAAGTCGAACTTCGTCTCGCCCCGGTAGACGCGGACGAAGGCGTTGGGACGGCTGTCCTCGGAATGTTCCTCGGGGGCCAACGTCGTCGTGGTCATGGTTGGGTCTCGCTTCCCAGTGCGAGGCCACGAGCCACCCCGATGACACGGGCCTCGGTGATGCGGGTACTACGACCGAGGAGGATGACCAGAGGCCGGGTGAAGAAGAACGTCGTGAACACGTCGAGCAGGGTGGAAAGCCCCAGGAAGAAGGCGAAACCTCGCACCGTGCCCACGGCCAGGATGTAGAGGACCACGGCCGCGGCCAGCGACACCAGGTCGGCGGCCAGGACGGTGCGAAACGCTCCCCGGAAGCTCCGGTCGACGCTGGTGCGCACCGATCTCCCCGAGCGCGCCTCGTCTTTCAGTCGCTCGAAATAGACGATATAGGAGTCGACGGTGATGCCCACCGACACGATGACACCGGTGACGCCCGACAAGTCCAGGGTCAGGTTCATCGACGAGTGTCCGAGGGCCGAGACGATGGCCCACAGCAATGCGGCGGTGGTCAGAAGTCCGCTCACCACCACGACGCCGAGGACCCGGTAGTAGAGGATGGTGTAGACGAGCACCAGCAGCAGCCCCCCGATGCCGGCCAGGAGCCCGGCCTTGAGCGACGACTTGCCCAGGGTCGGTGACACGGTCTGCTGGGTGAGGACACTGAGTTTCACCGGCAGCGAGCCGTAGTTGAGCTGCAGGGCCAGGGTCTTGGCCGTCGCCTGCGTGAAGTTCCCGCTGATCTGACCCTTGCCTTGGAACGAAGTGAACGTGGGGTTGTTGGGTTGGATGAGCGGCGCCGACTCCACGAACCCGTCGAGGTCGATGGCCACGTACTGGTGGAAGTTCGCCTGGGCCACGGTGTCCCACGGGGTCACCTGCTTGAGGTTGTAGCTCACGACCCACTGGCTGGTCTGGGTGTCGAACTGGGCCACCGACGAGGCGATGGCCGTGCCTTTGAGTTGCGACGGGCCCAAGACGAAGCGCGGGTATTGCTGAAGCCCGCTCTGAGGGTCCGACGGGAGCAGCACGGTCTGGGTCGAGTCGTCGTTCTTGGTCGACTCGAAGGGCGCGAAGACGGGGTTGGCGGGGATGTTGTTCCCGGGTATGCCCGTCGTCGTGTTCACGTTCAAGCTCGCCGCGGTGGTGGCGTACTGGCCGCACGACGGCAGCGCGCCCGACGGCGGAGCCTTGCCTTTGGCCGGCCGCGTGTAGGCGGGTGCCCCACACAGCACCGGCCGGAAGTAGAGCTGGGCCGTGGTGCCGATGAGCTTGATGAGCGCCTGAGGGTTCTTCACGCCGGGGAACTGCACCACCACGTTGCCGCCCTGGGAGTCGACGGTGGCTCCCGACACGCCGGCGCCGTCGATCCGGTTCCGGATGACATTGACCGTCGTGTCCATCTCCGCGCTCGAGATGGCGTGCGCCGGCTTGTAGACGACCTCTGATCCACCGGCCAGGTCCAGACCGAGCTTGGGTGCCCAGCCCGCTCCGAGCGTGGCCGCGAACACGATGATCGTGATGGCGACGGTGACCCCCAGGCTGATGACGAGCGACCGTTTCATGTCTTGTCTTTGTCGTCGGTGTGGGGCTTCGCCACGTCGTCGGGCGCGGCCCCGTGGTCGGCTTCGTCGGGCTCGGCTTTACCGGAATGATCCACGTCGTCGGGCGCGGCCCCGTCGTCGGCTTCGTCGGGCGCGGCTTCGTCGGGCGCGGCCTCGTCGTCGTGGCCGTGTTCGTACTCGTGGTACGCGCCGTGCGCCTCGTCCTCGTCGTGCTCGTCCCAGCTCGGCGCGTCCGGGGTCGCGTCCGGGATGCGCCGGGCGATGGTCGAACGCAGCACCGTGATTCGGGTCCCCGGAGCGGTCTCGAGGGTGACGCGGTCGGACTCGACGTCGAGGACGGTGCCGAAGATCCCTGCGCCGGTGAGGACCTCGTCACCGGCGGACAGCTCCATAAGCGTGTCGCGCTGGCGGCGCGCCGCTTGGGACCGGGGACGGATGAAGAACATGTAGCCCACGCCGAAGATGACCACCAGGAAGATCAGCGAGAACGCAGAGCTGCCGTTGGCCGGGGCGGCCTTCGAGCCCGACGATGCAGCCAGGACGGTCAGGGCGGCGTGGAGGCTGAGACTGGAGAGTGGAATGGCAGGCTCCGGCTTAGAGGACGGCCGATGTTACTCCAGGGGTCCCCGCCGACCGGGGCGCCCCGCGACGGCCTCACCATAACGTCGGGGCCACTCCTTGGAGCTCGGCGCTGGGGGCGACCTCGCCGAGGTGGGCGAAGGCCCGAGGCGTGGCCATCCGCCCCCGGGGAGTGCGCTGGAGGAGACCCTGTTGGAGGAGGTAGGGCTCGTAGGCGTCCTCGACGGTGTCGGGCTCCTCCCCCACGCAATGGGCGAGGGTCACGAGTCCGACGGGGCGGCCGTCGAAGCGACGGCACAGCGCGTCCAAGATGGCCCGGTCCACCTTGTCGAGGCCGAGCTCGTCCACCCCGAAGAGCTCGAGGCCCTCGAGGGCGAGCGACGCCGTGATCGCGCCCTGGGCCCGCACCTCCACGAAGTCGCGCACACGACGCAGGAGCCGATTGGCGATGCGCGGAGTGCCCCGGGCCCGCGACGCGATGTGGCGGGCGCCGGCGAGCTCCACCTCGACACCGAGGATCCCGGCTGATCGCACCACGATGCCCTGGAGGTCCTCGGCCGCGTACAGGTCCAACCGCCCGACGAAGCCGAACCGGTCGCGTAACGGGCTCGTGAGCAGCCCGGTGCGCGTCGTCGCTCCCACGAGGGTGAAGCGCGGCAGGTCCAACCGGATCGAGCGCGCCGTCGGGCCCTTGCCGATGAGGATGTCGAGTTGGAAGTCCTCCATGGCCGGGTACAAGACCTCTTCGACGGGGCGGGGCAGTCGGTGGATCTCGTCGATGAACAAGACGTCGCCGTGCTGGAGGTCGGTGAGCAACGCGGCCAGGTCGCCGGCGCGCACCAGGGCGGGCCCCGACGTGATGCGCAGCCCGACCCCCATCTCCGCCGCCACGATGCCCGCCAGCGACGTCTTGCCGAGGCCGGGCGGCCCGGCGAACAGCAGATGGTCGACGGGCTGTTCTCGTCGGCGCGCCGCTTCGAGGACGATCTCGAGGTGCTCGGTGAGCTGGGGCTGTCCGTGGAACTCCTCGAGGTGCCGGGGCCGCAGTCGGGCCTCGTCGGCGAGCTCGGTCGGGTCGGGCAGAGGGTTCACCGGCCGGGCGGGCACGTCGTCTGTCCCCGCCGCTGTCGGCGTGCGGGGCCCCGTCGGTACGTCGGGCCCGTCGGGGGGTCCGCCCAACACCTCGCGTCGCCCGTTCACCGTGCCCCCGCCAACTCCCGCAACGCCTGTCGGAGCATCTCCTCGACCGTGCCGTCGTCCTGGCCACCCTCGAGTGCCCGTCGGATCTCCTCGGGCCCGTAGCCGAGCTCGGCCAGTGCCGCTCGCACCTCGCCGCGCGCTTCGGAGGGAGACCCGTGGCTGCCCGGGACACCGTCACCGGCGAAGGCGGGCAGCTCGAGGCGCGACCGCAAGTCCAAGACCAGGCGCGCCGCGGTCTTTCGACCGACGCCGGGCACCGTGCACAGCGCCCCCAGATCCTCGTCGAGGACAGCCCGGATCAGGTCCGCCGGACGCAGGGCGCCGAGGACCGCCAGGGCCAGGGCCGGGCCGACCCCGTGGGCACCGAGCAACGCCTCGAAGCAGCGCCGCTCCTCGGTCGTGGCGAACCCGAAGAGCACGATGGCGTCCTCGCGGACATGGGTGTGGACGTGCAGCTCGACGAGCGAGCCGCGCTCGCCCACCGCGGCGAGCAGCGTCGGCGACACGGTGAGGCGATACCCGACACCGCCCACGTCGACGATGAGCTCTCCTTCTGGGCTGCGGGAGACGAGCTCGCCGCGGAGCCAGCCGATCACGACCGCCTCCCGGACCCGGCCGCCTCGATGGCCCGCCGCAGTGGTTGCGCGGTGAGGTGACACACCGCCAATGCCAACGCGTCGGCCACATCCGGAGGCTTGGGCGGCTCGGCCAGTCCCAATAGCGCCGCCACCATCCGCTGGACCTGGTCCTTGGTGGCGCCGCCGAAACCGACCACCGCCTGTTTCACCTCGTTGGCGCTGTACTGCGCCACCTCGCATCCGGCCTCGGCCGCCACGAGGAGGGCGACACCGCCCGCCTGGCCCGTGGCCATGGCGGTGCGGACGTTGGTCTGGAAGAACACGCGCTCGACGACGACGGCATCGGGCCGCGTCTCGGCCACGAGGGCCCGAAGCTCGGTGAACAGCACTCGGAGGCGTTCCTGCAGCGGGAGCTCGGGCTCGGTGGTCACGACCCCGCCGGCCATGGCGGTCAGGTTGCTGCCGTACTGCCGCACCACCCCGTACCCGCAGCGGGACAGCCCGGGGTCAATACCCAGGACGAACACGCGTTCGACTCTAGCCAGGGCGCGTCGGGCGGAGGTGGATGTGGGCTCAGTCCGCGGCGGCGGCCGCCAGTACGTCGTCGGGCGTGTCGAAGTTGGACCACACGTTCTGCACGTCGTCGTCGTCGTCGAGGGCCTCGAGCAGCCGCAAGACCCGGCGGACCTGACCTTCCTCGGTCACCGGCACCGTGGTCGAGGGCACCATGGCCGCCTCGGCGGACTCGGGCTCCATCCCCGCCGACCCGAGCGCGTCGCGCACGGCGTTGAGATCCTGCGGTGCGCAGGTGACGATCCACTGGTCGCCTTCGGACGTCAGGTCCTCGGCGCCGGCCTCGACGGCCACCTCCATGATCTTGTCCTCATCGAAGGACGCGGGGAGCACGATCACGCCCTTGCGCGCGAACTGCCACCCCACCGCGCCGGGCTCGGCCATCGATCCCCCGTTGCGGGTGAAGACGTTGCGGATCTCGGCACCGGTCCGGTTGCGGTTGTCGGTGAGGCAGTCGACGATGATGGCCACACCGCTCGGGGCGTACCCTTCGTAGGAAACCTCCTCGTAGTGGACGCCCTCGAGCTCACCGGTCCCCCGCTTGATGGCTCGCTCGATCTTGTCCATCGGAAGCGAGGCGGCGCGCGCCTTTTCGAACATGGTGCGCAACGTGGCGTTGGTAGTGACGTCCCCGCCTCCCTCGCGCGCCGCAACCTCGAGCTGCCGGATCAGCTTGGCAAACACCTTGGCCCGGACCTTGTCCACAGCCGCCTTGCGGTGCTTGGTGGTCGCCCATTTCGAGTGCCCTGACATTTCCTACCGTCCTTCGTCGGTTCTGGGTACTTCGGTTCTCTTCACTCGGTCGTCTTCGACCATCGACACGAACAGCTCGTGGACGCGCCGGTCGGGCGTGAGCTCGGGGTGAAAGGCCGCCACGAGGACCGCTCCCTGGCGACACAGCACCGGAACCACCCGACCGTCGCCGAACGGGGCCTCGCCGACCCCCCCGTGAGCCCCGGCGGGCTGCTCCAACGTGGCGAGCACCTCCACTGCGGGGCCGCTCGCCTCGACCAGGGGTGCGCGGATGAACACCGCCCGCAACGGGGCACCGGACAGGCCACGGACAACCAGATCGCACTCGAAGGACTCGAGCTGACGGCCGAAGCCGTTGCGTCGCACGGTGAGGTCGATGGCACCGAAACAGCGTTGGTCCGAGCGCCCGTCGACGGCATGAGTCGAGAGCAGGATCATCCCCGCACACGTCCCGAGGGCCGGGAGACCCGCGGCCAGCTCCTTCCCGAGCGGATCGGCCAAACCCGAGGACTCGAGGAGCATCGACATCGTCGTCGACTCACCCCCGGGGAGGATGATGCCGTCGAGACCGGTGAGATCGTCGGGCCGGCGCACGCGTCGGGGCGCGACCCCGATCTCGCTCAGTGCCGCGCTGTGCTCAGCGACGTCGCCTTGTAAGGCCAGGATGCCGATGTCCACCTGGAGGCACCTCGGCGGCGCGACCCGACATCGGGACTACCAGCCGCGGTCGGCCAGGCGCTGTTCGAGCCCGGCCATTTCGAGGCCCGGCATCGACGCACCCAGGCCCCGACTGACCTTGGCCACGATCTGTGCATCGTCGAAATGCGTCGTGGCCTCCACGATGGCACGCGCCCGGCGCGCCGGGTCCTCGCTCTTGAAGATCCCCGAGCCCACAAAGACGGCCTGCGCACCCAGCTGCATCACGAGAGCGGAGTCGGCCGGAGTGGCGATGCCCCCTGCGCAGAACAACGGCACGGGAAGCCTTCCGGTTTCGGCCACCTCGTTGACGAGGTCGATCGGTGCGCTGAGCTGTTTGGCCCAGGCGTAGCGCTCGGCGGCGTCGGCCTGGGTGAGCTTGCCGATGTCTCCCAGGATCGACCGCAGGTGACGAACGGCCTCGACGATGTTGCCGGTGCCGGCCTCACCCTTGGAGCGGATCAGCGCGGCACCCTCGGAGATACGCCGCAGTGCCTCGCCCAGGTTCGTGGCACCACACACGAAGGGGACCCGAAAAGCGCGCTTGTCGATGTGATGGGCCTCATCTGCGGGCGTCAACACCTCGCTCTCGTCGATGTAGTCGACGTCGAGGGCTTCGAGGATCTGCGCCTCGGCGAAATGGCCGATCCGGGCCTTGGCCATCACCGGGATCGTCACGGCGCGCTGGATCGCTTCGATCAGGGCCGGGTCGCTCATGCGCGCCACTCCGCCCTGGGCTCGGATGTCGGACGGCACGCGCTCAAGCGCCATCACCGCCACCGCTCCGGCGTCCTCGGCGATCCGGGCGTGCTCGGCGGTGACCACGTCCATGATCACTCCGCCACGCAGCATGTCGGCGAGCCCGCGTTTCACGGTGAATGTTCCGGTGTGTCGGGTGCCGGTCGGGGTCTCCGAAACGGAGTGGTCCGAGTTCGGTGCCGACGCGGACGGTGCGGTGGGCGCGTCCTCCATGGAATCGAGTCTACTCCCGGACGTCGACCGCACGGCCGGGCCCTACCGAGCCGGGTTCGCCCTCACCACTCTGCCAACGTGGACACCCGCACCGCCGGCGCATCGAGCTCGTCGACGACGTCCCAACGCATGACATCGCCGCCCGGCGTCTCGGGAAGGGCCACGGT
This sequence comes from Acidimicrobiales bacterium, assembly GCA_017882995.1. GTDB lineage: Bacteria > Actinomycetota > Acidimicrobiia > Acidimicrobiales > UBA8190 > Chersky-840. Next base: position 2,487 of record JADGOL010000237.1, on the reverse strand, counting down.
CCACAACCAACGCGTGGTGCGAGAGACCCCGCGGCGCGTCAGCGCCGAGGGCACCCGGGGCGCAGGGCCCTCTGCCATGAGCACGAGTGCCTCACGGAGTCCGGGTGGGAAACGGGTCACCGCCACCGCCAAGCGGTCGGTCCGGAACTCGCGACCTCGCCCGGCGAGGGTATGGACCAGTCCCGATACCGGGAGGAAGCTGGCCAGTGGGAGCAGCATCGCCGCGGCCATCGTGGCCGGGGCGATATCGGCCCGCTTCACGTGCACCAGCTCGTGCGCGAGCACTCCCTCGAGACACACCGGATCGAGGGAGTTCAGCAGGCCCGAGGTCACGACGATCACCGCCGCCCCGCTCTTGCGACCGAGCGCCAATGCCTGGCGGGCCCACTCGTCGATGACAAGGATCTCGGGCGACTCGACCCCCATGGTGGCGCACAGCCCGTCGACGAGGTTCTCGGCTCGAGCCAGCTCCTCTTCGCCACCGGGGCGCGCTCCCAACGCGCGCAACACGAAGCGCGTGGCACCACGCCAAAGCGTCAACCACACCAAAAGCCCGGCGCCTACTCCGGCCACCAGGCCGACGATGTCGAGCCCGATGGCGACACCGGCCGCGGCAACGACCACGAACACGACGACCCCCGGCACGGCTGCGATCAGGAGTGCGCGGCGACGGTTGTGGTGGAACTCGCCGGTGTCTCCCCTCGTACCCGGTGGTATCGGCACCACCACGGCATCGCTCTCGCGAGGGGCGACCACGGCCTGTCTGGTCCGGTCCCGATCCGGCGCGCTCCCGGCATGTCGGCCGCCCGAGCCGCTCCCCCCGCGGTTGTGTGATCCGGAACGGGCTCCCCCACCCCCAGCGCCACTTCGACCCGGTTGTCCGCCGCCTCCGCCCGGGCCTCTCCCCGAACCCCCGCGCCGGCGTCCGCCGCCGCCTGAGCCTCCGCCACCGCCGCCTGACCCCGAGCGACCGCCCCCCGCATTCGACCCCGACCCCCCGGATCGGCTCCCGCTTGAATTTCGACCTGCTCCTGCGCCGCCATTGGCGCTGCGCGCACCTCCCGGCGCTCCTCGTGACCCCGACCCGCCGCCAGATCCGCCCTGCGACGGCCGACGCGGCCTGGAACGGCGGCGGCCCCCCGAGGAACCAGACGAAGGAGGTGTGCCGGCCATAGGCCTCGAAGTGTACGGCCCGGTGGCCGACTCCCGAGGGCCCCGGCTCAGCGCGCCAGCCGACTCTCGGCCAAGACCCGCTCGTAGACAGCCACGTAGCGCTGGGCCACCTCGGGCATCGACCACTCCGAGGCATGGAGGAACGCCGCGTCCAGGGCAGCCGGAGCGCACAGCCCCGTGCCCAGCGCGGCATCGCCTGCCACCGTCTCGAGGGCCGATGTCAATGCGCCCACGTCGCCGGCAGGCACGAGGAGACCGTGGCCACCCACCACGGCCTTGTACCCGGGAAGATCGCTCGCCACGACCGCGGCACGCGCCGCCATCGCCTCGAGTAGCACCACCCCGAACGACTCGCCTCTGAGCGCGGGCGCGCACAGCGCGTGTGCGCCGGCAAGACGTGCGGCCAGCTCGACGTCATCGACCCGGCCCAACCACACGATCCGGTCGCTGGGCGGATAGCGCCGGCGCAGCCACTCGGTGTCGGGGCCCTCCCCCGACACCCACACGGTCAGCGAGACCGCGGGGTCGAGCCGGGCGGCCGCATCGAGCAGGACCCCGAGGCCCTTGCGCTCTTCATGGCGCCCTACGAACAGCACCGTGGGGCCCGGCGGCGGAGATGCGGTCGCCGAGGCGAAGCGCTCGAGGTCGATGCCGTTACCGATGATCTCGTACGTCCCGCCCAGCGCGTGCTGCGCCGTGGCGCGCGCCTCGGACGACACCGCACAGCGCGCCGCCAGACGCCGAGCCATGGCGCGGGCCACAGGGCCGAGCAACGTGTAGGCGATGCTCTTCCCGGCCCGGTGAAACGTCCCGACCTTGGGTAGCGCGCACGCCACCAGACAGGCGTAGCCCGGCCCGGGCGCCAATGGCTCGTGCAGGTGCAAGACGTCGAACCCGCCCTGGCGCACGGCGCGCACGGCCCGGTGCGCCGCGCCTGGACCGAGCGCAACGGGAGCCACCGAACCGTTGGCGGGGAGCGCCACCGAGTGACCGAGGCGGACCAAGCCTCCCGGCTCCAGGCCGCGCACCTCGATCTCATCGTCGGCTGGTGCGAGCACGACGGCGTCGTGCCCCGCACTGTTGAGCGCCGCAGCCAGTCCGACCACCTGGCCCTGGACACCGCCGGGACGACTGAGGCTGTAGGGACACAGCAACGCGACGCGCATCGGAACGCTCCGACTCAGGCCGAGGAGCCCGGCAAGGCGTCACTCGGCCTGTTGGGCTGGAAGAGATCGAGCACCTTTCCTACCTTCCTCTTCCCGGTCGAATATACCTCTGACCAGCCTCTTTGCCTGGCACTGCCGCTCAACCTCT
>JADGOL010000236.1 GCA_017882995.1 Acidimicrobiales bacterium | reverse complement strand
GGCCAACGTGTGAGGGTCCAGGGGGTTCCCGGTGAACGATCAGCTTCCACGACGAGCCCGGACCATGGCGGAGTACCGCGAGCTGCAGCGCCGCCTCGGCGAGGTCGGCGACATGGCCGCCGCAATCGCGTCATACCGTCCGCGAGCGACCGATGTGGTCATCGCGCCCTTTGGGAAGTGCGGCACGACGTGGCTCCAGCAGATCTTCCACACGCTCCGCACGGGCGGTGACACGGACTTCGACGACATCTCCAGGGTCGTGCCGTGGATCGAGACGGCGCACTTCGTCGGCGTCGACCTCGAAGCGCCGCAGCGAGGCGAGCCTCGGGGGTTCAAGAGCCACCTCTCCTACGGGCTCGTACCGAAACCGGCCCGGTACATCGTTGCGGTTCGGGACCCCAAGGACGCGCTCGTCTCGATGTTCCGGTTCATGGATGGATGGTTCATCGAGCCTGGGACCGTCACCATCGAGGAGTTCGCCGGGCAGTGGCTCACGGACGAAGTTCGCGAGGGGGACTACTGGTCGCACCTGGTGAGTTGGTGGGACCAACGCGGCCGGGAGGACGTTCTGCTGCTGTCCTATGAGTCGATGATCGAAGACGCTGAGCAGAGCATCCGGCAGGTCGCTGACTTCTGCGGGCTGGAGTTGAACGACGACCTCCTCGCGACGACCCTCGAACGCTCCTCGCTCGCCTCCATGCTCGAGCACAAGGACAAGTTCGATGATCACCTGATGCGGGAGGCCGCCGAACGCTGGCGCATCCTCCCGCCCGGCGGCGACTCGAGCAAGGTGCGCAAAGGCGGTGTCGGCGGCCACCGGCAGGAACTCCCTTCCGAGGTCGCCGACGCGATGGACACGGCGTGGGAGAAGCGGATCTTGCCCACGCTCGGGTTCCCCGACTACGCCGCACTGGAAGCAGCCATCAGCTGATGCACCTCGAGCCGGCCCCGAGGTGAGTCGCCACCAGTTCGTTGGAAGGGGTCCCGGATCGATCGGGCAATCGCCCATCTCGGTCTGTGGCAGCCGGGCCCCGAACGCGCGCCCCGACACCCCGTCTCGTCTGCGGTCCCGAACGCGGGCTCCAAGGCGGCGCCCTTCCAGTAGCTCGTATGGTCGGCGACCACGGAGTCGATGGCAACAACACAGATCGTGTTCGAGACCCACTGGTCGAGCGAAGACAACGATCGCGGTATCGCGAGCGGATGGAACCACGGGGCGCTCTCGGTGCGGGGTAGAGAACTCGCCGCTCAGCTCGGGTCACGGCGCCGTGACGATGAGCTCGACGCCGTTCTCGTGTCGGATCTACGACGCGCTATCGAGACGGCATCGATCGCGTTCGAAGGCACGGATCTCCCGGTGCTTCACGACTGGCGCTTGCGAGAGTGCGACTACGGAGATCTGAATGGGGCTCCAGTCGAGGCCGTTCGAGCGCATGTCACGGGTGTGAATGACCGGTTCCCCGGAGGCGAGAGCTGGGCCGAGGCGGTCTCCAGGGTGCAGGGCGCTCTGGCTGACGTGGTTGGACGTTGGGCAGGCGGTCGAGTGCTCATCATCGGCCACATGTCCGCTTACTGGGCACTCGAGAATCGACTCAACGGGATGCCGCTCGAGTCATTGGGCGCGGAGTTCGCCTGGCGTGAGGGCTGGGAGTACCTGGCCGACTGCTAGAGACGAGCGCATTCCGGCATGTGTACTCGCTTCGACAGCGAGGTCGGGCTGGGGAGAAGTGCGCAGAGTCGCTCGCCCTTACGGCGTTAGCTCCTGCCGATCGTTCAGCGGTCAGGGGCGGTTGACGAGTCCGGTGGATTCTGCGGCTTCCAGCCAGCGCCGTTCGGCTTTCGCGCCATCGAATGGGGTGGCCGACGAATCGGGGGTGGCCCACTCGTGTCGGTCCTCGGTGACGATGTCGGCCAGGTAGACGTGGAGTGCGCCACTCCAGCTCGTCGCTGGGGCATGGACATCATGAATATCGTCGACACCCAGGCTGAGCACCTCGCCGGTCTCTACTCGTTGCCCGCCGCGTGACTCGATCCCTGTCGGGGTGGGCCGGTAGAGCAGGTTGTCCTCATGGCCAGCCCAAACTCCGATGATCGCCGCAGTTGCGTGATCGTGGATGCCGGTCACGAAGCCCTTCGGGAAGATGGCGCAGGTGACGAGGATCTCGGGGGATCTGAACAAGATGCCGTCGTCGTCGGCATCCACCGGTACGGAGAAGCGCTCGGCGAGTGCGCTGGGGTCGGCCATGGCTCGCTCCATGGCCGACCGCACCGCCCCGGCGGGTTCGCTGGCGGCAAGGGCTTCCAGGCAGTCGGCCACGAATTGGTCATCGTCGAAGATCGCCATCGCCGGAAGCTATCCGGTGAACGGGCACGGAGCCGGAGCGGAACAAGACCCACGGCGTTTCATGGCGATCAGCGCCTGAGTCCGGCGAGTGGTGGCCGGCACACGTCATCGCCTCGGCGGCCAGACAGGGCTGTGCGGACTAGCGCAGAGTAAGCCGCCCTGGCTCGAGGAAGCGACGGCGATGGAGTGCGGGACCTTTCACCGGACTCAGCGTGGGAACCCCCGAACCGGGGGATCTCGGGCACGACGGGCGGCTGTTCGTTCGGCTTCTCAAGTGACTTGGACCTGCTTCCAGGTGGCGATGGTGCCGCTGATGGTGCACAGCCACAGGCGGGCGGTGGAGTCGAGGAACAGGTCACCCTTGGTGCCGGAGGTGGGATGGGTCCCGGCGGTGGCCGGGGTGAGGCTGATCTGTGCGGCTTGGCCGGTGAACACGGCCCCCCGGCCGGTGGTGGCGGTGCCCTTCACGCCGATGCCACTGGTGGCGTTGCCGAACACGCCGGTTCCGCCGTTGCAGTCGCCCCGGACGCCGGACCCGATTCCGGACTGCACGCCATAGACCCCGACCCCGAATCCGCCGTTGGTGCACTTGCCGTAGACGCCGTTGCCGGTGGTGGCGGTGCCCGACACCCCCGGCCCCTTCGTGGCCGTGCCGGCCACGCCGGCCGCGGTGCTGGTGGGCTGCACGGTCTGGCCTTGGACGCCGGAGCCGAACTGGCTGATGCCCTGGACTCCGGCCGCGGTGTTGCCTGAGGTAATGCCGTACACGCCGGGGCCGCCGCTGAGACTGGAGTCGCCTGATATTGCCGGTGCGGTGCTGCCGTTGAGCCGGGCGAGGATGGCCGGTCCGGTCCCGGCGGTCGTGGCATAGACCGCGGGCGAGGCACTCAAGCCGTTGGTCACCTGAGCTTCGAACGCCGACCCCGAACCTGCGGTGGTCGCGCTCACTGCGACGGACGAGTTGTTCGGGTTCCCCAGCTGTCCGGCGACCCCGCCGTTGGTACCGGTGAAATCGCCGAACTGATCCAGATCTGCCCCCATCACACCGACGCCGGACGAGGATCGGCTGGTCCCGAGGACGCCCGTCGCGGCAGACAAGCCACTGAGGCCAGGACCCGACTCGCCGTAGCCCTCGATCGCGGCACCCGATCCGACGGTCGTGGCCACGATGACCGGCAACACGGACGCCTTGTTGTTGACCGACGCGTTGAGGAGGTACCCGCTGCCGCCACCGTAGGTCCCCGTGGGGCCGCCCATGCCGTCGTCGAGTTGGAGGCAGGATCCCGTGCCCTCGGTGCAGGTCATGTGCATCGCCATCACGTAGTCGATCGAACTCGAGACGAGGTCGGTGTGGTCCGTTCCTGCGTCGTTCAAGGTGCCGAACTGCATGGCGCCGGTGACCGCGCCAGCGGGCGCGGCTTGCGTCGCGGCGAGCGCGGCCCCGCCGGCAAGGGCGCCCGCGGCGAGGGCGGCGCCGTGCTTCAGCACGGAGCGTCGGTCCGTCCGCGTCGGACCGCCGTCCTCGTCGGACGGCCGTGGTCGTGCCGGTCCTGCCTGCTCCAGGCGGGCCACCCGGGCCTCGAGGGCTTTCAAGGCTTCCCACTCGGCCCGCGGCACCTTCACCACGTCCACTTCTGCCAAGGCGACCACCCCTCCCGCTCGTTGGTCGATACCGACCAAGCTTCGAATCCGATCGTCCGGCCGTGCTCCGTAGCACGTCAAGTGGCAATCCGAGCACCGAAGGTGCATCAAGGATCCTGGGCAAGAGTCGGTCGAATCCCCCGGCAGCATCGAAGGTGTCGATTTCTCGGACTCACCGCTGCAGCGACTGGCACCGCGACGTCGAGGTCCTCATGGGGCACGTTGTCCTCGACTGGGACCGCACCGCGGAGCTGACCGGGCGGCTCGCGCTCGGTTTCGGGCTCCGGCCCACCGACATGGTCTGAGCGGGCCCCCCATCACCTGGCGCCAAACCTAGATCGGGGTCATCGACGCGAGTTGGAAGCTGCCGTTCTCCTCGTAGGTCACGCCACCGATCAGGGCCCCGCTGTGCACGGTGATGACCCGCTGGTTCCGCAGCGGCAGGCCGGTCGCGGCGTCGAACCACACGTTGACGTCCTCCGTGCCGGTCTGGCCGCCAGTCAGGTTCCGCAACCGGTGGTAGTGCAGGGCCGCCACGTTCGTACCGCCGATGTCGAGGTGCTCCGGGCCGACATAGGTGTATGGGCCGGAGGAGATCACCTCGCCGTCCGACCCGGTCGAGGTGCCACGGCACTCCT
>JADGOL010000235.1 GCA_017882995.1 Acidimicrobiales bacterium | reverse complement strand
GTGATGAAGTCCGCGGTCAGGAGGTAGTACTTGGCCTTGGCCATCCCACACAGCAACGGCCACAGCAACGCGGCATGGTCGCCGGCGGCCACTCCCAGGCGGGCATGCCCATCTGACACCCGGGCCGTCGCCCCCATGATGCTGATGTCAGCCATGAGGGCGACGGCCAGACCGGCTCCGACCGCGACACCGTTGATGGCCGACACCACCGGTTTGTCGGCGCTGAGCATGCATTCGACGATGGTCCGTGCGTCGCGCCATTGTTCGAGCACCGCCGTGTAGTTCTCGGTCATCTCCGCGATCATGTCGAGGTCGCCCCCGGCGCTGAACGCCCGGCCGGCTCCGGTCACAACCGAGACGCGCGCGTCGGGATCGGCGTCGATCACGGCCCACACCTCGGACATCTCCCGATGCATGCGGACGTTGGCGGCATTGAGCACGTCGGGGCGGTTCAGGGTGACAACCACGACGCCGTCGGATCGGCGGTCGAAGGCAATGTGCTCGAAGTCTGCGTAGTCGGCCGGTGCCATCACGCCACCATAGGACCCGGGCACGCAGCCGGTCCCCATTCCGGAGCGTCACAAGCGTCTCGTGGTGGCCGGTAGCGTGAGCGATCGTGCCCGAGCCCGCCATCGTCACCGAGGACATCGCCCGACAGTTCGGCGACTTCTGGGCCGTGGCCGGTGTCGACCTCGAGATCGCCGCGGGCGAGATCTACGGATTCCTGGGTCCCAACGGTGCAGGCAAATCGACCCTGGTCCGTATGCTGTGCACGTTGATGCGCCCGACCCGGGGCCGTGGGCTCGTCGCCGGCCACGACGTGGCCAACGAGCCCGAGCAGGTCCGACTCCGGATCGGCGTCGCCCTTCAGGATGCCGCTCTCGACGACCGCCAGACGGGCCGAGAGCTCCTCGACCTCCAGGGTCGGCTCTATGGACTGCGCCGCGCCGAACGATCGGTACGGGTGGAGCAGGTGCTCCGTCTCGTGGACATCGGGTCCGCCATCGATCGCCAGATCAAGACGTACTCCGGAGGCATGAAGCGTCGACTCGACCTGGCCGCGGCCTTGATCCACGACCCCGACATCCTCTTCCTCGACGAGCCGACCACGGGGCTCGATCCCGAGAGCCGGGCCGCTGTGTGGGAGGAAGTCCGCAGCCTCAACGAGCAGCACGGCACCACCATCTTCCTCACCACGCAGTACCTCGAAGAAGCCGACGAACTCGCCGACCGGGTCGGCATCATCTCCCGGGGCCGGCTCGTGGCCGAGGGCACCCCTGACGAGCTCAAGCGGACGGTGGGAACCGACGTCATCGTGGCCCGCGTGGAGAGCCTGACCGACACCACACTCCAGACGTTGCGATCGGTCCCCGGGGTCGACGAGGTGGTCGGAGCACACCAGGAGGTGATGGTGCACGCCGCCAACGGCGCCGCCGTCATGAGCCCGGTCGCTCTGGCACTGCATGACGCGGGGACGACCGTGGTCAGTCTGACGCTGCGAACCCCCACGCTCGACGACGTGTTCCTCCAGCTCACCGGATCACACCTCCAGGACGGGGCACCATCGGATCGGTCGGAGCGCTCCTCCGAGCACTCCGAGCATCCTGATCCCCCCGCCGGCGAGGACGCACGGGCACCTGACCGTGGGTCCGACAAGTCCACCAAAGGAGCACGGACCTGATGGTCTCCACGACGAACGCGCCCACCACGGCGCTGCGGGTCCAAGCACGCCCGGCGGGCTTCTTCGTCGACGTGGCCTCTGTCGCCCAGCGCGCCATCCGCCAGATCCCCCGCGAGCCCGAGGCCGTCATTCCGGCGCTGATCGTCCCGATCTTCTTCTATGTCCTCAACATCGGTGCGCTGTCCAAGATCACCCATCAAGCCGCCGGCTTCAGTTTCAAGTCCTTCGAGCTTCCGGTGGCCGTCGTCTTCGCCGTTACCGGCGTGTCGCGAGCGTCGGCGCTCGTGACCGACATCCAGAACGGCTACTTCGACCGGCTCGTGATCACGCCGGTCCGGCGTCTGCCCCTCCTACTCGGCCTCATGACGGCGGATCTCACTCTCGTGATGGCGCTCGCCATCCCCGTGGTGGTGGTCGGTCTCGCCCTCGGAGTGCGCTTTCACGCCGGGGTGCTCGGCATCATCTTGTTCGTGGTCCTGTCGGGGATCTGGGGGCTTGTGTTCACCGGCCTTCCCTATGCGATCGCGCTCAAGACCGGGAATCCCGGCGCCGTCAACGCCAGTTTCATCCTGTTCTTCCCCATCACCTTCCTGAGCACGACGTTCGTCCCCAAGCCCTACCTCCAGGGATGGCTCGGGACAGTGGCCAACTACAACCCCATGACCTACATCCTCCAGGGACTGCGCTCGCTCATCGTCGGTGGCGGGGGCATCCCTGGTCCCTTACAAAGCTGGAACCCGGCCTATCTCGGACAGGCCGTCCTCGCCATCGCGGCCTTCGGGGCGATCTCACTGTCACTGGCCCTGCTGGCGTTGCGAGGGCGCGTTCGGCGCTCCTGAGCGTTCGGTGCCCACCGACCTCAGACGTGGAACTCCTGGAAGAGCACGGCGTACTCACAACCCGCCGCCATGCCGCCGTACCCGGTGATGTTGCGGATGAACTCGTCAGGGTTGAAGTCGGTGCCGAGGCCGTCGATGTAGGCCTGATGCTCACGCAGTGATGCCACCCCCGCGTCGATGGTCGCCGTCACATCGACGAAATGGCTGGGCGTGGAGGTCCCCGACACGTAGACGATCTTGATCCCCTGCCACGGGTCACCCTGGTCCGGGAACATCCAGCGGTTGGCGGCGTCGCGACAGGCGTCGAGGGTGGACAGACCCACGGCACGGTGGTCGGCGTGGTTGACACTCCCGCCCTCGCCCCAGGTCAGCTCGAAGTTCATGGTCATGACGACGTCGGGACGCAACCTGCGCAGCGCGCCGGCCAAATCGCGACGCAACGCCAGGCCGGGCTCGACACTGCCGTCGGCATGACCCAGGAATTCGACGTGGGCGACCCCCACCCGGGCGGCACTGCGGCGTTGCTCTTCCTCGCGCAGCGGGCCCGCCTCCTCGGGGGCCATGCCGTCGATGCCCGCCTCGCCCCTCGTCGCCAGGACATAGGAGACCTCCTTGCCCTGGCCGGTCCAGCGCGCCACGGCGCTGGCGGCGCCGTATTCCAGGTCGTCGGGGTGGGCCACGATCGCCACGGCCCGCTCCCACTCCTCGTCGACGGCATGCATCTGGTCTCCCTCCGGAATCGACTTTGAGAAGACTCTGCCACTGCCCGGGGACCCGAGCCGCCCGGACCGAGGCCCAGGCCAGCGCCCGGTGCTGGCGGATCGAGCATGGCCCGGGCACTAGCCTGCTCACGAGCGACCGGTGTCCCCGATGTCTCGCGACATCCCCATCGGGAGCGTGATCGGGGTCTCGAGGCTCCGCGACGACCAGCGGGGGAAGAGAGGGGTTCCGAATCGTGGATGACTCGACGTTGCTCGCCGAGCTTCTTCCGACCGCAGAGCGCCTGGTGGACCGCCATCTGGGCATGGCGAAGGAGTGGTTCCCCCACGATCTGTTGGAGTGGCGAGCCCCGCCCTCACCGAGAGACCCGGGTTCCGACGACCTCCTGCCCGACGGGGTGGCCAGCGCCTTGTTCGTCAACCTCCTGACCGAGGACAACCTGCCCTACTACTTCGCCTCGATCGACAACCTCTTTGGAAGAGACGGCGCCTGGGGCTACTGGACCAGACGGTGGACGGCCGAGGAGGGACGGCACTCGATCGTGATCCGGGACTACCTGATCATGAGCGGGCACATCGACCCGGTGGCCCTGGAGCGTGCCCGCATGGCCCAGGTCACCGGGGGCATGACCCCCCAACCCACGAGCATCGCCGACGCCTTCGCCTATCTCGCTCTCCAGGAGCTTGCCACCCGCATCGCGCACCACAACACGGGCAAGGCCCTGCCCGACGGCGAGGGCTACACAGTCATGAAACGGGTCGCCGCCGACGAGAACCTCCACCATCTCTTCTACCGGGACCTGGTGACGGCTGCGCTCGAGGTCGACCCGTCGGGGATGATCGAGGCGATCAAACGCCAGACGCTGAAGTTCGAGATGCCCGGGGCGGGCATCGCCGGCTTCGCACAACACGCCAAGGCCATCGCCCGGGCGGGGATCTACGACCTGGCCTTGCATCATGACTCGATACTCAAGCCGGTCATCATCGGTCATTGGGATGTGGCGAACAGAGAGGGCCTCACCCCCACCGCCC
>JADGOL010000234.1 GCA_017882995.1 Acidimicrobiales bacterium | reverse complement strand
TCTCGGGCACCTACACACCCACCCTCTCCTTCGGCCCCGACAACTACGCGGGGCCGACCCAGTACCAGGTGGTCGAGCTCTACAACAACGACCCGCCGTCCCCGCTGTGCGTGCCGACCTTCACGGGAAAGCCCCAAGGGACGTGTTGGCACACGGTCCAGACCTGGGCTCCTCTTGTCGGCTCCGGCTGATCCCGCCGACGCGTCCGTGTCGTCCGTGTCGCCCGTGTCGCCCGCGGAGGAGCCTTTCGTGCTTCCCGTGCCGGACCGGAATTACTCGCCCTGGTACTCGTGGATGGTTCGCCTCGGCGAGACCCGGCACGTCGACCCGCTGCCCACCCGTGCCAGCGCCGGCTCCGAGCACTCCGAGCACTCCGACGACTCCGAGTACCGACAGGTCCTCGCCGACTGGAAGAGTCGGTGCCGGGCACGCCTCGACGCGCTCCTGGGGCCGATGCCTGAGCGCGTCCCGCTGCGACTCGAGACCCTCGAGTCGGTCGAGTGCGACGGGTACCGGCGCGACAAGGTGGTGTTCGACACCGAGGTGATGATGTCGGTGCCGGCGTTTCTTCTCGTTCCCCACGGTCGGGTCGGGCCCGGCCCGGCCGTGCTCGCCGCGCATGGCCACGGACCCGGGAAGTCCGAGGCGTGCGGGCTCGAGCGGACCGGCACCCCCAACGCCGACTACGGGCACCAGCTGGCTGAGCGCGGTTACGTCGTGCTCGCGCCGGACATGCGGTGCTTCGGTGAGCGACTCGACTGGAACCCCGAGGATCACTACGCGTGCGACACCAACCTCGTCCACGCCGTGATGGCCGGGCTCAACCCACTGGCGGAGAACCTCTGGGACCTGGGACGCGCCCTCGACGTCCTCGAGAGCCACCCCCTCGTGGACCCGGCCCGGATCGGCATGGCGGGCCTCTCCTACGGCGGCACCGTGACGCTGTTCCTGGCCGCGATCGACGAACGCGTGGCCACCGCGGTGGTGAGTGGCTACTTCTCGTCGTGGGCCGAGTCGCACAAGATGCCGTGGAACATGTGCGGCTCCCAGGTGCTCCCGGGGATGCTCGGCCAGCTCGAGCACGTGGACCTCGGGGCGCTGATCTCCCCGCGTCCACTGCTCATCGAGTCCGGCACCCACGACGATCTCTTCCCTGCCACCGTGGCCGCGGCCGAAGTCGAGCGGTTGGGTGTCGTCTACGAGTCTGACGGCGCGGGCGACCGTCTCGTCCACGACGTCTTCGAGGGAATCCACGAATGGCACGGAGTCGAGGCGTTCAGGTTCCTCGACCATTGGATTGGGCCTGGCGATGCGGTGGGGAGTCGGTGAAGGGGTCTCGTCGGTGGGCGGTCCGCCACGTCTGTCACTTGGCGCCGTTCAGCCCGGAGTCTGCCAGTGGACGAGGTCGGTGCTGCGGGCGATCCCGATCTCGGCGTGACCCCACCCCCCGAAGTGGGTGAGCTCGTCGCTGCCTGAATAGGTGGCGTAGTAGTAGTCGGTGCTGCTGTCGCTGCCGGTGCCGGTGCCGGTGTCGCAGAGGAACACCGAATTGGCGTGCTCGAACCCGACGCTCGAGACGCCGGGCCCCGAGTCCCAGGACTGTCCGGGGATGACGAGCATCCTCGCTCGGGTCCAGTGGAGCCACGACGACGGGGTGGTCGGGTCGCCCGACAAGGTGAACATCCACGGCTGGTCGAAGGTGTTCGACGTCGCCACCAGGTGCCAGCGGCCTGCCACGGCGACGAATTCCAGGTTCTCGACGGTGTCTCCGTCGACCACGACATCGGGGCGTCCCACCGACGTCCACGGTCCGCGCAGTGATCCGGTCGGCGACCAACCGATCTCGAAATGCTGCGACGTAGATCCCGTGGCGGTCCCGTATTTGTACCCGAGGATCAGCCCGTGCCCGGTCCAAGCCAGCGCGGCATCGATCATCCGGTCGCCGGGTCCGGGGTGGAGGTCGAGCGCCAGTGGCTCGGGCGCCGACCACGTGGCGAGATCGGTCGAGGTCCGGTAGTAGAGCTTGGACTGCGCGCCCGTCGCCACGTCGGGGTTCGAGTCGTAGGTGGCGACGAAGGTTCCCGACGGCCTGCGGACGATGTCGGGCGAAGCCACACCGTCCACGCCGGCCTGGACGGGCCAGGGTGATGGTGCCGACCAGTGCGAGAGGTCGGGGCTGGTGGCCGAGGCGATGTTCCATTGTTCGGCGCCCTTGGTGGTGACGTCGTCGGTGACGTAGCTGAAGAGCATGTGCCACTCACCGCCGGACCACACGAGGGCCTGGTCCTTCACCCCCGCGTCGGACTCGCTCAGGATCGGGTTGCGCAGTTGCGCCCACGCCACCCGGGGAGCCGACCCGGATCCCCCCACGATGCACCGGTGGTCTGCGCCCAGCGCTGTCGGCGTTGTGGTCCGTGATCCGCTCACCCCGCTCGCCCCGCACGCGGCCAGCCCCAGGACCAGCGCCAGGCTCAGCGCGACGATCGGCAGCGCGCCGACCGACCTGGTCGCGCCGAGGGTCCTCACTCGATCACCACCCGATCACCACCCGATCACCACTCGATCACCACCCGAGGAGCGATGCCGACCCGGGATCGAGAAAGAGCGTCACGTTGTCCTGGGTTCGTAGGTAAGAGGCCGGGCACGCCGTCGACAGCGGGCCGGTGATGGCGGCGCGGACCGGGGCGGCCTTGCGCGACTCGGGCACGATGGCGAGGACGGTGCGGGCCCGGAGGAGTGCGGGGATGGTGGCGGTGAGTGCGAGGCGCGGCACCGAGTCGACGTCGGGGAAATGGCCCTCGTTGACCTGCTGGAGCCGGCATTCGCGGTCGAGCTCGACCACCTTCATGTCGAGAGGGTCGTCGAAGTCGGCCACAGGAGGATCGTTGAAGGCAAGATGGCCGTTCTCCCCGATGCCGAGGCAGCAGATATCGAGTGGGTTCTTCTCCAAGAGATCGGCGTAGCGCCCGCACTCGACGTCGGGATCGGCCAGCCCGTCGATGTAGTGGGCATGGCGGGGATGGACGCGGTCGCTGATCCGCTCCCGGATCCACCGTTGGAACCCGGCCGGGTGATCAGGCCCTACTCCCACGTACTCGTCCATGTGAAAGACGACAACGTCGGACCACGAGATGTCGGGAGTGTCGGTCACCAGCGCGTCGACGAATTCCAGCTGCGAATTCCCGGTGGCGAACATGGCATGGGCGACACCTTTGGCCGCCACCGCGTCGCGCAGCACCCCGGCGGCCCTGTCGGCGGCGGCCCGGGCCAGAGCGCGGGAGTCGGGATGCACGGTGACTTCCAGATGATCGACGGTCCGTTGCCGGGTCTCGGACATGGCCGCACTGTAGGGGAGGGCCTGCGGGCACGCGCCGGTACGGTCCCGGCCGGTGCGGGGTATCGTCGCCCCGATGGCCGCCAAGATCACAGTCGTCGGTGGAGGAAGCACCCACTGGACACCGAAGCTGACGGTGGACTTCGCCAACACCCCCGCGCTGGCCGACGCCGAGATAGTCCTCTACGACCTCGACCCCGACTCCCTGCCGCCGGCACTCAAGGTCGTCGAGCACGTGGCCGAGCGCCGGCGGATCCCACTCACTGCACGGGCCACCACCGACATCGACGATGCACTCAGTGGCGCCGAATACGTAGTCGCCACCTTCTCGGTCGGGGGGTTCGCCAGCATGCGCCACGACATCGAGATCCCGTCGCGCTACGGGATCCGGCAGACCGTCGGTGACAGTGTCGGGCCGGGAGGGATCTCTCGGGCGCTGCGTAGCGTGCCCGTCATCCTGGCGGTGGCGCGGGCCATGGAACGGTGCTGCCCCGACGCGCTGCTCGTCAATGTGAGCAACCCCCTCACGGCATTGTGTCGGGCCGTGACACGCGAGACCTCGATCAAGACGGTCGGACTGTGTGCGGAGATCGTGGGTCTCAAGTTCGTCCTCAGCCTGCTCTTCGACGCCGACTTCACGTCGGTCGACCCGGTGGTGGCGGGCGTCAACCATCTCCCCTTGGTGACCTCGCTCCGCATCGGCGATCGAGACGGGTTCGAGATGCTGCGCGGTGCGCTCGCCGGCGACATCGACCTTTCGGGGCCACTGTGGATGGACCCCCCGGGCCCGATGCACTACAAGATGGTCGACCCCGAGCACGGATGGTCGAAGGCCGACATCCTGGCCAACAACAAGGTCAAGTTCGAGCTCTTCGAACGCTTCGGCGTCCTCCCGGGGTCCTCCGACACCCACGTGGTCGAGTTCTTTCCCGGGTTCGTGACCGCGGCGTCGGACTACGGACGTGATTGGGCCGTCCACCATTACGGCATCCACGGCCACCAGTCCGACAAGGCCGACGACGATTCGGAGATGGCCGATCTGTTGGCGGCCGAGACGATCCCCACGTGGCCGTCGGGAGAATTCGTGGCTCCCCTGCTCGACGGGCTCGTGACCGGTGAGGAGAAGGTGATGCCCGCCAACATCCCCAACACCGGCCAGGTCGACAACCTGGATGGCGACGTCGTCGTGGAGTGCATGGTCGCGGCTGGTGCCGATGGGGTCCGGCCCCGGGACCGGGCCAGGGTGCCCTCGTTCCTCGGCGAGCACCTCCGACGGGTCGTGAGCTCGCAGGAGTTGACGGTGGACGCGGCGGTCTCAGGGGACCGGACGACCGCCCTCGAAGCCATGCTCGCCGATCCGATGGCCGGCTCTCTCCCCTACGAGCACGTGGTCGCCATGACCGACGAGCTCCTGGCCGCCACCGCGCCTTGGTTGGCGCAGTTCGCCGGCCGCAGCTGACTACTAACCGCTACCCATTAACCGCTAACCAATAACCGCTGACCGCTGACCGCTAACTACGAAAAGACCCGCCGGGGCGTTGCGTTCGGGCCGGGGTCGGTCAGCGCTTGTGCTGGTGCTTCTTGACTGCGGCGGAGATCAGGTAGGTATAGGTGTCGACCGCGCCCGCCACGCTCGTGCCGGTCGGGGCGATCACCGTGATCGTGACCTTCCCGATGGTGGCGGTCGGAGAGTAGGCGATGATCTTCCTGGCCGACTTCACCGTGAAGGTCAGCGCCGGTTTCGCACCGAACATGACCGCGGTCACACCCACCAGGGCGGTGCCGATGAGCGTCACCTTGCGATCGCCCGAGATCGGTCCCGAGGCCGGCTTCACCGCGGCCACGGTCGGGGGCGGGAGGACCGTGCCGGTGATCTGACGGAGGACGTTGTTCCCGTTGTCCGCCACGAGAAGGTGCCCCGAAGGGCCCATGCTCAGCCCGGCAGGGCCGTTGAGCGCCGCCGCGGTGGCCGGTCCCCCGTTCCCGGAGTACCCGGCCTTGCCGCTGCCGGCGATGGTGTAGATATCCCCGGCCTTCACCGCGATGCCGTCAAGGGTTCCCTTCGCGGCGGGCACGACGCGGATCACGTTGTTGAGCGAGTCGCTGATGAAGACGTTGCCGGCCGGGTCGACAGCGACGCCCTGGGGTGTGTCGAGCCAGGCCTTGGTGGCCGGCTTCTTGTTGCCCTTGAATCCCTCGGCGTTGGGCCCGGTCCCGGCGAGGGTGTAGATGTCGCCGGCCTTGACCGCCCGGCCCAGGCTGGTGCCGGTGGCCGCGGCCACGAAGCGGACGACCTGATTGTCGACGTCGGAGAACACGACGTCGCCCTTGGAGTCGATCGCCACGCCGTCGAAGGTATTGAGCTGGAGCTGGGCCGAGGGCCCGGGCCCACCGTTGCCGGTGTACCCGTAGTTCATGTTGCCGGCGATCGTGTAGATGCTTCCGGGTTGGACGGCCATGGCGAAGACGGTCCGGGCCACAGCGGGGATGAGTCGGATGAGGTCGTTGCCGGTGTCCGCCACGATGACATCGCCCTGAGCGTCGAAGGCCACGCCGTCAGGTGACGTGAGCCCCGCCGAGAACGTCGAACCACCGGGCGTGATGTCACCCTCTTGCCCTCCGCCGGCGATCGTGTAGATCTTGCCCGCCGCCATCTGCTGTCCGTAGCGGAAGCCCCCGACGGCTGCCACGAAACGGACGGCGTCGTTGCCGGAGTCGGTGATGGCCAGGTCACCCAGCGCGTCGACAGCGACGCCGTTGGGGTCGGAGAGCTCCGCGGCGGTGAGGGGATTGTTGCTCCCGTCGCCGATGTCCCCGGCGATGCCGTTGCCCACGATGGTGTAGGTGTGGCCGGCGGTCATGGCGTGGCCCCAGAACGTGCCGGAGGAGGCGGCCGCCACGCGGATGACGTTGTTGTTCTGGTCGGCGAAGACCACGTTGCCGTGCGCGTCGAAGACCCCCGCCACCGGGGACCCGAGGGAGGCCGAGAGGCTCGCCACCCCGCTCCCGATGCCCGGGGTCGCCCCACCACCTGCAACGGCGCTGATGACATCGGAACCCGCGCCCGCGGCCGAGCTGGGGGGCACCCCGATCAGTGCCGACCCGGCGACGACCGAGCAGGCGACAGCGACGACCCCGCCGAGCTTGAGCCGGTGAAATCTCACGGTGCGCACTCGATCACGCGCCCAGCGGAGCGACAAAGACCTTCCATCGAAGCTGATTCGATGCCGACGGATTTGGACATGGACCTCGACCCCCACAAACCCACCCTGCCGAGCCGAAAAAGGAGAACCAACCCGGGGACGCGCCGACCGCCTGATGGCCACGTCCAGGTCAAATGGTATACGCACCACCAGGCCGCCACACGCTCGACCCTCAATGGGCCACCGGCACGGTCGACACGACTCTCATCGAAGAGGCGGTACCGGCCTCGGGCGCACCTACTTCCGGCGCGGCGCTCGCGGCGCTCCCAGACGATCGGTCTCCCGGCGAACGATGGCGAGAGTCTCTTCGTTCCCGATGCCAAGCTCGTGCATGCGTCGGACGAAGGCTCTGGCTTCCCCGGCTGCGAGCTTCCGGGTCGGTGACGACCTGGTCGCGACGAAGGTCCCGTGTCGGCCGCGGGTCTCGAGCATTCCGGCCAGCTCCAATTCGCGATACGAACGAGCCACCGTGTTGGCGGCCAAGCCGAGATCTGTCGCCAGTTGTCGCACCGTCGGGAGCCGGTCGGCGGGCTGGAGGCTCCCGGTCTCGATGGCGGCGGCGATCTGCTCCTTGACCTGTTCGAAAGGGGCCTCCGGAGACTCGGGGTCGAGGTCCACGAGCTCTTCGAGGTCCATTTGCGCCACGGTCCTATTGTATCAGAGTTTGTATTAACCAGTCCCCGGGTGCAGGGCGCCGGAAGACGACCGGAAGACGAGGGGCCCGAAGACGGAGTATCTGTTCCGTTTATAGTGGCCGGGGCCACCGGAGCGGTCACCGCACCGACCGACGATTTGATCGAATTGATCGACCCTCGTCGGTTTGATCGACCTGACCATCAACGACGGAATCGAGCATTGACGAAATCGAGCCGAGGGCCGAGGTGACCCGATCCCTCGATCGGGCGAGCTACCGGGCCACGTTCACCGTCCTTCTTCTCGGAGTGTCGGCGTACGCGCTCCTGCAGTCACTCGTGTTGCCGGTCCTGTCGACGATCCAACACGACCTGCACACGTCCCAGAGCACTGTGACCTGGGTGTTGACCGCTTATCTTCTGTCCGCTTCGATCTTCACGCCCATACTCGGGCGGGTGGGCGACATGGTCGGCAAGGAACGGATGCTCGTGGTCACCCTGTCGGCCCTCGCACTCGGGTCCGTGATGGCCGGACTGTCGCAATCGATTGGTCTGCTCATCCTGGGCCGGGTCGTCCAGGGGATCGGCGGTGCGGTCCTGCCGCTGTCCTTCGGGATCATCCGGGACGAGTTCCCGTCGACGAAGGTGGCCACCGGAGTGGGTGTCGTGGCCGCCATGGCGGCGGTCGGGGGTGGTGCGGGGATCGTCCTCGCCGGGCCGATCGTCAAGCATCTCGATTACCACTGGCTGTTCTGGATCCCGTTGATCATCACTGTGATCGCCGCGGTGTGCGCGCAACTGTTCGTCCCCGAGTCGCCGGTGAGGACCCCGGGGCGGATCAGCTGGCTGGCAGCTGTCTTGCTGTCGGGTTGGTTGGTCGCCCTCCTCTTGGGCGTCAGCCAGGCCCCCACATGGGGATGGGGGTCGGACAAGGTCATCGGACTTGTGGCGGTGGCGATCGTGATCGGTGCGGCGTGGGTATTGGTGGAGTCGCGATCGCGCCAGCCACTGATCGACATGACAATGATGCGGGTCCCCGCCGTGTGGACCAACAACCTCGTCGCCTTTCTCTTCGGGATCGGCATGTATTCGGTCATGGCCTTCCTTCCCGAGTTCCTCCAGACGCCGAGATCAGCCGGCTACGGGTTCGGGGCCGACATCATCCAGTCGGGGTTGTTCCTGTTACCCCTGACCGTGACGATGTTCCTTTTCGGGTTGCTGTCGGGCCGGATCGCAGTCGCCATCGGCTCCAAATCCGCGGTCATCATCGGGTCCATCGTCTCCGCCGGCGCGTATCTCATGTTGGCCTTCGCCCACACCCAGGCATGGGAGATCTATGTCGCCAGCACGCTGCTCGGGGTCGGTCTGGGTCTGGCCTTCTCCGCCATGTCCAACCTCATCGTCCAGGCGGTGCCCGCCGAGCAGACCGGCGTCGCCAGCGGGATGAACGCCAACATCCGGACCATCGGTGGGGCCATCGGGGCGGCGGTCATGTCGAGCATCGTCACGTCCGAGCTCGGCATCCATGGCCGGCCCCTGGCATCGGGCTACACGACGGGATTCGCGTTCCTCGCCGCCATGACAGTCGTGGCCGTGGTCGCAGCGATCTTCATCCCATCGGCGACCGCAGCCCGAGCCGACGCCGACCACGAGCCTCATCTCCAGAACGCGGAGCTGGCCCTGCTCGCAGGGGGGACCATCACCGAAGGTTGAGCGTTCGGGGACCTCGGCACATGACGTTCCCCCGTACCCGAGAAGGCCTCGACGAGAAGTCGGTCCGGATTCACCGCCACACGTCCTTCGCCGCATTGCCCAGGCGCCCGACATGGTCGGCGACTTGGCGGGCCGGGGCGGTGTTCGTCAGGAATGTCGCCGCGACTCGACAGAGTCCTGCCGTTCAGGTAACAGCGACCAAGAGGAAAGGGACCGGACTCCGGTCGAGGATGACGTGAGCTATTGGACCTCGATTGGGATCTTCTGTGTGCGACCCGGTCACACGGGGTGAACGCCGGGCGAGCCCAGAGCGTCAGACTCAACTCGGGCCACGAGGCCAAAGCGACGTCCGGTGACCACATCCGGGCGGATGAAGATCACCTGTTCACCAGGTTCGGGCACCCAGGGCTGTGGCACGGCGCTCGCGTCGGATGGGATGTCGGCGGGTGCGAGGGTGGACG
The DNA here is from genome assembly GCA_017882995.1 of Acidimicrobiales bacterium. Lineage (GTDB taxonomy): Bacteria > Actinomycetota > Acidimicrobiia > Acidimicrobiales > UBA8190 > Chersky-840. The sequence continues at coordinate 2,835 of JADGOL010000234.1, read as the reverse complement.
CCAGTCCTCTAACCAAGACGCTCCAGGCCTGGTGACAGTCTGGCTCCACTCGGTCGACCTCGAAGGAGACCAACGAGCTCGGAACCAACTCGGACAACAGACCAGGACCGATCCGGACCAGCACGCCGCGGTCGTGGAACGTGAAGTTCAGCGGAATGACCAAGGGGGTCTCCCCGTCGGTCACCGCCAACCGACCGATGTGGTCCTCCCTGGCTGCCACGGCCAGCAATCGCAAGCATTCGGGTACCGGGAGGATCTCCGACCCGCGCTGATCAATCCACATGGCTCAACTATGGCGACCCGGGGACAGGCTGCCTAGAGCCGTTCGTCCCGAGACATCGGGCGGATGTCAGGGCGACCCGGTGTCCAACAGCTCGGCCAGATCGGACACGACGACGTCGGCTCCCGACCGGAGCAGCTCGTCCGCCGTGGCGCCACGGCTCACTCCGACGACGAGCCCGAATCGCCCGGCTCGCCCCGCCGCGACCCCGGCCGGGGCATCCTCTACCACCGCAGCGTTACTGGGCTCGGTGCCCAGTTGCCGGGCCGCGAAGAGATACGTGTCGGGGGCGGGTTTGCCCGCCAATCCGTGCTCGGAGGTGACCAGTCCGTCGACCCGGACATCGAAGAGGTCGGTGATTCCGGCCGCGTCGAGGACAGCTGCGCAGTTCTCGCTGGCCGAGACGACGGCCACCCGTCGCCCAGCACCTCGCAGCGCCCGGACAAGAGCCACCGACCCTGGGAACGCGACGACGCCGACCTCCGCCATCATGCTCAGCACCAATTCGTTCTTCCGTCGCCCGACGCCGTTCACCGTCTCGCGGTCGGACGCGTCGCCCGGCCCACCCTCGGCCAGGTGGATGTCCCTGGATTCGAGGAAGGAGCGGACACCGTCGAGGCGAGGCTTGCCATCCACGAATTGCTCGTAGTCGGCGATGGAGTCGAAGGGTGTCAACGGAACCCCTGGACCGGCCCGACGAGCGAGCAACTCGTCGAAAGTCTTCTTCCAGGCGGCGGCGTGGACCGAGGCGGTGTCGGTCAGCACTCCGTCGAGATCGAAGAGCCAAGCCTCGAGTGTCCCCGCTGCGCTGCCCATCGCAACCCGGTCCGTCACGACGGTGCCAGTGCCCGATCCGGGCCACATTGTGGTGGGCACATGATCACGGGGCCGATCCTAGGTACCGGACACTGCGGAACTCGCTCGGCAACCAAACGTCTCGGTCGACAGGGTTTGGTAGTCGACGGGGTGTCGTCGTCGACGGTGCTTGCCCTTGTAGCCTTGTGCAGTTCGTGCTGGAGGGCGAGAACTGGCATTCCAGACGAACCAACGGACGACGATTCTCAAGCACGAAACACGGTAGCCCGCGCGGTCGGCAGGACCCACCTCCGGGCAGGCCGAAGGAGCTCGCCGACGAGCCGCTTGGCGATCACGACCCGTTGGATCTGGTTGGTGCCCTCGTGGATCTGGGTGGTCACCTTCAGAGGTCCAGAGAATCCGCTCCTATCCTCTGAGCAGGTCATGTTCGGATCCCGGCGCATTTCCTGGTTGCTCCGTGAGCGCAGAGTCCCGGGCGCCGTGGTGGTGGTCCTGTCCGTCGCTCTGCTCTGTGGCCTTGTCGGTTTCGCCTTCAACACGATGTGGGAGGTCTCCATCGTCGTGCTCGCCCTCGGGCTCGGCTGCGTCATCGCGAACGCCCGGCAGATCGCGAAGAGGTCACCGAACAGCCTGACGAGAACTCCGAACGGACCGAGTGATCTACTTACCCGGCCACGTCCTCATCATCACCTACAAAACAGGCGCCCCGGATGCTTGCCATTCTCGTCAACGCCAGCGCCAGCGCAGTTCAGGTGTTCGCCCTGATCGCGGTGGTCGTGTTCATCATCGCGGTGATCGTCGCATTCATGGATAAGACCGTTTGGGCGACATTGGTCTGCGCCGGACGCTCCGGTCAGCTGGGTGATCCTACTTCCATAGCACCAACGCCCGATCCTCAGCGGCGGGCGAGGCGACGTCCGCTCTCGGTGGTGATCGGCGTGTAGTTCATCTCAAAGTGGTGATAGAGCGTTGACTCGTCCGCCTGAGATAGCTCCTCGCCGTGCATCTCGATTTCTGGCGCCGACCGAACCTGCTCCTTGGTCGCTGTGACCTGTAGATCATCCGGACCAACCTGAATTCCGGCCAACGGCACGAACGTCAAGTGACGGCCGATAAAGCCCTCTTTGATCGTGGCAAACTGAGGTTCGTCGGTCTCGACGTCGACATAAACGTCTTGCAGCTTGCCAATCTTCTCGCCGTTGCGATCCACCAGCATCTTGCCGTGCCACTCGGCGACATTCCACTTGGCCTGGCCTTCATCGTCAGTCATGTTTGGCCTCCTCGTCTTCACCCCGGTCGTCGGTGGCGATGATCCTGCCCCGATCCGACTCATGGACACGCGGAATCTCCCTGGCGCCATTGTTGGCCGGGAACGCCTCGAATGCCAGGGCCGATGGTCCGTGGTCGACCACATCGAGAGTGCCATCAACTACTCCTTGTCATGCGGTCAGCCTCTGGCGGGATTCGCCGCCACCCGAAAGACGCGGTCGTCCTTGGGCAGGCCGACTGGCCTCTTCCCTGATCCCCTCGAATCGAGGGGTATCCAGCGGCCCGGGAGGACCATCGCTCCTAGTGAGACCTGAGACGCCTGCGCCACAGTAGGAAGTGGGGTTCACGGCGATCCGAGCTCGGCGCCGGGTTCATGACGAAGGAGGTGGTGCAGGATGGCTGGAAAGACCGACCAGGTGAAGGGCAAAGCCAAAGAGGCCGTCGGAAGCCTCACCGGTGACAAGGACTTC
>JADGOL010000032.1 GCA_017882995.1 Acidimicrobiales bacterium | reverse complement strand
TTCCCAACCGCGACGAGCCCAGGGAAGTGCTTCGACCACCCGAAGGAGCCCGAACGCCGGCTCGGTCAACACGATGCTGCCGGCGATCTCCTCCCACGTGGCACCCACCTCCGCCGCCAGCATGGCGTGGCGTTGTACCCCTGGTGGGTTCCGGATGATGACCGTGCACACCATGCGGATGAGCTCGTGAGTCTTGCGGTCCGGGGCGCGCAGGGAGTCGATCTGTGCCATCCAGGCGTTCTGGGCCTCGTGCAGGCCCGGAGCGAAGGCGTGGAGCTCGGCTTCGAAGGGAAAGACCCAGTCGTCGCCCTCAGCCGCGATGTCGTCGTCATGTTCATGAGACTTGGGGCTCACCGCTCCACCTCCTTTCCACAGCATGGCAGAGCACCCCGGCCACTCCCAACCGGGCGGCGAAGCGTCTCAGGTGTCCGGTTGGGTGTCAGGTCAGGTGTCCGGGCTGAATGCGAGGAAACGCGCGTAACGCTCCGAGGCAGCAGCGGCCCAACGCTCATCAGGCTCCACCCGTCGTCCCACGCTCGCCCATCGCTCGGCACCGTCGAGCGACGTTTCGAGACCCGCCGTCCAGCGAGCGATGTAAGCCGCGCCGAGAGCCGATCCCTCGGCCACCCCCACGGTGTCGACGGGAAGGCCACTCGCGTCGGCGACGCCCTGCATCCAAGCAACGACGTGGGTGCCGCCGCCACTCGCCACCACGCGACGGGCCGTGATTCCGGCTCGGTCGAGCATGTGCCGGATGACGAACCCACTCGCCTCGTAGGCGGCGCGCTCCACCGCCTCGGCGTCATGGGTCATGTCGAGGTCGTGGAGGCCGGCTCGCAGGGTGGTGTCGTGGTACGGAGCACGCTCGCCGCGCAGGTACGGCGTCCACACCGGCACGCGCTCGGGGTCACCGCGGCGTTTGGGCTCGACAGCCGTGCCCACGGTTTCGACCCCCGACGATCGCCGGCGTGCCGTGGGGCGTTTGGCGCCCTCGAGCATGGCACGGGCCCAGTCCACGAAGAGCGCCCCGGCGTTGCTCGGGCCGCCCACGAGCACCTTGCCGGCCACGGTGTGGGGAAGCGTCCACAATCCCGGGGCCTCGATCCAGTCGTCGACAACGGCCCACACGATGAGCGTCGCCCCGAAGATCACGAGAACGTCGCCGGACTGCGTGGCACCCGAGACGATCTGGTCACACAACGCGTCGACGGTCCCCGCCGCGAGCACAGCGTCTGAGCCCGTGACCGTCCCCGCCGGCTGCCCCATGGGGACGACCACGGGGAGTTGCTGCGGCGTGACGCCGAACTTGGTCAACACGTCGTCGTTCCAGTGGTTCCCGGTCCGCATCGAGCCCATGCAGATGGCGGTGCCAGTGTCGATGGCCGGGACGCGACCCAACGCATAATTGGCCACCGCCTGCGCGGGCCAGTAGCCGTGGGCTCCGGGCACTTCGCGCACGGCCCAACGCACGAATCCCCCGGCATCGGGCATGACCGAGTCCGTGTCACCGGCATCAGGTCCGGCGATCTCCCGACCGCGCGCGTCGCCGTAGAGGAGGCCCGGCGACCGGGGGATGCCGCGGCGGTCGACGGCGGCGAGAGAAGGCACCATGCTCGTGACACACACCCCGGCAAGCTCGTCGATGCCTTCTGTCACCAGGGCGAGCGCGCGCATGGGACCTCGCCGCCACGCTTGCCCGGCGTCGTGTTCGAGCTGGTCCGGGGCCGGCGTGATGAGGCGGTGCGGGATGCGGGCGCGGGCCAGGACAGCCCCTGTCTCGTCGGCGGCGACGGCTTTCACCGCCGTCGTCCCGATGTCGATGCCTACCGTGACCGAACCTGACACGACCGTCATGATCGGCCATTATGAATGAGTTCGGCGCCCCAAGGAGGATCGATGGATCGGACCCGCCCTCGGGCGCTTGTGACCACCCCGGTTCGGGGTCCCGGGGTCGAGTTGCTGCGTGAGCTCGCCGACCTCGTCATCGACCCGTGGATCGACCACCAACCTCTACGCATCTACAACGCCGAGCAGCTGGCGGAGAGGGCCTCGGACGAAGGCGCCACCATCCTCATGGTCGAAGCCGACCGCTGTGCCGGGCCAGTATTCGACCTCCCTCTCGTGGCGGTGGCGAGCACCCGCGGTGATCCCAACAACGTCGACATCGACGCGGCCACGGCGGCCGGTGTGCCGGTGTTGCGGGCTCCTGCTCGCAATGCCGACGCGGTCGCCGAGATCGGGGTGGCTCTCCTCTTTGCCGCCACACGTGGCGTGCTGGGCGCGGACCACGATGTCCGCGCCGGCGAGGTCTACAAGGACGGGACCATCCCCTACCAGCGCTTCCGAGCCTGGCAGCTGGCGGGCAGGACCGCCGGTCTCGTCGGGCTCGGAGCCGTGGGGCGCGCCCTTCGCTGGCGCCTCGAAGGCCTCGGCATGAACGTCGTCGCCTATGACCCTTACGCTGCCGACGCCACCTACAGCCTCGAGCAACTCCTTGAGGTAGCCGACGTGGTGTCGCTGCACGCCCCGGTCACCGAGGAGACGGCGGGGATGATCGGGGCTGCTGAGTTCTCGGCCATGCGCGACGGTGTCGTCTTCCTCAACACGGCGCGTGCCCAGCTCCACGACGGCGACGCGCTTGTGGCCGCACTGCGATCGGGGAAAGTGAGCGCGGCAGGGCTCGACCACTTCGTGGGCGAACACCTTCCCACCGACCACCCGCTCACGACCTTCCCGAACGTCGTGCTCACCCCGCACATCGGCGGTGCCACTTACAACACCGAGGTCAACCACACCCAGACCATCGCGGACGACCTGTGCCGCCTCCTGGCGGGTGCCTCGCCGCGCAACATCGTGAACCCCGACGTCTTGAAGCACTGACGTCCTGAAGCACCGAGGGAACCGTGGACTTCTCCTACACCGCCGAGGACGACGCTTTCCGAGCCGAGCTGCGCGAGTGGCTGGACGCCAACCTGCCGGAATTCATGGCATCGGGGGAGATCGGCGACGAGAACAACCCCGACCGCCGCACCATGCTGCGCCGTCAGGCGTGGCAGCGGTGCCTCCACGGGGGCCGGTGGGCGGCGATCAACTGGCCCAAGGCCTGGGGAGGCCGAGAGGCAACGGTGATGCAGAACACCATCTACTCCGAAGAGATGGCTCGGGCCAAGACACCGGGCATCTACAACGCCAACGGTCTGTGGCAGATCGGCCCCATGATCCTCCGCTGGGGCACCGAGGAACAGCAGCAGCTATGGCTCCCGGGGATCCTCAACGCGGATGTCCACTGGTGTCAGGGGTTCACGGAGCCCGAAGCCGGTTCCGACCTTGCCAACCTCCGTACCCTGGCCGTCCTCGACGGTGACGAGTATGTCGTCACCGGGCGCAAGATCTGGATCTCGACAGCTCATCTCGCCAAGTGGGGCCTGTTCCTCGTACGAACGGATCCCACCGCCATCGAACGCGGGGTCAAGCACGAGGGGATCACTGCACTCATCATCGACATGGAGTTGCCGGGCATCGAAGTCAACGTGATCCGCGATATCACCGGCGGAGAATTGTTCTGCGAAGTGAACTTCGACGGGGCGCGTGTTCCCGCCGCCTACCGACTCGGCGAAGAGAACCAGGGTTGGAACGTGGCCATGGGAACGCTCGCCAACGAGAGGGTCGGCACGTCGGGACTTTCGGTGTCGATGCGCATCGAGCTCGACAACCTCATCGCGACGGCGCGCAAGAACAATCCCGAAGCACTCGACGACCCCGGTATCCGGGATCGGATCGCCCGCCTGTGGACCCAACTCGAGCTCACCCGCCTGTTGAACGCCCGGGCACTCTCGAAGATCTTGAAGGGTGAGAAGAATTGGCCCGAGGTGCCTCTGGCCAAGCTGCAGTGGAGCTACCTCTCACAGACCATCGCCGAGCTCGGCGTCGACATCCTGGGCGCGACGGGTGTCTTGGCGCGCGGTGGTCCCGACGCCGTGGACAAAGGTCACTGGAGCCACAACTACGTGTGGCAGCGTTACACCTCGATCGGTGCGGGAACGACCGAGGTGCAGAAGAACATCATCGCCGACCGCGCCATCAAGATGCCCCGACGCTGAGTCACCGGGCCTGGGTCACCGGGCCTGGGTCACCGACAGAACGTTGCCGTCGGGGTCGGTGAACCACGCCACACGCGCTCCGCTCGGAGACACCCACACACCGGTGTCGTCTTGATCCATGCCGGCGAATCGCTCGAAGGTGACGCCCGCAGCACCCAAGGACTTCACCGTCGCCACGATGTCGTCGACGACCCACCCGAGCACGGTGTAGGGAGCCGTCCGGATCTCGTCCACCGGCGTCACCCGCAGTTGGGTGCCGTTGGCATC
>JADGOL010000233.1 GCA_017882995.1 Acidimicrobiales bacterium | reverse complement strand
GGGGGCGCGGCTTGAATCGAAGGCGGTCCGGCGGTCACCGTGGGTGCGGCCTTCAACGCACCCGTCGTGACCGCTCCCGAGACGACGAGGGAGGCCGCCCCTACTCGCCCGAGCACGGCCACGGTTGAACCGAGCTGGGGGATGCTGCCCACGAACGGCAGTGAGCCGAGCCACGCCAAAGGCCCGGTCACGGGTCGTAGGCGCGGGATGGAGACGTCGAGAAAGGCGCGGACGACCCTCGGGTCGAATTGCGAGCCGGCACAGGCGGCGAGTTCGGCCCGAGCCGCTTTGGGGCTCATCGCCGTCTTGTAGCTCCGGACGGTCGTCATGGTGTCGTAGCAGTCGGCGACGGCCACGATGCGACCGCCGAGCGAGATCTCTTCGCCCTTGAGCCCGTAGGGATATCCGGTCCCGTCGTACTTCTCGTGGTGCTCGGCGATGGTGTTCGCCCACTCCCCGAGCCAGCCTGCCAAAGGGGCGGTCAGTCGGGCGCCTTCGAGGGGGTGGTTCTTGACGATCTCCCACTCGTAGTGATCCAGCTTGCCGGGCTTGTTCAGGGTAAGGGGATGCACCGCCAGCTTGCCGATGTCATGGAGCAGCGCGGACCACCGCAGTCGGTCCCTGTCGGCGGTGGGGAGCTCGAGTTCTTCCGCGATGAGGTCGGTCAAGACACGCACCCGTTCGCCGTGGCCGCGTGTGTGACGATCGTGTGCGTTGAGCGCCCCCGCCAGCGCGAGGATCTTCTCGGCCGCCACGACGGGCTCATCTTCGATTCCTTGCGTCCTGGCTTCCTCCACACGCCGAGCGAGGTTCCGGGTGCTTCCCGACTTGCGGACCACGGCCAAGCGCTTGGGCGCTCGGTCGGGGAACACCATCGTCATCTTCAACAAAACCACCAACGGCAACGCCCGCCGGGCAAGTCGATCCGTGGCAAAGAGCACGACGGTCGGTACCACGAGCACCGCGACCCACCAACCCGCCAAAGACACCGTGGTGTGTGGCCTCGGAAGGAGGTGGGCGGTGATCGTCGCCGCAACAATGGAGAGGGTGATCGGGATGACGATGATCGCCCCGCTCAAGAGCGCGGACAGGACCGGTCGACCGTGCCACCGGTCACCGGGCGTCTCCTGCTTGGGCTTCTTGCGGATCGTCACCATCGGGCTCTTCCCATTGGGCTGTTCGCGCCTCGGTTAGGGCGATTCAGTCGGCATCAAGGAGTTCAGTTCGTCCTGGGCTTCGAGGCGTCGCGCCCGTAGGTTCTTCATGGCGTCGTCGATCTCCTTGAGGGCCAGTTGGAGTTCCGCCACCCTCCTCGTCTCCGAGCGCGACAAAGGCCTGATCATGGGTACGTCCCCCCTGGTGGACGGCTCGGCAGGCGCATGGAGTTCAAGTATCGGCAGATGCCTGGGCCAGCCTGAGCGCCAGGGGGTGGTCCGGGCCCCGTCGCGCCGGGGTGCTCGATCGGGGGCGCCGATCAGCAGCCCCCGGGGCCTCGCTCTGACCCGCTCACCGTGTGCGCCGGTCCGTGGAGAAGCCCCGGTTCGGTGGTTCAGCGAATCGTGCCGGCGCCCGGGATCAACGGGAGGTCGAGCGCGGTGACCCATCCCGGGGGTCGGTTGTTCACTGCCGGGACCGCGTTGAGTGCACGAAGCCCGGTGGCGAGGCAGCCGGCTGCAGCCGCATCGCGGCCGCTGCCGTCGGTGAACCGGAACGCCGTCTCTTGGGTGATCGACGGCGATCCCTCGATCTCGACGCGATAGACGTCGTCTTGCGTCCCGCGGGGCCAATCAGGGGCCGCGTGGGTGCCCACCCGATTGATGTGTTCGAGACCGATGCGCGTCTCACCGTGGAAGATGCCATTGATGGTGAAGCGGATGGCGGCGACAGCTCCCGGATCGATGACGCCTTTGGCGGTCGTGATCGGTTTGTGGGTGACCCACTTCTCCCACGTGGTCGTGATCCGGTCGAGCTCGATCCCCACTGCGTGGGCGATCATCGGCACGGTGGCACCCCACGACATGATCAGGATGTCGGTGTGCTCGAGCAACGGAGTGAATTCGGGCGGTCGGCCGATCCCCATCTCCTCTTCGTAATCGCCCTCGTAGTTGATGTAGTCGAGGATCTCGAGTGCCTTCACGGAGCGGACTTCCCCGCACAGCCCCATGAGGGTCATCGGGAAGAGGTCATTGGCGAAGCCAGGGTCGATACCGGTGGTGAAGCACGACGCCTGGCCCTCGTCGCAGGCCTCGGTGACGGGGTCGACCCACGACGGCGGATTCTGGGCCATCGCCGGCCAGACCCACGGGGTCATCGCCGTCGAGCAGACGTCGATGCCGGCTCGGAGAAAGGTGCTCATCAGTGCGATGTTGTCGCCGGCGTGGGCGGCCGTCGGCCCATAGTGGACGAGGGCATCGGGGCGCAGCGAGACCAGGGCGTCCACGTCGTCGGTGGCGGTGACCCCGACGGTGCCGATACCGCAGATCTCGCCGGCGTCACGCCCAACTTTCTCGGGGGCGCTGACGCCCACACCGACCAATTCGAACGCCGGGTGGCGAATGATCTCGGGGATCACCATGCGGCCGACAAAGCCCGTCCCCCAGACGACCACTCGTTTGGGTGCGCCGGTCATCGGAACATCTCCCCGGCATTCACGAGCAAGTACTGCCCCGTCACCGCCTTGGCATGGTCCGACGCGAAGAACGCGGCGACATCGGCGACCTCGCCGTCCTCGGTCATCCGCCGGAGCGGAAAGTCCGAGACCAGGTCCTGGAGGACCTCCTGTTCGGTCCGGCCCTGTCGCCGAGCGGTTCCGGAGACGTACAGCTCGACGTTCGGGCCCCACATCCAAGACGGGATCACCATGTTGCAGCGGATGTTGTCCGGCCCGAGCTCGTCGGCCAGGTAGTAGATCGCGGTCAACAGGGCGCTCTTCGAAGCTGCGTAACCGGCTTGTGGCATCGCCGGTTTGAACATGGACTGCGATCCGATGAAGACGACCGAGCCCCCACCGCCTTCCTTCATGGCTTTGGCGACCGGCCGCAGGAGGGTCAGCGCACCCAGCACGTTGGTATCGAACGCCGCTCGCCAGTCGTCGAGGTTCAGGTCGTAGAGGCCGCCCCAGGCGTTCTCGAACGCTGCCACCTGGATGAGAGCATCGACCGAGCCGAACCGCTCCTGTGCGAGTTGTACGAGTGACGCACAAGAGTCGGAATCGGTGATATCAGTGGCCAGATGAGCCGAACGCGCGCCCCCGGGGTCGAGCTCGGCCGTCACATTCGCCAGCTCGTCCTTCCGGCGGGCGCCCAGGACGACGTTCGCTCCGTCACGCAGCGCGCTGATCGCGCACTCCTTGCCGAGGCCAACGCCGACGCCGGTCACGAGCACGGTCTTTCCGTCGAGAAGCATGCCCCTTCTTTAATCGGTTCACGGGTCGGTCTGCACCTTCGGGGATAGCTCGGTCCCGCTTCGACGGGTTTCAAAACCTCGGAACCAGGCCGGTGCCAGTCCGACTTCCTACCTCTCCCGATGGGCACCGACACACGATGATCAGAACCACAACTTGGCGACATCCTTCGACGTGAAGGGGCTTGCGGCAGTCTCTTGCTCCTGGCACGCCGTGATCCACGATGGCTGTGATGACTCAGGTGTGTGACAGTCAGCGAACGACGGTCGAGTCAGAACGGGCTCGCACTGGTAGGGACCAAGCCCGTTCCAGGCCGCGGCGACGAGCAGGCAGACCTGTCCGTCGGACAATTGCATCGCCCAGGGAATCAAGGTTGGTGACGGTGGCTCGTCGGAGGTGACCGCCGTCACCGTGAATGCCACCACGTCGCTCGACGTGGGACTCGCCGGACAAACCAGAGGCGCGTTGGTGGTTTGGGGACCGGCGAAGCAGGGGTCGTAGATACCCCCACCGTTTGCGAAGCATCGGAAGTAATGGCGCCCGGCCGTACCTCTGCCATAGCGGATACAGGTGCCCGTGGCGTGATCTGTCACGTGCAGACTCGGGTTGATCCCAGCTGTCGTGAAAGGCTCGTAGGTGATCTCCCGGGTACCGGCGGTGCCCGAGGTCGTCGACGTGGTTCCGGCCGTCGGCTGCGTGGCCGGGGCCTCATGAGGGCGGATTCGAGTGCTGCGCGGTCCATAGGCGACGGTGACCGCAACCGCTCCCGCCACGACCAGGGCAGAAAAGACCACTGCCAGCACTCGCCTCCCCTTGTGCACGCGACGAGAGCGACGCGGTGTACCTGTCGCGCCTTCGGTGAAGTCGGGGGTCACGACTTGGCCGCTCACTTGGAGGACGAAATCTCCGAGTAGGCGGCCTGTCGGCTCGCGGCGCGGGTCGTTATCCATGAGGAGCCTCCTCAACACCAAGTGAGCGCTGTAGGGCTTCTCGCCCCCGGAACAGCCACGACTTCACCGTGCCTTGGGGTACGCCCATCTCCCGGGCCACCTCGGACACCGGCAGACCTATCACGTGGTGAAGCAGGAGGGCATGGCGGTGCTTCACCGGGATCGACCGCAATGCCCTTTGAACATCGGGGCGGGTCACCGCATCGTCCTCTCGGCCCGCCCACGCCGTTTCGACCAGAGGTCGGAGCCGTCGTACACGCCTCCATCGACTGATCGCCAGGTTGATCGCCACCCGCCGCACCCAGGCTTCCGGCCGGTCGTAGGCGCTGACAGACTCCCATCGTTTCCAGAGTCGACCGAATGCCTCCTGGACCGCATCTTCGGCCGCTTCGCGGTCGGCCGTCACGACCGTTACCTGCCCGACGAGGCGGGCGAATGACGAGGCGTAGAGGTCGGTGAAGTCTGTCGTTGCCACGCAAGAGTCCTCGCTTGCAAGCCAGCGGCCATTCCGCATGGATCACACACGCCTGGGTAACCAATCCGGTTGCGCTCAGTCTGAACATCTGGATCCCGGCCACATCGGCGGGGGCAATTATGGGACTCGGCACGAGGCCCACCTATCGATCTGGCCCGGCCGAGGTCAGAAGCCGATTCCCGTTCGGGCCCAGTCGGGCGTGGCGACGCTCGGGAGGATTCTTGAGAGATTCCTTCGGAGTTGTCGATCCGGCCGTCCCTCGTTCGACGCAAGGGTGAGAGGCTGGGAAAGCCCCCGCCGACCCCACTGAGGAGCCACCATGCCGCGCTACCTGACCATGATCCGCATCGACGAGCAGAATCTCCCCGTCGAGGGCCCCAGCCCTGAATTCTCAGAGCGGATGGGTGCCCTGTTGGGGGAGATCACCAAGGCCGGTGTCATGTTGGACACCGCTGGGCTCACCCCGACCTCCGAGGGCACCCGGGTCACCTGGTCCGGAGGCAAGCTCGGGTACACCGACGGGCCCTTCACCGAGAGCAAGGAAGTCGTCGGCGGTTATGCCATCCTTCAGGCCAAGGACAAGGCCGAGGCTCTCGAATGGACCAACCGATTCCTGCAGATCCACGAGGAGCACTGGACGGTCACCGCCGAGGTCCGCGAGATCGTGGAGGGCTGATCTGCAGCGTCGGCGCCGCCCTGAAGCCACCGATCCGAAGGGTTGCGGCCGATCGGCGGAGCGTGTCTACGGCTGGGTCACGGTGACGTTGGACACCTGTAACACCGCAGGCAACTGTGAATCATTGGGCGTCCCCCCCGAGCCCCCGGTCTGGGTCTGGATGAGCATGAACATCGGTGTGCTCGGTATGTCGTAGCCATGGGCAGAGGTGAAGCTGCAATCAGTGGACTGGCCATCCATGCTCATCGAGATCGAATTCGAGGTCCAGGTGAGGGCGTAGGTATGCCAGTTCGTGTCCACCGGATAGAGACAGACCGGGAAGCTCGACGGTTGAGCAAGCGCCAGCTGGCACCACTCACTTTGGTAACACTCCGTCGTGTCGATCTCCCGGTAAGCCGATCCGGGGTGTTCGATGGGTGGACAGCTGGCATAGCCGGTGTCGGCGGTCTTGGGGTTTGTCGCCTGACAGTTGCTCCCCAAGAACCATATTGCCGGCCATGTCCCGGTGCTCTGAGCCGGGAACTTGGCTCGGTAGCTGACCGTGCCATAGGTGAAGTTGAAGCTCTTCCACTGCACATCACCCGTTGTGTATGGGTAGGTGGTGGGAGGATTTCGGACGCTGCCGTCAAGATTGAAGTCACCACACGATGCACTCTGGGCCGTGGTCGTGATCGACAAGACGTTATTGGCAACCGACACCGCACTTGGAACATTGCACTCGGTCTCGCCCTGGGCATACTCACCGTGGCGGTTGATGACGGTCCAGGCGGAGTCGAGTGAAGGTCCGCTGAAGTTCTCCGAGAAGATCGTCCGGCTACTCGTGAAGGTGAAAGAGGCCAGCGCTGTCTCTCCACCTCCGCCGGTCTGGACGACACGCGCCTGGATATAGCACTTCGGCGGATGCGTTAGCGAACCGCAGGTTCCGTCCCCGATGGCGCCAAGAGCGATGGTGAAGCCGTTGATGGCGAACCTTCCGCTGTGTCCAACACTTCGCCCCACGGCACGAGCCGAGTTACAGGCGTTCGGATCACCGCTCACGACGTTGGCATTGCACTCGACGACGCTCACCTCAGAGGACGTCGGCCAATGGGAACCTTTGACGTGAATCGAACAATTGTTGGTGATCGTGCCCTTCTTGACGCTGCACGGCTTCGGTGAGCCGCCTGACAACTTGATGGTGGGCGCGGCTTGGGCCGAGGCTGCCGTGCGGACGACGACGAGACCGCTCAGCCCGAGGATCAAACTCACGCTGGCCACGACCATGACCAGCCTCTTGATGCGCATCTGCGCCCCCCCCGATCCTCGACTGCCGTCCGGCTATTTCAACTCGATCACTGGTGAGCGGTGACGACTGGTTGAAAAGCTTGTCACGGGAGGGTCCTCAGCGTTCTGACGACAGTTGCAGAGTTCCGACCGATTCGCCCCCCAAATCAGTGGCCGGGCGATTCTTATCGGACGAAGGATTCATCGCCGATCGGTGCTGAAGCGCTTCTCGTCCACTCATTCCTTTGCGACGACACGATCAGATCCGTGTGTCGACGACACACGGGGCGCGTTGAACGCGCCGACCTCGGTTCGTGTCCCAGCGGCCACAATGAATGGAACAGAGGAAGTCCGGCCTGACACGCGCAGGTCCCGAAATTCGTCCCTGAACGGCTCCGGGAAAAGAACTTCCGGCCCCCACGCTTCAGGCGATCAGCCCGAGGCCCTTCTGGTAATG
>JADGOL010000232.1 GCA_017882995.1 Acidimicrobiales bacterium | reverse complement strand
TTCACCCACGTGCTGGCCTACGACCACGTGCTCGGGGCCGACCCCGAGGCGCATCCGGGGTGGTCAGGGCCCTACAACCTCGAGTCCACCTTCCACGAGCCCTTCGTGTTGTTCGGCTTCCTGGCCGGGTTCACCTCGCTCGAGCTCGTCACCGGGATCATCATCCTGCCCCAGCGCCAGACGGCCCTGGTGGCCAAGCAGGCTGCCGCGGTCGACGTCCTGTCGGCGGGCCGTCTGAGACTGGGGATCGGGCTGGGGTGGAACGCGGTCGAGTACGAGGCCCTGGGCATGACCTTCTCGGATCGGGGCAAGCGGGTCGACGAGCAGGTCGAGTTGCTCCGGCGGCTGTGGACCGAACCGTCGGTCACGTTCCACGGCAGCTACGAGCACGTCACCGGCGCGGGCCTGGCGCCGCTGCCGGTGCAGCGGCCCATCCCGGTGTGGTTCGGGGCCCAGTCGCCTCCCGCCTACCGGCGGGCCGGTCGCCTCGGAGACGGTTGGTTGCCTCAGGTACCGCCGGGGCCGAAGCTCGATGAAGCCCGGGCCATCGTCGACCAGGCCGCACGTGACGCCGGGCGCGATCCGAGTGCACTGGGCATGGAGGGTCGGGTCAGCTGGGGCGACAAGACCGTCGCCAAACTCGCCGAGCAGGTGGGTCGCTGGCGCGCCGCGGGCGCATCGCACGTGTCGGTGAACACCATGGGGTCGGGGCTCGAAACCGTCGACGACCACCTGCAGGTCCTCGGCGACATCGCCCGCGCCCTCGAGCTGCCCGTCGGATAGGCAGTCCCGCGATGGAGCAGGCCACGCCGAGACCGGTGGACTCGGTCGAGGTCACCACTCTCGTGGACGGCTACGTCGACGTGTTGATGACCGGGGACGACGTCGTGCGTCCTTCGCAACGCCACACAGGTCACGACGCAATCGAAGGTGCACGCCTTTGTAGGTGGACTGCATCTTTCAGGATTCCTCTTCGAGCCGATCATCCCCGACACCATCGAGGCGCTGGCTCTGATCGCTCCCGATTTCGTCGTGCCCGGACACTGCACTGGGTGGCGGGCGACTCACCAGCTGGCTCGCGCCCTGCCCGAGGCCTACGTGCAAAGCAGTGTCGGGACGACTTTGCACTTCGGGGTTCGGGGCACCTGACGGTGCCATCGTTCATCTGTCCTTCGATCGAACGACGCCGGCGAATCAAACGTTCTGGCGTGAAAGGCGGGCTTGGCGATGCGACATGGGCCGCCAGGCCTTGGGGGCAGGGCCCGGCGGTCCCACGTCGCCGCGAGCAGCTCAATGGCTTGACGCTGCACATGCATCCGGATGTCACCGAGAATGTCTTGCCAACCGATACCGCGCCATCCCCAAGAATGACGAGCACGAGGCCGTGTCGCAGTGTCAGTGGCATCTGCCATCTCGTCGTGGAGACGATCAGCACCCCGGACCCGGGCTCGGGCCCGGATGACGCACTGGTCTGGTGGCGGTTACCATCGGTGCCGAGTCAGCCACGGTCTCACTCAGCGAAGGCTCGGGGGTATCCAGTGGCAGTCGGAGTACAGCTCGACTTCAAGGGTTCGACGCTCGACCAGTACGACCAAGCCATCGAGCGGCTGGGATTGCTGCCCGGTGGGCCGAGTGCGCCCGCGGAATTGTTCCACTGGGTCACCGAGACCGACGAGGGTTTCCGCGTGATCGACGTGTGGGAGTCGCGCGAGGCATTCGAGGAGTTCCTGCAAACGAAGATTCTCATGGTCTCATCCGAAGTGGGTGTCATCGCTCCGCCCGAGATCCAGTACTTCGATGTGCACAACTATTTCTCCGGCGCGCGCTGGAGGGGCTGACAACCCTCGACGCGACGGCTCTGGTTCGAGGGTGTGGATCGGGCCGACACCTCTCTGGACGAGAGATGCTGTCCCCTCCAAACCACGTAGACCAACCAAGCCAAACAGCCAAGATCATTAGAGCCAGAGACAACAAGTTCGCCGGGCGGCTCGCGCCTGGCGGCCCGTGGTGCAAAGAGGACACGAGTGAACGAAGTACCGGGACAGCCCTCTTCGTCGTTGGCGGCAGAGCAACAGCAGCTCACGCGTAGTCGCATCGCCCAGGCTGCCATGGAGGTTGTTGCCCTGCGGGGATTCGACGCCACGGTCGAGGAGATCGCCCAGTTGTCGGGCGTCAGCCCCCGCACGATCTTCCGTCACTACGTCAGCCACGACCGGTTGATCGCGGCGACGGTCAAGGACATGTTCGAAGCCTGCGGCCGCTATCCGATCGAGGGTCTGCCTCGACTCGTCGACGATCTCGACGGTTGGATCGAGGGCCTCCCCCGCAGCATCGACGACCTCGACGCGTGGCTCGAGCGCCTGGCGGTGACGATCCACACCAGGTCGGCCCGTATCTTCGGGAGAGCGTTCTGGGACATCCATGCCCCCAATGGCAAGGCGACCCAGGCCATGGCCGAGGTGGCTGAGCTCCGCCGCAAGTATCGACTCCAAGGCGTGGGATATCTGGCCGCCTTGGCCTGGAGTTCGGCAGGGGGAACCGGTGCGCCCCCCGAAGAAGTCGTGTTGGCGTTCGCTCTCAACCTCTCGGCGTTCACCACACAAGCGCTCATGATCGACTTCGACCGAAACCCAGCCGAGGTCGGAGTGCTCACCGCCGACATCTTGAAGGCGTTTGTCCATCGTGCGGTCGCCGCGCAGCATTTGCCGCCGCCTGATGCCACGACCGGCGATGACGGGGGCCGATGAACCATCGGTCAGAGCCCCGAGGCAGTCGCTTGAGGGCTCTGACCGATGGTTGGCTTCTATTGCCGGTCGTCGACGACGTCGAGGTTGTGAAAGGCCGGCGCACCTTCGGCGAGACCCATGAACTTCGTGGACAGCGCATCGGTCTCCGGTAAGGCCGAGTTCTTCATCGCTGCGTCATAAGAGTCGAAGAACACGAGGTTGAAGTAGTGCTTGGGATCCTCCCGGTCCTGACACAGAACCCGCCGTTGCACCGTCCTTCTGCCCTCGGTGGCCTTCTCCCACTCCTCAGCGGCGGCCTGGATCTCCGCCGATCGAGAGGTCCTGAACTCCATGATCTGAATGAACGCCATGGTCGTGTTCCTTTCGGTTTCGGAAGGCCGCTATTCGGCTTTCAACATGGAGCGGATCTGCTCGCGCAACTCGGGCCTGTCCACGTGGCCGTGGACGTCCGCGGCGTGCATGGCAGCAGCACGGACGACCTCGTCCTCTTCGCCGGTGATCGTGAGCGTGCAGCCGCTCTCGCTCGGCATCTCCCGACAGTCAGCAGTCTTGCGGGTCATGCGTCGCCTGCCTTGGCGTAGTCCGCGAATCCCTGCCAGTCGATGACGACACACGCGTCGTCGCCGATGATCCAAGCGTCGTGTCCGGGTGGGATGATGGCGAAGTCGCCCGGTCCGTATTCGAGCTCCTCCCCGTCGTCCATGCGCACGAGCATCCGACCCGACACGTAGTACCCCATGTGCGCGGCCATGCAGCTCTCGGTCTGGGCGATGGGCTTGACGTGCAAAGACCATTTCCATCCCGGTTCGAACGTGGCTCGGCCCACGGGCCCCGACTCGAGGTTGACGAGCTCGAGCTTGCCCTTGCCTTGCGCGAACGGTCGGCTCTCTTCGGGGGCATCGAGGCTCTTGCGGATCATTGAAGCCATATCTGTATTCCTCCAATATCATCCAGACACCGGAACGCCGGCGTCGAAGCATCGACGGGCGCTCCATCGGGTCCGGTCCGTTGTGAATGGCCGTCCGAGACCAGGCCCTAGCAACAGGCCCGTCCCCATGCCGACCGGTACGACAGTGACGCCGCGGCGATCGTCTCGCGCCGCGGACCGACTGATCAGAAGAAAGTGATCAGGGCCCTCGTATGGGCTGGACGCGCGCGATCCAGCGGTGGTGCCCTTCCCCGAGCCATCGGCCCACGGCACGACGAAGGCGCATGACCAGGTTGGCGCGCACCGGCGCGGCGGAATTGGGCGGGGTGCGGCGGATGGTGTCCTCGTCCGCCACGGCTAACTCCCCGACGAGGACAACGGTGGCGACGTTGGTGGTCGTGGGGTCACCGTCGACGTCGACGACGGACACCGCCAGCAAGCCGGCCACAACCAAGACGAGGCCGACGACGCGCCCGATCCACTCCCCGCCGCCGAGCCATTGAGGGTTGGTCATCGAACCCACCGCGCCAGGGGCGTTCGCTCTCCCTGCATGAGCCTGGACCGGATCACGCCGTGTTGCCTATCTCGACCTGCGATCAGTGTCAATCGCCCCGCGTTACCGTTGGGCGTGGACGACGTGCGCCGAGCCCATCCCGGTGACCGGGCTGGGCTGGTCGATACCGTCGCTACCGCCTTTGCCCACGATCCGGCGTGGACCTTCCTGCTCGGAGCCGACTACGGCCGCCTGGCACCTCGGTTCGCGGGCGCGCTCTTCGATACCAGGGTCGACTCGGGCGGCGTGTGGGTGACGAGCGACCTCGCCGCGGTGGCGATGTGGGAGGAGCTGGGTGAGGAGAAGGGACCGGCCCTCGACCACCGAGAGCTGTGGGAGGCGTACCGGGCCGAGGCCGGCGCGACGGCGTGGGAGCGGCTGTGCGAGTACGAGCGGGCCATCGACGTGGCCCGACCCGCTCCTCCGTATCGGTACCTGGGGGTGTTGGCCACCCGCCCGGACCGGCAAGGTGAGGGGCTGGCCACGGCGGTGATGGCGCCGGTGCTCGAGTGCGCCGACCGTGAAGGAGTCGACTGCTTTCTCGAGACCTCGACGATGCGGAACCGCCTGTTCTATGAGCGACGCGGTTTCACCGAGGCCGTGGATCTTCACATCGAGTCAGGGCCTCGGACGTGGTGGCTTCGGCGGGCACCCACGCCGCCTCACGAGCGCTCTTTCTTCAGTCGGCCGATGGAACGGAGGTAGTCGACGGTGTCGGTGAAGGTCTCGACGACAGGCCGATAGTCACAGCCGAGATCGTCGAGCGTGGCGCTGTCGTCAGTCGGCACGCCGCTCGTCATGATGATGGCAGCCTCCTCCGACAGTGGCGTCGAGGCCCTGCCCTCGGCGCGCTGACGATCGAATTGCCGCCCCAGGTCGATCATCTCGGCCGCGGTGACCTCTTGGTGGGCGACCTCCACGCCGGCGGCTTCGCCGAGGGTGCGTGTCCACTGTGCCCAGGTGACGTACTGGCCACCGGCGAGATAGCGGCGAGGCCCGCGTCCCGGCTTCATCGCACTCGACAACATCGTGGCCAGATCGCGCACGTCGACGACGCCGAGTCCACCGGGTGGCACCAGCATGAAGGTCTCGAGCGCGGCGAGCACGGCCCCGAAGCTGCCGTCGAGGTGTGGTGAGGTCGGTCCGTAGACCCCGCCGATGGTGAAACTCGTGACGGGGGCACCTTCGGTCTGCCACTGTCTCACGAGCAGCTCGGCGTCGCGCTTGGAGGTGCCGTAGGCAGACAGCGGCTGCGCCAACGGGCTGTCGGGGGTGATCACCGGCTCGTGTGTCGGGAGATGCACCGTGATCGTCGAGGTGTAGAGGACGGGGTCCACGCCCGCGTCGAGCGCGGCCGAGATCACGGTGCGCACGCCGTCGACGTTGGCGGTGGTCTTGGGGCCGGTCCCGCCCTCGACCCCCACCTCGCCCGCGGCGTGGATCACGGCGTCGCACCCTTTGACCGCGGCGGCGACGGCTACGGGATCGGTCATGTCTCCCTGGACCGCGGTGGCGCTCACCCCGTGCGGTTCGAGGGCCGCCACGATGCGACGGGGATCGCGCACCAGGATCCGCACGTCGTGACCGTCGCGCTTGAGGGAGGCCACCGCATGCGAACCGACGAACCCGGTCGCCCCCGTCACGAGAACCAACATGCCTCACCCTAACGTGACGCCCCGCCGCCACCGGGTCGAGACGGCGCGTCACCCAGTCGTCGAGTGACCGGGAACCTCTTGGGCCCTCGGAACGTCGAAGACGACGTGGGAGATCGCACAGCGGCTGTGACCAGGTCGTCGTGATGCGGACCAGGATGCGGACGTACGCCCCCATCGTCGTCCTGGCGCTCGCCACAGCCTTGGCGGCCACGGCCTCGGTCGTCACCGCCCCGTCCGTTCCCGCGGCCCGCGTATGGCACGACCCGGCGCTACCTCCCACGACGATGTCGTCGGACCGCAACGGCGAGGCGGCCACCTTCGCGGCGCGACTGCTGTTGGGCCTCGAGACCCCGGCCCGGTCCTGGCAGCCCGTCTCTTCGCCTCCGACCGTTTCCCTGGCCGCTCCCATGTCCGAACCCGCATCCCCCGACCTCGTGGACCTGTACCTGATGTGGACGGTGCCAGGCTCGTTCAGGGCGGTCCAAGAGTGGGTCTCGGCGCATCGACCCGCCGCGTCCAACCCCGCCGGGAGTGGATCGAGCTTCCAGAGTGGGGCGCTGGTCTCCACTGAGCTCACCTACGGCTACCCGCCCGTCCCCGGCCGATTCCAGAGTCGACAACTCCTCGTGGCCCTGGCGCCGTTGTCGCGGAACAGAGTCGGCATCAGGATCGATGCCCAGGTGATGTGGTACCCCTCGCGTCCCGTCGCCGAGGAGATCCCGCAAGATGTCACGACGGTCACTGTCACGGTGTACTCCCAGGACAACCTGTCGGGCTCTCCCCGCACCGTGCTCGGCGCCACCATCATCACCTCTCCACCCCTGGTGAGATTGCTCGCCCACAGTGTCGACTCGTCGCCGTTAGTCGTTCCCGGGCCGCGCAGCTGCCCCTCCGACACCGGGGCCAGCCCGCGGCTCGACCTCGTCTTCTCCGGCCGACCCGGAGTTCCCACCGTCGTCGTCCACGACGACACCAACGGGTGTGGTGGCATCTCGTTCAGCATCGACGGGCGCGCCCAGGCGCCGCTCACCGACAGCGGGCTGTTCCATCG
>JADGOL010000231.1 GCA_017882995.1 Acidimicrobiales bacterium | reverse complement strand
TCGGCATGTTGCGGGTGTCGGCCTCACCGGTCGGCGTGGTCATGGCGCTGGCGGCATTGGCGATCGGTGTGGGTGTTGCCACCTGGCCGATCGCGGGCCGAACGGCAGAGGAGTGGGCGCCCGACGCACTCCGTCATGCCTTGGCCCTTGCTCGGCGGTCCCGAGGGGGGCCGGGCCCGTTCACCGGCGTGCGGCTGATTCGGGTCGACCCGAGCACGCCGGGATCTGGCCCTTCAATTGTCGCCGGCTCGGCGGGAATCGGCGTGTTCCACGACCGGCCTCGCCGAACCTTCACGGCGGTACTGGGGGCGTCGGACCCCGGGTTTGTGCTCCTGGGCGACCACGACAAGGAGCGCCGCATTGGTGCGTGGTCAGGCGTCCTGGCGTCCTTGGCACGAGAAGGATCGGCGGTGCATCGCGTGCAGTGGGTGGAGCGAGTGGTGCCCGCCGATGTCATCTCGGTTCCCGCCCCCGTCGAGGTCGGCGATGAAGGGCCTGGCGGTGTCGCGGCACGAGCCTCCTACGCCGCGTTGGCGGAAGCCGAATCGCAGACGTCGCTTCGCCACGAGGTGCTCCTGGCGGTGACCATTCACGCCGGTCGTAGGGCGCGGGCCGTGAAGTCCGCAGGAGGAAAAGAGGCGGGAGCGTGCACGGTTCTCCTGCGTGAGGTCGCGGCACTGCGACGTCGTTTGTCCGATGCGTCGATCGATGTGGGTGCGGTGTTGTCGCCCCCGGCGCTCGCCGTAGTGGTGCGTGACGCGTACGACGCTCGAGGAGTGCCGGGCTCCGTCGCGAGCGCCCGAGATCGAGCGCGAGCACGGCCGCTTCGGCGGGCGCACTCTCGGAGAGGCCCATCGATGGAGTCGGCGCGGGCAACTCTCGAGCTCGGGCCGTGGCCCATGGGAGTCGAGGTGCAGTGGGGCCGACTCCGAGCCGATGGCACCTGGCACGCCACCTACTGGGTCGCAGAGTGGCCGCGCACCGACGCCGGTCCCGATTTCCTCGGGCCCCTGCTGCTCTGCGCCGAGATCCGCCGCACCATGTCGGTTGTCATGGAGCCTCTCGGGCCGATCGAGGCGTCGCGCAAAGCCGAGCAGGCTCGCACGGCGGACATCGCCGACTCCGAATTGCGCCGTCGCGGCGGCTTTCTGGCCACGGCGAGACGACGAAAAGAGGAGGAGATCCTCGCCCGGCGCGAGGTCGAGCTTGCCGA
Organism: Acidimicrobiales bacterium; assembly: GCA_017882995.1. Taxonomy (GTDB): domain Bacteria; phylum Actinomycetota; class Acidimicrobiia; order Acidimicrobiales; family UBA8190; genus Chersky-840. The sequence goes on along the minus strand of JADGOL010000231.1, from coordinate 13,104 downwards.
CGGGCACGCCCAGTACCGCTTCTCGGGCTATGTCACGGTCAGCGCGCCCGATCCCGACACGCTCGAAGAGGCGTGTGGTCGCGTCGAGCAGGCCGCCGGACAGGCCGGTCTCGAGCTCCGACGTTGCTACGGGGACCAAGCCAACACCTTCATGTGCACGCTCCCACTCGGCCGCGGCCTGGCCTGAGACAACCATGGGGATCCCTGCGCACGAGGCCACGACCCGCCATCTCGGCGCGGTGTATCCGTTTCTGTCCGAGCCCGGCCTCGGCAATCGCATGGTCGGAGTCGGCGGCAGTGTCGATCGCGCCGGTGGTGTGTTGGTGGGGCGCGACCTGTTGGGGTCGACGTTCGCCTATGACCCTTTCGAGCTCTACCGGTGCGGGTTTCTCACCAACCCCAACATGATCGTCATCGGGCAGATCGGCCGGGGCAAGAGCGCGTTCGTGAAGACCTATCTGTGGCGCCTGGCCGTGTTCGGACGCCGCGCCTGGGTGGTGGACCCCAAAGGAGAGTACGGCGCGCTGGCGCGTGTGTGGGGTGTGGAGCCCGTGGCGTTGCGTCCGGGTGGGCCCATCCGGCTCAACCCACTCGACACCGCCTCGCCGGCGCGGGGCGATGGAACCGGCGCCCGGGCCGGCGCCGAGGAGATGGCAAGACAGCGCGGTGAGTTGTTGGCCTCGCTGTCGGCGGCAAGCCTCGGACGCTCGCTTCTTCCCACCGAGCGCAGCGCCCTCGATCTGGCCGTCGCCGTCACCTCCTCATCGGCACAGGGATCAGATCGGAGCACATCCGGGCCGACTCTCCCGACGGTCGTCGACGCGTTGCTGCACCCCGAAGCCGAAAGCGCTCGGTCCGTCGGTACCGACGTCGCGGGGCTCGCCGCCGACGGCCGGAACGTGGCGCTCGAGCTCCGGCGCCTCGTGGCCGGCGACCTCCAGGGCATGTTCGACGGCCCCACCTCACCGGGTCTCCGGCTCGATGGTCCCCTTGTCGTCCTCGACCTGTCGGCGGTGTATCACTCCGCCGCGCTCGGGATCCTCATGACCTGTGCCACCGCATGGTTGCAAGCTGGACTCGGCGCCGTCACCAAGGCGGTCGGGTCGGACCGAGACCATCCGAAGAGAACCGACGGGGTGGTGGTCGTCGTGGACGAGGCGTGGGCGATCCTCGCCAACCTGGGCGTGGCGCGGTGGCTCCAGTCGTCATGGAAATTGTCCCGGGCCCGGGGGGTGTCCAATGTGGCCGTGCTCCACCGGTTGTCGGATCTCGACACGACGGGTGCGGTCGGGTCCGAGCAGGTCGGATTGGCCCGCGGGCTGCTGTCGGACTCCGAGACACGGGTCGTCTATGCGCAGCCACCGGGCGAGGTCGAACGCGCCGCCCCGTTGCTCGGGCTCTCGTCGACCGAGGCGGAGCTGGTCCCGCATCTCCGACGGGGTGTGGCGCTGTGGAAGGTCGGCACCCGGTCGTTCCTGGTCCAGCACCGACTGTCGCCCCACGAGCTGTCCATCGTCGACACCGACGAACGCATGGACGGCCGGGCGTGAACGGGCTCGTGGAGGTGGGCGTCGCCGCCGCGGTCGTCGCCGGGTGGAGGTTGTCGGGCGCGCCGGGCCCCCGTCGGAGCGAGCCCGGGACAGGCCGCGTGCGCGGGTCACAATTCCGCCCCGGTAGGTGGTCGAGTGTCGGTCGCGGGGGCGGTCTGCCCGGCGCGCGTCGGGCGAACGCATTCGAGCCCGCTCGTTGGGCCACCCGACGCGACGTGCGCGCCCTGGTCGTGGGGGCGCCCCGGGCCGGGCGGGTGACGCTCGGCACCGCCCAGCGTCGGTTGCTCGCTTCCGAGCGCGGGCATTCGGTCCTGGTGGTGGGACCCACCCAGAGCCGCAAGACGAGCGGCTTCGCGATCCCGGCCATCCTCGAGTGGCAAGGCCCCGTGGTGGCCGCCTCGGTCAAGTCCGATCTCGCTCGGCACACGCTCGACTGGCGACGCCGTCAGGGCCAGGTATGGGTCTACGACCCGTCCGCGTCGACGGGACTCGTCACGGCGTCGTGGTCGCCGCTCCAGGCGTCGGTGACGTGGGAGGGGGCGCGCCGAACGGCGGGATCGTTGACCGAGGTGGCCCGGTCTTCACCGGGAGCGCTCGCCGACGGTGACTTCTGGTACGCCACCGCCGCCAAGCTGCTGGCCCCCTTGTTGTTTGCCGCCGCCATCTCCGGGGGGACGATGACAGACGTCGTCCGGTGGGTGGACACCCAGGAGATCGACGAGGTGTTCGATGCACTCACCGCGTCCGGAGAGCGGTCCGCCCTGCAGGCGGCGCGTGCCGCCTGGGGGCGCGACGAACGCCAGCGCAGTGCCGTCTACACCACGACCGAGACCGTCGTCGAGGTCTTTTCCGATCCCGTCGTCGCCGCCAGCGAGTCGGCGGTGGCGGGCGCGCATCTCCGAGGGTGTGTCGACCCCGGCCGGTTGCTCGACGGGAACGACACCCTGTACCTGTGCGCGCCCGCCCATGACCAGCGTCGCCTGCGCCCGTTGTTCGCCACCTTGGTGGCTCAAGTCGTGGAGGCCGCGTACGAGCGATCCGGCCGACAAGGTGCACCCCTCGACCCGCCGTTGCTCGTCGTGCTCGACGAGGCCGCCAACGTCGCACCCCTGGCCGAGCTCGACGTGTTGGCGTCGACCGCGGCGGGTCACGGCCTGCAGCTCGTCACGGTGTGGCAGGACCTCGCCCAATTGCAGGCCCGTTACGGCGCCAAGGCGGGCAGCGTCGTGAACAACCACCGGGTGAAGGTCTTCCTGTCGGGGATCGCCGACCCGGGCACGCTCGAGCACGCCAGCTCGCTCATCGGCGAAACCGAGCGCAGGACCTGGGCGATGACCGTGGACCGCCATGGAGGTACCTCGCACACCGACTCTCCCTCGTTGCGGCGATTGGCGCCGGGCGACGCTTTGCGTCGGATCCCCCCCGGCGACGCCGTGATGGTGTCGGGACATCTCCCCCCCGTTCGACTGCGACTGCGCCCATGGCACGACGACAAGTTCCTCAGATCCCGGGCCGAGATCGGTGCCGACGAGCGCCGTCTCGATGGTGACCACATCGATCGGTGAGTACGGTGGAACCATGACGAGCTCGGAGCCGGCGTCCGAACCGGACTCCAGGATCGCCGATTTCGTGGCCCAACGGACCGCGCAGTACAGCGAAGCGGCGCGCGCCGTACGGGACGAGGCGGCCGCGGCGGGAACGTTGGTGTGGGACCCCTACGACCCGGCGTGGGTGAAGGATCCCTATGCCGTCTACGCCGAGTTACGACGGACGAACCCCGTGCATCGCAACGCGCTCGGGTTCTGGGTGTTCACCCGCCACGCCGACTGTCTGGCCCTCCTGCGTGACCGACGCTCGAGCAGTGATGGACGCAACGTCGACGAGACAGCCTTCCGCGAGGTGCGCGTGGCCGATCTCCCTCTGGAGCAGGGCCCCGAGGCCATGCTGGCCGAAATGGCGCCCTTCCTGTTCCGAGACCCACCCGACCACACCCGTCTCCGTGGGCTCGTGCAGAAGGCGTTCACGCCGAGGGTCGTCGAAGGCCTTCGCCCACGGCTCGAGGAGATCTGTGACGGGTTGCTCGACGAAGCGCTCGAGCGGGGTGAGGTCGACCTCGTCGCCGACTACGCGTACCCCCTGCCGGTGCAGATCATCGTGGAGATGCTCGGTGTGCCCGCCGAGGACCACGAGCAGTTCCGGGTGTGGTCCCACGCGCTGGCTCGGGGGCTCGATCCCGACTTCTTGCTGCCGCCCGAAGCGGTGCAACAACGATTGGGTGCCATCTTGTCGTTCGTGCAGTACTTCGCGTCGCTTATCGAGGAGCGCCGTCAGAAGCCCGGCGACGACCTGCTGACGCGGCTGATCCAAGCCGAGGAGCAAGGTGACGTGCTGACCCAGGCGGAGCTCTTGTCCACTTGCATCTTGCTCCTCGTGGCCGGACACGAGACGACGGTGAACCTCATCTCCGGTGGGGCACTCACCCTCATCGAGCATCCCGGACAATTGGCCCGCGTGCGCGACGACCCCGCGGTCATCCGGAGTGCGGTCGAGGAGATGTTGCGGTTCGTGTGTCCCGTCCAGCTCACCGGTCGGGTCGCGCTCGAAGACATGGAGGTGGGCGGGGCGACCATCGCGAAGGGCGAGTTCTCGATGTTGCTGATCGGTTCGGCGAATCGCGACCCCGCTGCTTTCGACAGCCCCGAGACCTTCGACGTGGCTCGAACCGACAACAACCACCTGGGCTTCGGCTTCGGCATCCACCACTGCCTCGGTGCTCCGCTGGCGCGTCTCGAGGCCCAGATCGCGTTGCCGGCCCTGCTGCGCCGCGCACCGCACCTCGAGCGCATCACCGACGATCTGTCCTACAAGGAGAACATCGTCCTCCGGGGCCTCGAGTCCCTTCCGGTCCGCGTGTCGGCCTGACCGCTGGCCCCGAGGTGGCTCGCCTGTTGCGGATGCCGCCTACGAGGCGGCCGGCGTGATCGGCAACTGCTGGTTGCAGGTGGAGGCCGTGGGTCTGCCGGCGAACCGGTCACCCAACCAGTTGACGACCGCCGGCGCGATGGTCGAGGAGAGCTGGATGTGTCCGACGTCGGTGAGCCACAACGACGTGAGGTCGGACCCGGCCGCACAGGCACGCTGAATGTAGAGGGCCGTCGTATTCGGCAACACGACCTGATCGGTGAGGCTCTCGGCCACCATCAGCGGCTGGGAAGATGTCAGCACCGGCGCCGTCTGCTGCTGGGCGATTGCCCTCCACCGGGGATTGTTCACCGGGTTGCCGTTGAAGAATCGTTCGTCGACGGCGTTACGGATGAGGCCTTCGGCCGCGGCCGTGGTGATGCACTTCTGCGCGATGCGCTGGTAATTGCTGTACCCCGCGCTGGTGAGGATCGACCGAATGGGAAGCCCCCGGTAGGTGGCGGGCCACGAGGTGAGCACCTCGGGGCCGATGACCCAGGCGAGCGTCGAGTTGTAGGTCTCGTCCAACAGCGGGACGAGCTCCGCGGCGGGCGCCGATGCCACCGTCGCCACCAGGTGGAGCTCGGGCGCGTAGGAGTGGGCCTGCGTGGTTGTGAACAACGCCGAATTGCCACCTTGCGAGTGGCCCCACACCGCGAAGGAGCCCCCTGCGTGCGCGTCGGGGATGTACTTGAGCGCCCGGACGCTGTTGAGCACGTCGTTCGCCTCGTCGTCGCCCACCAGGTACCCGGAGGTACCCGGTGTGCCCAGGCCGGCATAGTCGGTGGCTGTCACCACCCATCCCCGCGCCAGCATCGAGGACACCCACGAGATGTTCCCCACCGGATGAGCACTGCGCGACGGCGCGCACTGGGGCCCGAGGCCTACCGTGCCGTGCGCCCACGCCACCACCGGCCGGGGCGCTCCTGGCGCGTTGTCGGGGATGAACACCATGCCCGAGCTGAAGGTCTTGGACCCGTCGGAGCGCTGGGTCCTGTAGATGATCCGCAGCGCCGTCCCGTTGTCCACATGGACACCGAGTGGTTGACTGCGGACGACTTGGCCGAGGGGTCCCGAGACGTGCAACCCGGAGGTGTCGTAGAAAGGTGCAAGGGCGTTCTGCCGGAGAGTCGTCTTCACACCCGTGTCCACCACGATCCCGACGACGAGCCCCACGACGATCACGACGGCGATCAACAGATTGCGGATGTGTCGGTGGCGGGAGAAGAACCGAGGTCGAGGCGGCGGTACCGCGGCTTGCTCTTCAGCCTTCTTCCCGTTGCCGTTCCTCGCCCCGTTCTCCCTGCCGTTCATCATCGGTTCGTCACCGCCTCGTGAGGCAGCACGAGCAAGATTCGGCCGCGGACTTCGTCCAGAGTGCGCACCATCAAAGAGGTGCTCCCGGGGCCACCAGGGGCCAGGGCCTCTCACGTTCGGCGATGAGCGCCAAGTCGAGGAGGAGTTCCTCTTCGTAATGGCGCCCGATGACCTGCATCCCCACCGGAAGGCCGTCGAACGTGCCCGCCGGGATCGATACGGCCGGGTTCCCGGAGAAGTTGGCGGGGAAGGTGAGATTGCCCTGGTTGGAGCCGGCGCGCATGATGTCGCCGAATTTCTCCATGAGGTCGACGTCACCAACCTTGGTGGGCATGGGCCCCTCGGCCCCGAATGCGACATCGGGGTTGGTCGAGCAGAAGATGAAATCGACCTCGTCGAGGAGGTTCGCCATCACCTCGTGCACGCCGACACGGAACCGCTCAGCTGTGGCCGCCATAGTCAGGTCGTAGTGATGCGAGGCGATATTGAGGCCCAGCATGATCTCCGGGGTGAGATCGGACTCACACGCCGGGTACTTGTCGCCTAGCTCGGCCGCCAGCGTCACGAGATTGGACATGGCCCACTCGAAGAGCGCAGGCGGAAAGTTCACCGCCACGTCGACACGTGCCAGGCCGGCGTCGGCGATGAGCGACTCGGCACCGGCCATCACGAGGGCGGTCACCTCGGGATGCACCACCGCCACACCCAGGTCGACGGCGATGACCGCCCGTTTGCCTCGTAGCTCCTGGCGATGACTCCCGAGTCCGGCCTCCCATCCCTCGACGCGAGGAAGGCTGTGGGTGTCATGGGGGTCATACCCGTTGCACACGTCGTACCAGCGAGCGGTATCGCGCACCGATCTGCTGATGCACCCGACGGTGACGGTGTGGGGAATCTGGTGGACGAACGGCCCCTTGGGGATCCGCCCGAAGTTCGACTTCAGCCCGAACATGCCGGTGAAGGAGGACGGGATCCGAATGGACCCGCCGCCGTCCCCACCCGACGCGATGGGGAGGAGGCCACCCGCCACCGCCGCCGCCGTTCCTCCCGAGGATCCGCCCGGTGTGCGCTCGAGGTTCCAGGGGTTGCGGGTCGCTCCGTGCAACCGTGTGGAGGTGACGTTGATGCCGCCGAACTCACTGGCGGTGGTCTGGGCGGTGAGGACCGCGCCTGCGCCCTGCAATCGGCGTACCTGTGTGGAGGTGTGGGTCGCCACTCGGTCCGCGAAGACGAGCGATGCCTCGGTGAGCGGCCAGCCCTCGACCGACTCGAGCTCTTTGATCCCGACAGGAACCCCCCCGAAGGGGAGCGTCACATCTGCCTGCTGCGCGGCATGTCGCGCCGGGTCGGCATCGACATGACTGAAGGCGTTCAGCGACGAGCCCTCGATGGCGGCCAGCGACAACTCCAAGGCCTCGGGCGGGGTGATCTCGCCCTTGCGGTAGGCGTCAACGAGCGAGCAGGCGTCCCCGGTCCAGGCTTCGTCGGTCATGGATGGAGGCTAGCCCCGCGCCGTGGCTCGACGACCTCGGCACCGAACAACCCCGGGGCGCGACCCAGGCCTACCAGAGCAGCCCGCCCGGTCCCCACCCGAGGCCGGCGAGGGGTCTCGGCCCTGCGCTTGTAAGGTTCGATCGTGCTTCCCGGCTTCTACGACGTGATCCACCGCCGGCGCGACGTCAGAGCCGAGTTCAGTGGGGAGCCCGTCGACGAGGAAGTCCTCGTCCGCGTGCTCGACGCCGCGCACAGCGCACCGAGCGTGGGACTGTCGCAGCCGTGGGACTTCATCTTGGTCTCCGACGAATCCGTTCGGCGGGCCTTTTGGAGCCACGTCCAGGCGGAGCGCAGTGAATTCGCCGCCTCGCTCGAGGGAGAGCGTGCCGAGCGCTTCGCCGGCATCAAGATCGACGGCATTCTCGAGGCCAGTCTGTCGGTGGTGGTCACCTACGACCCCGCCCGGGGTGCGCCCGGCGTCCTCGGTCGCCACGCCATCGCCGACGCAGGTCTGTATTCGGTGTGCCTCGCCATCGAGAACATGTGGTTGGCCTGCACGGCAGAGGGCTGGGGGATGGGCTGGGTGTCGTTCTATCGCGAGTCGTTCCTGCGCGACCTGCTCGGTATCCCTGACCCGATCCGACCCGTGGCGTGGCTCTGTGTCGGACCGGTGGGGACGCTGCAAGAGACACCCGACCTCGAGCGCGCCGGTTGGCGCACGCGTCTTCCCCTCGAGGCCTCGCTGCACCTCGACCACTGGGATCGTCGTGATCCCGAGGTGATCGCCACCGCGGCGGGCAGCCGGGCCGTGGGCCCGGCGGTGGTCTCCGGTGCCCCTGGATCTGAAAGGTTCGAGCGATGAGCGATTCCGACTCTGATTCCGGCACACCGGCTCCCGGCACACCGGCTCCCGGCACACCGGCTCCCGGCACACCGGCTCCCGGCACACCGGCTCCCGGCACGACGCCGTCTCCGAAGCGCACGGCTCCTCGCGCCGCCGCACCTCGCGCCACGGCACCGCCTGCCCCTGCCCCGGCCGCCGAACCTGCACCGGTCGCCGCTGCCCCTGCCGAGCCGGGCCACACACCGAAGGCGCCGTTCACGCTGGCCATCGACATCGGCGGCACGGGCCTCAAGGCGTCGGTGCTCGACGCCACCGGCGCCATGGTGGCCGACCGGGTGGTGGTGAAGACGACCTATCCCTGCCCCCCGTCGAAGATGGTCGACGACCTCGCAGCCCTCGCCGCACCCCTCCCGCCTGCTGATCGCGTCTCGGCCGGGTTCCCCGGGATGGTGCGCAACGGGATCGTCCTCTCGGCGCCGCATTTCGTGACCGAGGACGGCCCGGGTACCACCATCGACGCCAAGCTCGTGAAGGAGTGGGCCGCGTTCGATCTTGCGGGCGCGCTCGCCGAGCGGCTGGGCAAGCCCACCCGGGTGGCCAACGACGCCGATATCCAGGGCGCGGCGGTGGTGGCCGGCAAGGGCCTCGAGCTCGTCGTCACGCTCGGCACCGGCGTGGGGACGGCGTTCTTCTACGACGGCCGACTCCTGCCCCACCTCGAGTTCGCGCACCATCCGTTCCTGAAGGGTGACACCTACAACGAGCAACTCGGTGACGCCGCTCGCAAGGACGTCGGCAATCAGCGTTGGAACAAGAGGGTCCGCAAGGCGGTGGCAACACTGCGCGCCCTGTCGTTCTTCGACCACTGCTACATCGGGGGTGGGAACGCCAGGAAGATCCACGGCAGCCTCGGCGCCGATGTCTCGATGGTCGACAACAGCGCCGGCATCCTCGGTGGGATCAGGCTGTGGGACGAGTCACACGTCGCCGTGTAGCGCGCCGGACCTCACGGTCGGCCGCGCCCGACGTGGGAGGAGGCGCGCCGTGACCGAGTTGCCGAGCCCGGAGTCCGAACACGGGGAGATGGACCACGTCCTTCGCCGCCGCCGCCGGCGGGCCATCCGGGGCCTACTGGTCCTGGGCCTGATCGTCCTCGTCTTCGCCTTCGTCATCCAGAACTCACAGCTCGTGACCGTGCATTTCTGGTTCTTCACGCACAAGGCCCGCCTCATCTGGGTCGTCCTCACCTGCCTGGTGGCCGGCATCGTGTTCGGGTACCTGCTGGGCGTGCCCGAGCGCAGGAAGATGCGGCGTCGCCGGAAGGCGGAAAAGGCGGCTCGTCGAGAAGCCCGGCAGTCGGGCCGGTCGAACCCCCGGTAGGTTGCGGCCTCGTGCGAGCCGTGACCATCGTCGACGGGGACCTCCGGTACCTCGAGCATCCCGACCCCGTTCCCGGCGACACCGAATTGGTCGTGGCCGTGCATGGCGCGGGCATCAACAATGCGGATCTCATGCAGCGCCAGGGGTTCTATCCGGCGCCGGCGGGATCACCGCCTGACATCCCCGGTATGGAGCTCGCCGGCGAGGTCGTCGCCACGGGCCGGGACACGACCCGTTTCTCGATCGGCGATCGCGTCATGGCCGTGGTGGGTGGAGGTGCCCAGGCCGAGCTCGCCCTCGTGGACGAGAGCGCGGCTATGGCGGTGCCATCTCATCTGAGCTGGCCCGAAGCAGGCGGCTTTCCCGAAGCGTTCTCCACCGCCTACGACGCGCTCTTCACCCAGTGCGGCCTTTCCCTCGGCGAGCGCGTGCTGGTCACCGGTGCGGCCGGCGGGGTCGGGAGTGCGGGAGTGCAACTGGCGGCGGCGACCGGCGCCCGATGTGTCGCCTCGGTCCGTCACGCGCAGCTCCGTGACGCGGTGGCCACCCTCGGGGCGGTTTCCGCCGACCCCGACGAGGCGCTCGGTCTCGGGCCCTTCGACGTGGTCCTCGAACTGGTCGGGGCGGCCAGCATCTCGGGGGTGCTCGGCGCCATGGCCGTCACCGGCCGCATCGCCGTGATCGGTGTCGGGGGCGGAGCACGAGCCGAGATCGACCTGCTCGCCGTCATGCAGCGCCGACTCCGCATCAGCGGTTCGACGCTGCGGGCCCGAACGCGCGTCGAGAAGGCGGTCGTGGCCGGCGCCGTGGAACACCACGTCGTGCCGCTCCTCGAAGCACGGCGAGTGCGCGTGCTCCTCGAGGCGACCTTCCCGATGGACCGAGCCGGCGAGGCGTACGAGCGCTTCGGACAGGGCGGGAAGCTGGGCAAGATCGTGCTGGTGCCGCCGCGGCCCTAGATCGATCCCCGGGCGTCAGACCTGGGAGCGGCCCCGGTCGACCACGCCGCGCCGACGTCGCTCGATCTCGTCGGGGTCGACGCCGCCGCGTTGGAACACCGCCGCGCAACGAGCTTCCACGCCCCACGCTTCTCCACCGGGCACCCGGCTCGCCTCTTCGTAGGTGGCGAGGATGGCGCGCAGGGCGCGTTGGTCGCTCGTCACGATGTCGGCGGCCAGTCGCCGCGCCGTGGGAAGGAGCTCTTCGTGGGCGACCACGTGGTTGACGAGCCCCCACGCGAGCGCGGTCGGCGCGTCGATGAAGTTCCCGGTGGCGCTCATCTCCCGGGCCCGCCGCATCCCGATTGCCTGGGGAAGCAGGACGGTGAGCCCCCACAGGGGGTGGACGCCCACCCGGGCATGGGTGTCGGCGAAGCGCGCCCGCTCCGACGCGACGAGGAAGTCGCACTGGAGCGCCAACTCGAGGCCCCCCGTCACCGCCACGCCGTTGACGGCGCCGATAATCGGCTTCGACGTGGGTAGCGTCGGTCCTCGGCCCCGGCGAGGGGGAGCCACGGCCCGATCACCTTTGTGGCCCGTCGCATCGACGCCACCGTCATCGGCGGGGGCGCGTTTGAGAGGGCCGCCGTCGCGCCCGAGCTCTTTCAGATCGAGCCCCGCACAGAAAGCGGGATCGGCGCCGGTGAGGATGAGCACATCGACGTCGTCGCGTGCGTCGGCTTCGCCCACCCGTTCCGACAGGGCCCGGATGAGCTCGGTGGACAAGGCGTTGCGGGCGTCGGGCCGGTTGAGCGTGACCGTGGCGACGCGGTCGATGACTTCGAGGAGGGCGACGTCGGGCACGGGCACGGACACGGTGGCGGGGCGAGGTGTGTCGGTCGGTCAGGTCAACAGGGGTGATGAGGCGCAGTCGGCGGGCTAGGTGGTGACGATGACGCTCGACCCGTGACCGAACAGACCCTGGTTGGCGGTCACGCCTACTCGGGCCCCCTCGACCTGGCGCCCGGCGGCCTGGCCCCGCAGCTGCCACACCAGCTCGCACACCTGGGCGATGGCCTGGGCCGGGATGGCCTCGCCGAAGCTCGACAGCCCACCGCTGGGGTTTACGGGAATGCGGCCGCCCAGGGAGGTGTCACCGTCGCGCAGGAGGCCTTCGGCTTCGCCTTCCTTGCACAGCCCCACGTCCTCGTACCAGTCGAGCTCGAGGGCCGTCGACAGGTCGTAGACCTCGGCCACGTCCACGTCCTCGGGGCCGATCCCCGCCTCCTCGTAGGCGGCGAAGGCGATAGAACGGCGAAAGGCGGGCCCGTCGAAGGCACCGACCGCGACCGCGGAGTCGGTGGCGAAGTTGGGCATCTCGATGACGGTCTGGGGGAATCGGGGGGTGACCGTCGAGACGGCCGGGATCGACACCGGCGTGGTCCCGGCTCCGTGGCGACGGGCGAAGTCCATGCTCGACAGCACCAGCGCGGCGCCGCCGTCGGAGGTGGCGCAGATCTCCATCAGGCGCAAGGGGTCCGCCACCATCGGCGACGCCAGCACCTCGTCGACGGTCACCTCTTTCTGGTACCGGGCGTTGGGGTTGGCCGCCCCGGCCCGCGCGTTCTTCACCTTCACAGCGGCGAAGTCGTTCTCGGTGGCTCCGAAGAGCTCCATGCGCCGGCGGGCGTACAACGCGAAGTAGGTGGGATTGGTCGCACCCAGGAGATGGAATCGGAGCCAGTCGGGGTCGTCTCGCCGTTCACCACCGACAGGCGCGAAGAATCCCTTGGGGGTGGTGTCCGCCCCGACCACGAGGGCGACGTCGCACAGGCCGGCCAGGATCTGGGCCCGTGCCGCCGCGATGGCGGTGGCACCTGACGCGCACGCCGCATACGCGCTCGACACGCGCGCCCCGGACCAACCGAGTGCCTGGGCGAAGGTGGCTCCCGAGATGAACCCGGGGTAGCCGTTGCGAATGGTGTCGGCACCCGACACGAACTGGACGTCGGTCCACGACACCCCGGCGTCGTCGAGCGCGTGGCGCGCCGCGGCGAGCCCGTACTCGACGAAGTTGCGGCCCCACTTGCCCCAGGGGTGCATACCAACCCCGAGGACGGCAACGCTGCGGTCGTCAGACACCCGAGCCCCCCGATCCGGCCGTCACCGGCCGCCATTTCCACACCAGGTACTCATGGTCGTCGTCCTCGTAGAGCACGTCCACGACCAGCTCCACCTCGGTGCCCACGGCGAGGTCGTCCACGGTGACCTCGGGGACGACCTGGCCCATCACCACCATCTTCTCCTCGGCGAGCTCCACCGCCGCGATGCAGAAGGGCACATAGGGGTCCGCAGCCACGTACGGCGGCGGGGGGGTGTAGCGGGCGTCGGTGTAGGACCACACCTTGCCCCGACGACTCAGTGACACCTCGTCGAACTCGGTGCCGTCGCACCGGGGGTTGCGGCAGAAGAAGGTCTCACGGGGAAAGGCGTAGGTGCCACAGGTCCGGCATCGGCTCCCGAGCAGCGCCGGGCCCTCTTCGTCGGTGACGAACCATCCCTCCACGGCGGGGACACGGGTCTTGGTGGGGGCCATCGGCGCAGTCTAACGCTCCGTCAG
>JADGOL010000031.1 GCA_017882995.1 Acidimicrobiales bacterium | reverse complement strand
TCGGGCGCCGAGCAGTGACGGCGCCGGCGCCAATGGACCACGACGCCCAGAAGACGCGGAGGATCCCATGCGCTACATCCTCACCGAGGACCGGCTCCCCGAGGCCTGGTTCAACGTCGTCCCCCACTTGCCCGAGCCCCTGCAACCCCCGCTGCACCCCGGGACGCGCCAGCCCTTGGGGCCCGACGACCTCGCTCCGCTGTTCCCGATGGCGCTCATCGCCAAGGAGGTGAGTGCCGAACCCTGGATCGACATCCCCGGTGAAGTGCTCGACGTGCTACGATCGTGGCGGCCGACCCCGCTCGTGCGGGCGCGTCGCCTCGAGGAGGCGCTCCAGACGCCTGCTCGCATTTACTACAAAGACGAATCGGTGTCTCCGGCCGGATCACACAAGCCCAACACGGCGGTGCCGCAGGCCTTCTACAACAAAGAAGCGGGCATCACCCGCCTCACCACCGAGACCGGTGCGGGCCAGTGGGGCAGTGCGCTGGCTTATGCCACGACGCTCTTCGGTCTCGAATGCAAGGTGTACATGGTGCGCGCCTCGTTCGAACAGAAGCCCTACCGCCGGGTGATGATGGAGGTCTGGGGTGCCGACGTCGAGCCGTCGCCCGTCGACGACCCCGACCACCCCGGCTCGCTGGGCTCGGCCATCAGCGACGCAGTGCGCGACGCAGTCGGTCGCGACGACTCCCACTACTCACTGGGATCGGTCCTCAACCACGTGTTGCTGCACCAAACCGTGATCGGCCTCGAGGCCAAGGAGCAATTGGCGTTGGCCGGCGAGGAGCGCCCCGACATCATCATCGGGTCGTGCGGAGGCGGGTCGAACCTGGGCGGCATCTCCTTGCCCTTCGTCCCCGACGTCGGGGTCGACCTCCTCGCCGTCGAGCCCTCCTCCTGCCCGACGCTCACCGAGGGTCGCTTCGAATACGACTTCGGTGACACCGCGGGCATGACGCCGTTGCTGGCGATGTACACCCTGGGCCACGACTTCGTTCCGCCCTCGATCCACGCCGGAGGATTGCGGTACCACGGGGACTCCCCCATCATCTCCAACCTCGTCAAGAACAACCGCATGCGGGCCGTCGCCTATCCGCAGGGAAAGGTCTTCGACGCCGCGGTGCAGTTCGCCCGGACCGAGGGCACCATCCCCGCGCCCGAGACCGCCCATGCGATCCGCGCCGTGATCGATGAGGCCCTGGCGGCGCGCGAGGCGGGGAAGGAGGAGGTCATCCTCTTCTCGTACTCCGGTCACGGCCTGCTCGACCTCGGTGCTTATGACGACTACCTCCACGGGCGCCTCATCGAGGAGTGACGCGGGGCTCGGGAGCGCGTCCGATGTCGGTCGCGAACCTCGGGCTCGGTTCAGGTCGGGGGGAGCAGTGGCAGCAGGGGCAACTGCTCGACCGGTGACGGGACCGGTTCGGCCGCGCCCCCCGATGCGGATCCCGGGACAGAGGTGGCGGGATGCCCGAAGGTGTCGGCGGTGCTCCGACGACGTCGTTCGGGAGCCACCACCGCGTGGACGCGCCGGGCGATGACGTCCTGTTCCGGTGTCGGGAGATAGGCGGAGCGGGCGTATCGACGCGCCAAGGCGGCGTGTCGTTCGGGATGGTGCTCTTTCACGAAGGCCAGGAAGTGCTCCTTCACCCCCCGACGCAGGTGGAGGGCGATGGGCGTGACGAAGACGGCTCCGGCCTCGAGGCAGGCGGCGGCGACATCCTCGAGCTGCTCGGGTGCGTCGGACCATCCGGGGATGATCGGCGCCATGAGGACCCCGGTGGGAATGCCGGCCTCGTTCAAGCGGCGTACGGCCTCCACCCGTCGTCGAGGGTGGGGGGTGCCCGGCTCGGTCGCCTTCCACACCTCTTCGTCGAGCGTGCCGATGGAGAGGTTGCAGTGCACCTCGGTGCGCGCCCGGGCGGCGACAAGGAGATCGAGATCGCGCAGGATCAGCGTCGACTTGGTGAGGATCGAGAAAGGATTGCGGGCCTCGCCCAGCGCCTCGACGATCCCGCGTGTGAGGTGGTAGCGACCCTCGGCGCGCTGGTAGGGGTCGGTGTTGGTCCCCATGGCGATGTGCTCACCGTGCCAACGCGCGGAGCGCAGCTCGGCGCGGACCCGCTCGACGGCGTTCACCTTCACCACGAGCTTGCGCTCGAAGTCCTCGCCGATGCCCAGCCCGAGGTACTCGTGGGTGGGTCGGGCGAAGCAGTAGGCACACGCGTGACTGCACCCTCGGTACGCGTTGATGGTGAATCGAAACGGCACCTGCGAGGCGGCCGGCACCTCGTTGATCACCCGCCGGGCGTTGACATGGAGGAACTCGAGGCCCCGGTACTCGCCGATACCGATGTGGCGATCGACGAGCTCCTCCTCGGCAAAGAGCATGGGCTGGCCGCCGTCGTCGTCGGCTCTCCTCCATCGGAACGCCACGGGATCGCCCACGGAGAGGAGTGTATCGAACATACGTTCGCCTCTCCCCGCCACGGTGCCTCCACCGGTCCCGGAGGGGTCGAGTCCAGGGCGTGGTGCGGGGGACCTGGTCTGTCGTGCCGCTTAGTCTGGGGCCATCGGTCCCTCGGAGACATCCCCTCCTGACCGCTCAGGTGATGTCGAGGGCTCAGACAAGCACCGTGAGACGGCTGTCACCCGGCGGAAGTTCCTGCGCGCCACCGGGGCGGGCCTGGGCCTGGCCGCACTGAGCGGGGCCTTCTGGGAGCTGGGCGAGCAATTCGGGCCGCGCCCGGTGGCGCGCTCGTCGCCGGGTTCGCGCGTCGGCCCCACCCCGGGCACCCAGGCGCGACCCGTCGGCGCGCCGACGCCGCACCCCGACACGGTGCAGATGGTCACCCTGCCGAGCGGGGTTGTCGTCCCGTCCGCGGGCTGGGTGGTCGCCGAGAACCAGCTGCCCGGGACCATCGACTGGGTGATGAGCGCCACGAGCCGGATCTACGGCTACTGCGACCGCGTCAGCGCGGTCCGAGGCGACGTCGTGACCGTGTTCGTCGACCCACCTCCACTCCCCTATCGCATCGAGCTCTACCGCATGGGGTACTACGGCGGGCTCGGTGGTCGACTGGTGTGGCGATCCGACGCGTTGGCGGGCGGGCCCCGACAACCACCACCCACGGTGGCACCGGGGACCAACATGGTCGAGTGCCACTGGCGTCGCACCATGCGCATCGCCATCGAGGACTCGTGGCCCCCGGGCGCGTACCTGCTCAAGCTCACCGGGGCCGACAACGGGATGACGGCTGGATACATCCCGTTGTGCGTGCGCGACGACCAAAGCACGGCGGCCTTCGCCATCATGCACTCGGTCACGACCTGGCAGGCCTACAACGCCTACGGCGGGAGAAGCCTCTATGTCGGCCCGGGGACGGTGCGGGTGGGTGAGGCGGGCACCGCCAATCGCTCCCGCGTGGTGTCGTTCGACCGGCCCTATGACCAGAGGGGTTGGGGAGCACCGGACTTCACCGGTAATGAGTTCCCGCTGATCTTCCTGGCCGAGAGCCTGGGGCTCGACGTCACCTACATCACCGATGTCGATCTCCACGCCGTGCCCGGGCGACTGGCGCGCCACCGTTGTCTGTTCAGCCTGGGCCATGACGAGTACTGGTCGACCGCCATGCGCGACGGCGCCGCGAAGGCTCTGGCCCAAGGCGTGAACCTGGCGTTCCTCGGAGCCAATGCCGTGTACCGCCACATCCGTCTCGAGCCCTCACCGCTCGGCGTCGACCGGCACCAGGTCTGCTACAAGTCCGACCTCGCCAAAGAAGACCCCTTGTGGGGCACCGACCCGGCCGAGGTCACCGCCAACTGGCCCGACGGACCTGTCCCTCGACCCGAACAGGAGCTCGTGGGCTCGCAGTATGCAGACGTCGATGCCAAGGCGGACATGGTCGTCGCCGATGCCGGTGCGTGGATCTTCTCAGGCACGGGGCTCGCCAACGGACAGCACCTGGCCCGCGTCGTCCAAGGGGAGTACGACACCTACGAACCGGCGCTGAGCGGACCGTCCAATGTGACGATCCTGGCTCGTTCGCCGGTTGCCAACCGCGGCCGCGGGCGGGTCTCGGACATGACCTACTACACGGTGTCGGGAGGTGGCGGGGTGCTCGCCTCGGGATCGGCGATGTTCGTGTGCCGGCTCTCCGACGCGCCGCGCATCGATCCCAACATCGTGTTCCCGGCCATCCCCGGCGTCACCCCGGTGCTGTGGCGCATCATGGAGAACGTCTTCGCGCTCTTCGGCGCCGGTCCTGCCTCGTCCACCCAACCGTCGGTGGCCAACTGGCGCCAGTTCGCCTGACTCCTACCCCGCAGTGGAAGGAACACGACCATGATCTTCGGTGCCCATGTGGTCATCTACAGCACGGACGCGACGGCAGATCGAGCCTTCTTCGGCGACGTCCTCGGATGCTCGTCGGTGGACGCCGGCCACGGATGGTTGATCTTCGCACTGCCGCCGGCGGAAGTGGCTGTCCATCCCGCCGTCGCCAACGTCTCGAACGAGCTCTACCTCATGTGCGACGACGTGGCCGCCGAGATGCGGGCCCTCGGGGAAAAGGGCGTGCGGTTCTCGGGGGTCGAGGAGCCACGGTGGGGCTCGGTGACGAAGTTCCGGCTGCCGGGGGGAAGTGAGGTCGGTCTCTATCAGCC
>JADGOL010000030.1 GCA_017882995.1 Acidimicrobiales bacterium | reverse complement strand
GGGGAGCACATCGCCGACTGCGCGGACCCCGCCACAGCCCGTCGGTTGCACCAGATCCGCGACACCGTCGTCCACGTCGTCGACCCCGTCGGCGGCGGAGAGGGATGGGGCAACTGCCAGCCCATCATCACCGGCGGCGACGAGGGGCTTGGCCTGTCGGCCGACGACAGCTTCATGTAGCCGGACCCGCCCTTCAGGGTCCGATCAGGGTCATACCCGATGTTCGTGTCGCCCCGGGGCGCACCACACTGACGGCGTGGAGGCCACCACCCCCACAGATCGCCACATCCGGGCCGACGGACCCGCTGTCCCGGTGCACGACCCCGGCTCCCGGTGCGGGAGACTGGCCTCGACGATCCGCTGCTCAACCCCTCACGCCGCATGAAGGACGGGTATCCATGACGATCACCGACCACGCCTCGACCGCCGTCCCCCCCTCGTCGGAACCGCCGGCGGCGCGGGCGGTCGACCTGGTGAAGATCTACGGCAAGGACGACGCCGCGGTCCACGCCCTGGCCGGTGTCAACGTCGAGTTCCGACACGGGCAATTCACCGCCGTGATGGGCCCGTCGGGGTCGGGCAAGTCCACGCTGATGCACTGCATGGCGGGGCTGGACACGCCGACGTCGGGACACGCCTATGTGGGAGACCAGGACATCGGAATGCTCGACGACAGCGGCCTGACCCAGATGCGCCGGGATCGCGTCGGCTTCGTCTTCCAGTCGTTCAACCTCGTCCCCACGCTCACGGCGCGCGAGAACATCACGCTTCCGTCCGATCTCGCCGGGAAGAAGATCGACCAGGGATGGTTCGACTATCTCGTCGCCCAACTGGGCATCGGAGACCGGCTCTCGCACCGGCCCATAGAGATGTCGGGTGGCCAGCAACAGCGGGCCGCGTGTGCCCGGGCGCTCATCGGGCGACCCGACCTCATCTTCGCCGACGAACCGACCGGGAACCTCGACTCGAACTCATCCTCGGAGATGCTGGGATTCCTGCGTCGCTCGGTGAAGGAATTCAACCAGTCCATCGTCATGGTCACCCACGACCCCCGTGGTGCCGCGCATGCCGATCGAGTGGTCTTCCTCGCCGATGGCACGGTCGTCGGGGAGCTCACTTCTCCGACGGCGGACTCGGTGCTCGAGCACATGAAGCAGCTGGGGAGCTGACATGTGGAAGGTCACCGTCAAGGGACTGCTCGCGCACAAGCTGCGGCTGGTGCTCACCGGCATCGCCATCGTGCTCGGGGTGACCTTTATCTCGGGGACCTTCGTCCTCACCGACACGCTGCACAACACCTTCACCACGTTGTTCGGCCACATCTACCAGAACATCGACTTCGAGATCCGGGGCAAGGCCGCCTTCACCAACAATTCCCCCGGTGGGGGCGGCGGAGCGGTGCGCAAGCCGATCCCGGCGTCGATCATCACCGAGGTCCGCCACGTTCCCGGCGTCTCGTATGCCGAAGGAACGGTGAGCGGCTACGCCCAGTTCGTCGCGCCCGACGGGAAGGCGGTGAGCACGGGGGGCGCACCGACACTGGGACTGTCCTTCGACCCCAACTCGCAGCTGTCGTCGCTGCATCTCGCCCGCGGCCGGGCCCCTACCACCGCCAACCAAGTCGTGATGGACGAGGGGACGGCTCGGAAGTACCACTTCAGCGTCGGTGAACACGTGCGAATCCTTCTCGCCGGGCCCCCCCAGACGTTCACGGTCTCGGGTCTGGTCAGGTTCGGGACCGCCGACAATCTGGCCGGAGCGACGATCGCCGCTTTCGACCTGCCCACGGCGCAACGGCTCTTCGACGAGACGGGGCGATTCGACGCCATCGACGTCCTGGCCAAGCCGGGAGTCGACAAGGCGACGGTCCAGCACGCCATCGCCGCCGCGCTGCCGAGCGGGGTCGAGGTCGTCACCGGTCAGACGGTGGCGAACGAGCAGACCAACCAGATCAACCAGGCCTTGGGGTTCTTCTCGACGGCCCTGCTGGTCTTCGCGTTCATCTCGTTGTTCGTGGGCGGGTTCACGATCTTCAACACGTTCTCGATCACCGTCGGACAGCGGACACGCGAGCTGGCGCTGTTGCGCATCGTCGGGGCGAGCCGACGCCAGGTGTTCCGCTCCGTGCTCGTCGAGGCCGCCATCTTGGGCTTCGTGGCCTCGGTGCTCGGCCTCGGCCTGGGCGTGCTGGCGGCGTTGGGGCTCGAGGCATTGCTCAAGGGGTTCGGCATCACACTGCCATCGGGATCTCTCGTGTTCGAGGCGCGCACCGTGATCGCCGCCATCGTCGTGGGACTCGGGGTGACCGTGGTCTCGGCCGTCAGCCCGGCGCGGCGCGCCGTGCGGATCCCACCCGTGGCCGCGCTCGTCGACTACCGCGGGGAGGAAGGAGAGTCATCACGACGTCGAATCGCCATCGGCACCATCATCTCCGTGCTCGGGATCGCCGCCCTCGCCCTCGGACTGACGAAGCCGGCGATCCAACTGGTCGGTCTGGGCGCCATCGCCATCTTCATCGGGATCGGCATGCTGGCACCCACCGTGGCCCGCCCCATGGCGAGCGCGCTGGGGCGACCGCTGGCCCGGGTGTTTCGGATCTCGGGCAAGTTGGGCCGTGAGAATTCCATGCGGAGTCCTCGCCGGACCGCCCAGACATCGTCTGCACTGATGGTCGGGCTCGCCTTGGTGTCGACGATCACCGTGTTCGGGGCCTCGCTGTCGAAATCGGCGACCAGCAGCGTCGACAACGCCGTGAGCGCCGCCTACATCGTGACGGCGACGGGCAACGGACAGGGCGGGTTCAGCAATTCGGTGGCCACCGAGGCGTCTCGAGTGCCGGGCGTGGCCACGACCTCCACCGTCTACAGCGACGAGTTCGAGTTCCGCCACGACCTGGCGACCGTGACCGCGGTGTCCCCGCACCATCTCGCCGACACCGTCATCTTGCGGATGGACGCCGGGAGGGGGGCCCAGGCCCTGGCCGAACAGGAACTGCTCATCGACACCACCACCGCGCACAAGGACCACCTCGCCGTGGGGTCGGTGGTGCCCGTCAGATTCGCCGAGACGGGGAGCTCGACCATGCAGATCGGTGGGATCTTCAAACCGAACGCGCTGTTGGGCAGCTTCCTCGTCGGCGACGGTTTCTTTCTGTCGCACTTCAACGAACCGCTCCCGGTCGCCGTGCTGTTGAGCACGACGAGCGGCAGCCCCAACATCACCACGGCGGTCAAGGCCGGTCTCAAGGCCTACCCGAACATCCAGGTCCAGACCCGGGCCCAGTTCGAGAAGGCCCAGCAGGCCCAGGTCAACCAGCTCCTCGGGCTCGTGTACGCACTGCTGGCGCTGGCAGTGATCATCGCCCTCATCGGCATCGTCAACACCCTCATGCTGTCGGTGTTCGAACGCACGCACGAGATCGGGCTGCTGCGAGCGGTGGGGATGAAACGCCGACAGGTCAGGGCGATGATTCGTTCCGAGGCGGTGATCCTGTCGCTGTTCGGTGCGATCATCGGCATCGTCATCGGGACTGCGCTCGGGACCGCGTTCGCCGCATCTTTGAAGCAACAGGGGATCACCGACATCGTCATCCCCTATGGCAGCCTGGTGATCTTCCTCGTCATCGCGGCGCTGCTCGGCCTCGGTGCCGCGTCGTGGCCGGCGCGCCGGGCAGCTCGGCTCGACGTCCTGGCCGCCATCGCCGCGGATTGAGCCGGTGACGGCGCCCGACCCCGTCCGGCCCGCCCCAC
Source organism: Acidimicrobiales bacterium (assembly GCA_017882995.1). Lineage (GTDB taxonomy): Bacteria > Actinomycetota > Acidimicrobiia > Acidimicrobiales > UBA8190 > Chersky-840. The sequence goes on along the minus strand of JADGOL010000030.1, from coordinate 3,984 downwards.
CTGAGAGCGGTCGTCTCGGAAAGGCCCTCCCTCGGCTCAGGCCATGACCGCAAGGCACATCCGGGGCGCGGCGCCGAACCGGGTCTCGACGTCGTGGTCGTACACGAACCCGGCGTGGCGGTAGAAGTCGAGCGCGTGCTGGTTGGCGGTCACCTCGATACGCCCCACGCCGGCCCGCCGGGCACTCGCCACGACGTCGCGCACCAGGGCGGCGCCGATGCCGCCGCGCATGGAGTCCGGATCGACGAACAGGTCCTCGAGCTCGAGGAATCCCGGCCCGTCGGCCACCGTCACAAAGCCGACGATGCGTCCGTCGACGTCGGTGGCGACCCGGGTCCGTCGCTGCGCAATCGCGTCGCCGGAGAGCTCCAGAGCATCGGGATGCGCCAGCAGGCTCATCCGGTCGCCGGTGTTCGACAGCGACGAGCGGCGAAAGAGACTCCGCAAGGAGTCGAGATCGGCTGCTTCGGCATGACGGATCGCGGCGATGACCACATCCCCACATTGCCCGACCCGTCGGCCCCGTGCCGCACCGGCTGACCGCTCGTCGCATCGTCGTGGCTCAGGAGGCAGAATCTGGGGATGGTGGAACTGATTTCTCAACCGACGGTCCTGCGCGCCGCGGGTGCGCCCCCGAAGATGATCTCGGAGTTCGTGGGGCGACTGACCACGGGGACCGAGCGGGTCTCCATCGCCGTCATGGACAGTCCCTCGGGATGGGCGGAGCCCGGTCAACGACCCGACTTCGACGAGTACATGGTCGTGATCGAGGGAGAGGTCGTCGTCGACACCGAGAAAGGCTCGATCACCGTTCTCGCCGGTCAGGCGGCGCGGGCCCCGGCCGGAGAATGGGTGCGGTACTCCACGCCGCATACGGCCGGAGCGCGCTATGTGGCGGTGTGCGTGCCCGCCTTCTCGCCCGAGGCGGTCCACCGCGACGGGGAGGCCGAACCTCGCTAGCGCAACGATCGGCGTGGGCCGGAGACCCGGGTCTCAGACCTCGATCGTCCGGATCGGGTCGGCGCCGTCCCAATCCGCGCTCTGGGTTCGCATGTACTCGAAGAACCCGCCGAACCCACTCGTTTCCACGACCTCGTTCACCGTTCCACCGTGGGACGGGGAGTCGAAGTACGAGAACCGCTGGTCGGCGGTGAGTCCCCGACCTTGGTAGTACGGGATACGCCCTCGGGCGCGGTACGCGGCGATGGCGGCGTCGTACTCGTTCGTGAAATGGGCGATGTGGTGCAATCCGCTCCCGTGGGCGCGCTGAAAGTCCCGGTACGGCGAGGGATGATCATCGAGTGGCTGGATCAGCTCCACCTGGAGATCGGCGGAGTAGGTGATGGCCACGGCGATGCGGGCACTGGTGGGCTCACCGCGGTAGACGAGGTCGTTGAGCGGTGGCGAAGGGAGGTAGAAGAACGGCCCCACGTCGAGAGCCTTGATCCAATGGTCCATCGCCGCGCTGACGTCGTCGACCACATAACCCAGCTGCGCGATCGGCCCCAGGGCCGTGACCGAGACGGGCGCTTCCATGGTGTTCCTCCCCTGGCGTCGGCGATTCAGGTCTCGACAAGATGACGACGGCACCGGTCACTACAGTGGCACGGCACCGGGAACGACGCAGGACTCGAGGCACAGGGGAGGGATCGTGACAGGAGCTCCGATCGCGGTGACGGGCTTCAGCCATGTCGCCATCGCGGTGACCGATCTCGGTGCTGCTCGCGACTTCTACTGCGGCGTCCTCGGCTTCGAAGAGCTCCCCCGCCCCGACCTGGGGGTCCCGGGGATGTGGCTCAAGGTGGGATCGCTGCAGCTCCACTTCATCGAGACCGACGAAATGCCGACTCCGGGACGAGGCTTTCCGCATTACGCGCTCCATGTCCCCACCGACGAGTTCGAGGCGACCATCGAAACATTGCGCCAGGCAGGTGTGCCGTTTCTCGGCGAGCCGAGCTCGCGTGTCGACTTCGGCACGACGGTGCTCGCCGCGTTCGTCAACGACCCCGCCGGCAACTTCATCGAGCTCACCAACGTCGGTCCGAGCTGAGCGACCGGCCCGGTCCTGCGAGCTCAGGACGTGGCGCGCGCCCTGCGGCGGCTGACCCGGACGGTGACCACGCCGGCGACCAGGAGCACTGCCGCGATGCCGACGCTCTGAGCGATGTCTTCTCCGGTGAAGGGAAGACCCCCCGGCGGTGGGACCGACTCACGCGGCGCGGGCACCCCCGGGGAGATCGAGGGCCCACCACCGACGATGCTGGCGGGACCGGGCTGACATCCGGTGTAGCACCCCGGGTCGGCGAAGGCCGGAATCGAGAGGCCGATCGTCAATGCGCTCGTCATGACCACTCCGACGATGAGCTTCCTAATCACCGCGACTCACGCTAATCGTCGGGACCTTCAAAATCGCGGCATTCGGCTCCAGCGGTGGCGGCCGGGCGTAGTCCCAGGCACCCACAGGCACGAGCACGAGCAGGTTCACGAGCACGAGCAGGTTCAGCCGAGAGCGACCACCGGCGCGGTCAGGAGATCATTGGCGGTGGATCCGTGGAAATTGGCCCCGCCGAATGTGAAGACACCCCCGTCGGCCCCCACCAGCCAGTAACCACCGCCCCCCGGCAAAGGACCGATGCCCACCACCGGCCTCGAAAGGGCGAGGTTCCCGGTTGACCCGAAGAACGGGGCACCGAAGGAGAACACCCCGCCGTCCGACGCCACGAGCCAGTAGCCCCCACCCGGATTGGCCGCCATACCGACCACTGCCTTGTGCAGCTTGACCGCGCCCATGGACCCGAGGAACGCGCCATCGCCGTAGGCGAACACCCCGCCGTCCGACGCCACGAGCCAGTAGCCGTTGCCGTCGGCCGTGGCCGTCATGCCGACGATGGGGGCGTTCAAGTGCCTGCCCCCCATGGACCCGAAGAAGCGCGCATCGCCGTAGGCGAACACACCGCCGTCCTTCGCCACGAGCCAGTACCCGTTGCCGTCGGGCGTCGACGCCATGCCGACGACGGGAGCGTTCAAGTGCTTGCCCCCCATCGACCCGAAGAAGCGCGCATCGCCATAGGCGAACACACCGCCGTCCGACGCCACGAGCCAGTACCCGTTGCCCGACGCCGTGTCGGCGATGCCCACGACCGGTGCCTCGAGCGCCAGCCCCCCGGCCGAGCCGTAGAAGGCGTCGCCAAAGGCGAACACCCCACCGTCGGCGGCTACGAGCCGGTAGCCCGGGCCGGGCGCGTCGAGCACACCGGCCTGGCCCGAGTTGGCACTGACCATGAGCGACGACTCGTCCACGGCGTCGAAGGCGCTGGCGGGGATGTTCTTCAGCTGGTCGACGAGGGACTGCGGCCACGCCGAGTCAGCGGTACCTCCGAAGTACCAGTTGCTGCCGTTGTCGGCGAGGATCAGCCCGTAGTGCTGCATGGCGCGCAGGACGACTTGTGCTGGGGCGGAGTACCCGGCCATGTTGAAGTTCGCCTTGAGCCGGAACCGGGCGCCCATGGGGGGGAGGGAGGGATCACTGCGGCTCCCCGCCTCGTGACGAGCGGGCCACAGGTAGCTCGTGTCCGTGGTCTGCGCGGTCATGCGGATGGCGTGGGTGATCTGTCCCGACTGCACCTCGTCATAGCGCAGAAGGCCGGGCATGATCGGAAGGCCGGCTGCGTCGGCCGATGTCCATCGGTCAGGTCGCAACGCGTTGGAACGGAGATTCCAGATGGCTCCGGAGCCGGCCGTCGATCCCCCCGCGCCGTAGTGGGCGTCATAGAGCTCGTAGAGCGTGCACGTGGTGGGGTCGATCATGATGGCGTGTCGGTCACCGCTCGCACCTTGGCCCCCTTCGATGGGCGTGTCGGCGCCGAAGGGATAGGGCCCCGGGTCGCTCTCGCTCGCGTACTGGAACGAGACGTTCACGAAGGGATGGCCTGCCGGCACCACGGTGTAGGGCATGCCGTAGGGGTTGGTGGGATCACCTGACGG
>JADGOL010000230.1 GCA_017882995.1 Acidimicrobiales bacterium | reverse complement strand
GCGGCGGCGTCGATCGCCACCGGAGGTGCGGCCGTCGCCTTGGGCATCGCGGGGAGCCAGAGCTCCAGCACACTTTCGGCCTCCGGGCACCGTCCCGCCACCAAGGCGGCCGGGCACCACGGCGGGGCGCCCGTGGTCATCCCCGAGGCCCCTCCGCCGGTCATCATTCCCCCGGCGCCCACGACCAGCGCCGCGATCGACGTGAACGCGCCGAGCGGGCCGAAGCCCAGTACGTGGAGGAGCTACGTCGTGCCCGCCGTCGCCCCCCTCATCAACAGCGCCCCGTCCAACATCAACGATCCCTCAGTGATCGCGACCGCCACCGTGGGCACGCTGCCTCTCTACGCGTCGCCCGGGGATGCAAAGCCGGTGGGTACACTCGCCAACCCGAACTACCTGGGCGCGACGGTGACGCTGCTCGTCACGGGGTACCAGCCGGGCTGGGTGCAGGCCTACATCCCGATTCGCCCCAACGAAACCACGCGGTGGATACCGAGCGCGGACCTCACCACCTCGTTCGTCGATGACCACATCGTCGTCAGCCTGTCGGCCCGCAAGCTGACGCTGTACCAGAACAACGCACCCGTGTTCAGTTCCGCGGTGGCGCCGGGTGCTCCCAGCTCCCCTACTCCCACCGGCTCGTTCTTCGTGGCCTACATCGTGAGGCTCACCGATCCCAGCAATGTCTACGGGCCCTATGCCATGGGGACTTCCGCGTTCTCGAACACCTACTACAGCTTCGAAGGCGGTCCCGGCCAGGTGGGGATCCACGGGACCAATCAACCCTGGGTCATCGGGTCCTACGCCAGTCACGGCTGCGTCCGACTGCCCAACAATGCCATTACGACGTTGGCGCAGCAGGTGGTCCCCGGCACGCCCGTCGAGATCGAGCGCTGAGCCCCGTGACCGGCGACGAGGCCGGCGATGAGACCGAGAGCGGACGACACGGCGACGAAGGAGCGGTGACGTGGCGATGAAGGGGTATGTGCTCACGGTCGAGCGGGTGGTGCCGGCGGCCCCCGAAGTCGTGTTCGACGTCCTGGCCGATGTGAGTCGGCATCACCTGATCGACGGCTCGGGGATGCTCCAGGGTGCGAACGAGGCGGCTCCGAAGCGTCTCGCTCTGGGGATGACCTTCGGGATGGGGATGAAGCTCCTCGTCCCGTATTCGACGGTGAACAAGGTGGTCGAGTTCGAGGAGAACCGGCGCGTCGCCTGGAAGACCGGCCCCGCCGGGTTCATGGGCAAGGTCGTGGCGGGCCGGGTGTGGCGCTACGAGCTCTCGCCCGTCGAGGGGGGGACCCTGGTCCGGGAGAGCTGGGACATCACCGCCGACCATCAGCGGTTCCTGTTGAAGCTCGGGGACATCTACTCGGGCAAGACGCGCCGGGACATGGAACGGACCCTCGATCGGCTGAGCGCTCTGGTCGGAGCCGACGGCGTCCGGGACACCCAGGAGCGCACCTGACGCTCGGGCGCAACGCCCAGAGCAACCGGTTCCGCCTCACGCTACGGTAGGCCCGTCGCAAGCCCCGAGCACCGGGCATCGAGGAGGGACAGGCCATGCCGGACATCGTCGCTGGCGTTATCGGGATTGCACTCGTCTTTATATGGATCTACTGCCTCTATGACGTCGTCACCACCCATGACGCGCTCGTTCGCAACCTGCCGAAGATCGCCTGGTTCGTCATCGTCCTACTGCTCCCTGATCTCGGTTCCATCTTGTGGTTGTGCTTCGGTCGGCCCCGTCTCCAGAGCCAACGCGTGAATGTCGACCGGTTCCGTCCTCGTGGCACCGGCGTAGCCGATCGGGAGCTCGAGTTGTCGTCACTGGACCACCTGCATCCCGTGGTCCGGGAGCGAGAGGAGCTGGCCCGGCTGCGGATGATGCAGGCGCAGCTGCAGCGGCGCGAGAACGAGCTCCGCCAGCGCGGGATCGGCGACAGCACCGAGTCCTAGCGCGACACCTGACCGACCCTGGCTGGGGCCTCGTCGGCGTCGGCGTCGGCGTTGTCGTGACCGGTCCTTGTCACCCTCACCGGTCCTAGCCGATCGCCACCTCGCCGATGCCATCTGCCCACGTCAACGGGATCGACCTGTACTACGAGCGTGCCGGGCACGGGCCACCGGTGCTGTTCCTGAACGGGTCGGGATCCACACTCGCCACCACCGCTCCGCTCATCGACGTGGTGGCGGGCCGGCTCGAAGTGGTCGCCCACGACCAGCGTGGCGCCGGTCGCAGTTCCGTACCTGGGGGTCCGTACACGATGGCGCAGTACGCCGCTGATGCTCTCGGGCTCCTCGACGTCGTCGGGTGGTCGACGTGTCGGGTGGTCGGGGTGAGCTTCGGGGGCATGGTGGCCCAGGAGTTGGCCGTGACCGCCCCGGCACGCGTCGAGCGTCTGGCGCTGTTGTGCACGTCGGCAGGGGGAGACGGGGGCGCGTCATATCCCCTCCACGAACTGGTCGGGTTGGCTCCGCGCCGGCGCGCCGAGATCTCGACGCAACTGCTCGACTCCCGGTTCACCGACGAGTGGTTGGCGACGCACCCCGGAGACCGCACGCTCGTCGACACCATGGCGCAGAGGGGGGCAGGTGGCTCCGACGACGTTCGGCGAGGCCAGGCCGAACAGCTCGAGGCACGTCGGCACCACGACGTCTGGTCCCGACTGGGGCGCATCACGTGTCCGACCTTCGTGGCGGCGGGCCGCTTCGACGGGATCGCCCCGCTGGCCAACAGCGAGACCATCGTGAGCCGTGTCGGCGGTGCGACACTGCATGTCTATGACGGTGGCCACGCCTTCTTCGCCCAGGACCGTCGGGCCCTACCCGAGATCATCGACTTCCTGGCATCGTGACGGTCACGTCGCCGGAGCGGACGTCTCGATGAAATCGCCGATGATCTGACCGAGCTCGTCACCTTTCTCCTCCTGCACGAAGTGCCCCGCGTCCTTGATGGTGGGATGCGTTCGACCCGCTGCTCCGGGCACCTGCTCCTGGAACACCGTTGCCCAACCCCTGGTGGCGGGGTCGCCATCGGAGAAGGCGGTGAGAAAGGGGCGTTCCCAGCGGTGGAGTGCCTGCATCGTGGCGCGGCCGATGGCCGCGCCCCGGTCGGTGGGGGTCAGCGGGATGAGACCGGTCATCTGCCGCAGGCCGGCGGTGAACGACGGGTCGGGGAACGGGGCGTCGTAGGCGGCGAGCACCTCAGCAGGGAGCGAGCCCGCCGACGAGTACAGGAAAGTGCTCGCCACCAGCTCCGGAGCCCGCTGGCAGTACTGCACGTAGTCGACGAGGGACTGCTCGAGGACCACTCGGCCGTCCCCAATGGCGTGGTTGGCCCACGTCAGCTTCCCCGCGAGCCCGGGATCCGAGGTGTGGAGGACGGTGTTCGACGCCACCACCCGGGCGAATCGCTCGGGCGAGGCCGCCAGCGTGCCGAGCCCGATGGGCCCGCCCCAGTCCTGGACGACCAGCGTGACCTCACCGAGATCGAGCCCGTCGACGAAGCTCGTCATCCATTCGATGTGGCGGCGGTAGGTGTAGTCGGTCCGCTCGGTTGGCTTGTCGGATCGGCCGAACCCGATGTTGTCGGGTGCGACGGCGCGCAGTCCCCGTCGGGTCAGGACCGGGATGACCTTGCGGTACAGGTACGACCACGTGGGCTGTCCATGGAGCAGGAGTACCACCGGTGCGTCTCGAGGCCCGGAATCGACGTAGTGCATGCGCAGAGGGTCGACACCCTTGGCGCGTACCGACGCGTACTGCGGCTCGAAAGGGTAATCGTCGAGGGCGGCAAAACACTCGTCGGGTGTGCGGACGAACTCCGTGCCGGATCGACCTGACTGGCGTTGATCGGCGCTGGTCACATGCCTGATGCGATCAAGGTTCAGGCGGTCCCGTCGTCGGAATGGGCCTTCTTCGCCGCCATCCAGGCCTTGACGGCCGGGGCGAAGTTGGCAGGGTTGTACACGTCCTCCTCGGATGAGAAGCGCATGTCGCCGGCGTACTTGAGGATCGTGATGTTCGCCGACTGGTGGACCTCGCCGTCACCGGGGTCGTTGAAGCGATTCTCGATCTGACAGATCCACCACCCGCGATCCTCGTCGCAGACGCACCAATCGTGGGGGAACATCGTCATCTCGTTGTTCGGCCACTGCGCCATCGTCGTCGCGATCCAATCGAGGATCTGCTCGCGCCCGACGAAGCGACCAAAGAGATGCTCGATGTACTCGGCGTCCTCGGTGAACAACTCGGCCCACGGCTTCCAGTCACCGCTGCGACCGGACTCGTTCGCCACAGCCAGGTAGTTGTCGTGCGCCCGCTGCAGCTCGGCGCGATCCCACGTGCCCACGAATTCCCCCTGTGCCGGTGGTCAGTCGAGGGCCAGGCTGGCCGCACCGGTGAAGAGGTCCTGTGCGAGAGCGTCGTCGCCGGTGACGACCGTGGCAATCGTGGCCGGATCCATCCGGTTGGCCACGAGCCGGCAGAAGTCCACCGCATCGATCACGATGCGGACGTCCACGGGCCCCTCGGGTTGGGGGCCGTCCGGGGCGGTGCCGAGTTGGGTCTGCCAGGTTCCGCCTCCGGACCCGGTGAGCACGATCCGCGCCCAGCGGCCGTTGCCCGGTCGTTCGGCTCGTCGCATACCCGCGGGCAGCATCGCCACGGCCAGCTCGGTCATGAGTCGCAGACTGGCCCCATCGGGTGCCTGGAGCGGACGGTTGGTGGCGCGCCGGATGTCTTCCGCGTGCGTCCAGAGTTCGAAGGTTCGCACCACCAGAAGGGGACCGATGGGCATGCGGAGCCCGTGGAGGGCGACAACGGCCGCCAGCCCGGCCGTCGATGCCTCGACGTCGCCGACCATCCGAAGCGACTCCGTGGTTGCGGCCCTCCATTCATCGTGGGTCTCTGCCGGTGGCCGACCGTGCTGAGCGGCGGCGACGGGGTCGGTCGAAGCCACGTGGTCGGCGTCACCCTGTGGGCCGTCGGGCGTGGCCAGCCCTTTCTGGAAGTCGCGCTCGACGCCGGTCAGGTGTCCGACCAATTGCTGGACGTTCAAGTTGCGCAACGCGGGCCGCTGCCACTGCTCGGGCGCGAGCGACCCGAGCAGCTCGTCGACCGATGCCACGGCGCGACGGAAGGCTTCGACAGGTGAGATCGGTGACGGCTCGTCGACGGGTCGGCCGGCTGACCTCGCCGTCAGGGCGGCGTCGAGGACGGTTGCCCCGAGCCCCTTCGGCGGACGTTGGGCGTCGGCTTCGGCCAAGGCGAAGTGGAGCTCCTCGAGCGGATTGTCGTGACGACGCAATTCGGTCATACGAGCTCCAGAAGGTTGGGGTCCAGCCAAGTCTGAAGCTTGGTCTGGGCCAACCGCAGTCGAGACTTGGCGGTCCCTTCCGGAATGCCGAGGGTGGTCGCGACTTCCCGATGGGTCAGGCCGCGGAAGTAGGCGAGCTCTACGGCTTCGCGCTGCTCGACAGGGAGCTTCTTGATGGCGTTTCGGACGACGCCCGCCAACTCCGAACATTCGGCCGAATCGCCGGGGGTCGCGACCGCGGTCGGGTGCAGGCGGTGATGCCGGTGCTCACGCTCGGTCCTGCGGCCGTCGCGCCGCATGGCGTCGATGGCGCGTCGTTGTGCGTGGACCCCCAGATAGGCACGAAGCGAGCCCCGTTGGGCGTCGAAGCGCTCGGGCTGTTGCCACAACGTGACGAACACCTCCTGGGTGACGTCCTCGGCCGTCGACGAATCTCCCGTCAGGCGGCGGGCCAGGCCGAAGACGAGTGGGCCGTGGCGTTGCCAAACCTCGGCGAGGGCTTCCTCATCCCCGGCGGCCAGCCTGGCGACGAGCACCGCATCCCCCGAGTCCACAGCGCGCACGATATCTTCCCGCCGGGCTTTGTGCAGGGGAAAGGTAGGACGCCGAGCTTGCGTCGGCGGGCCCGGGCGGTCTCGTGTGAGCAGCATCATCTCTGTCGGGGCGTCAATGCGCCCTGGTCGCGGCCAGACCCCGGTCTCGGTGCACGGAGTCTCCCTTCGACTGTCGCTCCGGTGCGTCGAACCGTATTCGTCGCCACACCGGCGTCCGGATCATCACCGACCCGAGTTCTCTGAGAATGAGCTGGGAACGAGGGCCCCGAGGCGCATTTCGGGCGGCAGCCCAGCGGTCACGCCACTGCCGTCGTGGTCGTGGTGGGCGCGGTCGTCGTGGTGGTCGGGGCCGTCGTTGTGGTGGTCGGCGAGGTGGTGGTGGTAGTCGGCGGCGTCGTCGTTGTCGTCGTGGTCGGCGCCGTCGTGGTCGTGGTGGTGGTCGGTGAGGTGGTGGTGGTAGTCGGCGGCGTCGTGGTGGTTGTCGTCGGGGGCGTGGTCGTCGTGGTGGGAGGAGTGCTGGTTCCCGTCGTCGTCTCGGTTGTCGTCGAGGTCGGGAGAATCGTGGGGGCACCCCTGACGATCGGTTTCGTCGTGGGCTTCGATCGTTTCGCAGCCGTCGCTCGTTTCGAGGTGCCGCCCGACTTCGCGGCCGGTCGTGACGTCACGGACGTCGAGCTCGGTGTTTGGCTCCCTTGTGATTGGAGGACCAGGTCACGAAGTCGGGTCATCACCGAGCCGGAACCCTGACCGGTCGGCGCACTGGTCGACGTCTGTGGCAGCGTCCCTCCGGCTTGGCCTAGTGGGAGGTGCACGGCAGGGTCGGGGGTCGTGACCGTCGGGGTGTGGTGCGAGAGAGGTTGTGACGACGAGGAGAGCCCAAAGATCAATGCGAGTATTCCGCCGATCAAGATGAGAATCGCCGCACCGACCAGGTACACCGACACTCGTCCGTGGAACAGTGATCGGGTTGCGATGCCACGGTCTGCATCTCTTGAGAGCGTCGACGTTGGGATGCTCGGAGAATCGTGAACAGGCGTCGGCGACGGGACGACGACGTCTGTTGCCGGTTCCGCGTCGGCCGGAGTGAACTCGTCGATCTCGTCGTACCCAACGGCCTCGCCGTTCTTCACCAGCGACGTGGGCCTGCCGAGGAAGAACCGTCGTGACTCGAAGCGTCCGAACGGATCGGCGCGCCACTCCGCGTTGGGGCTTTCTTTCGACTCCACCATGTCGGCAGTCGCCGGGGTTGTCGGTCCCTCCGTTCCCGACGCATCCGATTCTCCTGCGGCGGCCGCCGAGAACACAGAGTCGGGGTACTGCTCGGGTGGGTACCACCGGCCGTCCGAAGCCTGCCACCAACCGGGAACCGACGGTGGCGGGTAGTCCGGATGCAGTTCCGGCGCGTACCACTTGCCATCGGATGCGAGCCACCAGCCCGGGCCCTGGGAGAGGTCACTCATGGGCCGTATGCCTCGTTACGCGGCGAAGCATGCACTCACCGTACCGGCCATCCCTACCTGGTCACATCGTCAACATTGTGGAACTTCGAGGCGGAGGCCGAACGCAACGCCGGCTCGTCTCGACTCTTCCCCACATCCAGGCGGTTCCGGGCGGTTCACCCGCCGCGCCCAGGTTAAGGATTCGCGAACTTGGAGTGAACCGCCTGGAGCGCGGGTGGCGAAGAACCCACAGAGGACACCGCCACCGGAGAAGGGGATCCCATGGGTTCTGAGGACAACATCAAGACGATTCAGGCGATCTACGAGGCGTTCGGTCGAGGAGACGTCGGGGCCATCCTCGAGTCCGTGACCGATGACGTCGACTGGGCATCGGACACGAGCTCTACGGGGGCGCCGTGGTACGGGGTCAAACACGGCAAGGACGGAGTCACGTCGTTCTTCCAGGCCTACGGCTCGTCCATGGAAGTCGACGAGTTCACCCCGGTCACGTTCGCGGCCAACGAGGACGCGGTGTTCACCATCGTGCGCTGCCGGGCGCGGTCGCGCGCCACGAAGAAGTCGGTGGACATGAACCTGCACCACTACTTCAGGTTCCGGGGCGACAAGATCTTCTACTACCGCGGCACCGAGGACAGCGCCCAGACCGAAGCTGCGCTGCGGCCCTAGCACCCCGACGTTCCCGCGGGGACGCCTGGAGCAGCTGAGGCGGCTGAACCCCGCCGCGGGCCCGGGCTTGGCGGGTCGGCCGTCGGAGCACACGGCGCGTACTCTGGGGGTGATGGAGACGCGGCTCTCGGGAACGCCCGGGCACCTTCGACGGGGCTGACGTGCACAGTGCCACGTTCGTGCTGCTGGCCTCGGTCTTCCTCGCCAGCTCCGTCGAGATGGTCGAGGCGCTGACCATTGTCGTCGCCGTGGGCGTCACCCGGGGGTGGAAATCCGCGCTCGAAGGGGTGGCCGCCGCGCTGGGCACACTCGCCGCCCTGGTGGTTGCCATCGGCCCTGCTCTCGTGCACTACGTGCCGCTGAGTGGGCTCCGGGTCGCCGTCGGCGGCCTGTTGCTCGTGTTCGGCATGCAGTGGTTGCGCAAGGCGGTACTGCGGGCGGTGGGGTTGAAGGCCAAACACGACGAGGACGCCATCTTCACCGAGCAGGTGGCTGAGCTCTCCGCCCAGGATCGACCGACCAAGGGACGTGATTCCACCGCCTTCGCCGTCGCGTTCAAGGGCGTGTTCCTCGAGGGCCTCGAGGTGGTGGTGATCGTTCTCACCCTGGGGGTGGCCGATCACCGGTTGGGACTGGCTGCCGCTGCCGCCGGTGCCGCGGTGGTCGTCGTGGCGATCGTCGGAACCATCGTGTCGCGACAGTTGGCCGGCGTTCCCGAGAACGCCTTGAAGATGGCCGTCGGCATCATGCTGGTGAGCTTCGGGTCCTTCTGGGCGGGTGAGGGCGTCGGGGTGCGGTGGCCGGGATCGGAGCTCGCCCTTCCCGTGCTCGTGGCCGTGTACGGCGCGGTGACGTGGGTCGCGATCGCGGCCGTCGGACGAGAGCGTCGAGCCGGAGTCGAAGTTGCCTGACACGCGACCGGTCAGCGAGGAATCGTCGGTGAACCCTGTGCGACGCTATGTCTCGGCGTTCGGGCGGTTCTGGTGGGAGTTCCTCGTCGGGGACACACCCGAGCTCCTGATCGGTGCGGTCGTGGTGGTCGCAGTGGTGGCGCTATTGGCACACAACGGCGCGGCTCGGGTCGTCACGGTGGGCGCGACACCCGTGCTCGTGATCGCCATGCTCGGCACCTCCATCCGGCGTGCACAGCGTGGGGCGCGTACCTCCCCGCCCCCGAAACCCTAGGACGGCTCTCGAGCCGACTCGCTCCCGGGCCGGTCGCACTCGCAGAGCGGCTCAGTTCGGGAAAGGGTTGCCCGCCAGCTCCTCGCGCAACTTGTACTTGAGCACCTTGTTGAGGGTCTTGTTGCGGGGGAGCTCGTCGACCACCTCGAGCTGCTCGGGGATCTTCTGCTTCATGAGGCCCGCCGCCCGGAGGTGCTCGACCATCTCGTCGAATGTCAGCGACTGGGCACCGGGGGCGGTCTCGACCACAGCGCACACCCGCTCACCGCGTTCGCGGTCGGCTAACCCGACGACGGCCACGTCGCCCACCTTGGGATGGGTGTAGAGCAGGTCCTCGATCTCCTTGGCCGAGATGTTCTCGCCCTTTCGGATGATGATGTCCTTGAGCCGCCCGGTCAGCACGATGTGGCCGTCGGGCCGGAAGTGGCCGACGTCTCCGGTGCGGAAGAAGCCCTCCTCGTCGAAGGACTCGATGCTGAGCACCGGGTCGGTGTAGCCCTTGCACACCATCTCCCCGCGCACCCGCACCTCGCCGTCGACCCCGGTGGGGGCATCGTCCTCGTCGAGCGTGACGATGCGGATATCGGCGCCGAACACGGGCTTGCCCACGGTGTTGGCGAGCTGGTCGTCGGTGTCGGACGGCGAGCCCATGCAGATCATGGGGATCTCGGTCATCCCGTATCCGTGGGCGACGGTCACACCGATCTCGCGGCCCACCTCGTAGAAGATCTCGGGCGGCATGGGCGCACCGCCCCCGGACAGGATCCGCAGGGACGGGATGATCTTCTTCCCCGGCTGCTTGCGCTGTTCGTTGAGATACGCCATGTAGAAGGCCGTGCTCCCGCCGGCCATGGTGACGCCGTGGCGCGAGAAGACCTCGACGGCGAGTGCCGGTGCGAACGATTCCAAGAGGACCGTCGAGAAGCCGATGGCGAGCACCATCACGAGATAGTCGGGGCCGGCGATGTGCGCGAACGGGAATGCGATCGACCCCACGTCCTGTTCGCTGAGCTCGACAGCCATGGCGAGGCCGCGCCCGCCGGTCACGAGCGTGGTGTCGGTGTGGCGGACGCCCTTGGGGTCCGACGTGGTGCCCGAGGTGTAGTAGATCCAGCGCACCTGGTCGTCGCCCGGCGGCGGGGGAGGGGGCAGGGTGGCGGGGTCACCCTCGGGAAGCGAGTCGTAGGCCACCACCACGGTCGGAGGCCGGTCGAGGCCGGCGCCGATCTTCTGTGCCATGGCGACGAAGTCGAAGTCCTTCCACACACCGGGGACGAAGAAGAACTCGGCCCCGGTCTGGGTAAGGGCGAAAGCCACTTCACGCTCGCGGTAGATGTGGATGATGGGGTTCTGGACCACGCCGAGGCGGGCCAGAGCCATCGAGAGCACGACGGTCTCGATGCGGGTGGGCAGCTGCCACGACACCGGTGTCGACGGGCCCACGCCCATGGCATGGAGTCCGGCTGCGACGACCTCGCACCGATGGCGGAATTCGCCGAAGGTGATGGTGCGCCCGGCCTCGTCGATCAACATGAGACGATCCGCGGATGCGGCGGCTCTGGCTTCGATGAGCTCCCACATCGAACCCACGTCGTAGATGGCGTCGGTCACTCAGGTCCCTCCGGCCCGGACGTACTGGTGTCTACGACAGGCGTTCGACGACCATGGCCATGCCCTGGCCGCCCCCGACGCACATCGACTCGAGCCCCCAGGTCTTGTTGTCGTCGTCGAGGGCGTTGAGCAATGTGGTCATGATGCGCGCCCCGGTCATGCCGAAGGGGTGGCCGAGCGCGATGGCGCCGCCCTTCACGTTGAGCTTGTCCCAGTCGATGCCGAGGTACTTGGCCGACGGGATGACCTGGGCCGCGAAGGCCTCGTTGATCTCGACCAGGTCGATGTCGTCGATGGTCTTGCCGGCGCGCTTCAGGGCCTGGCGGCACGCGTCGACGGGCCCGAGGCCCATGATCTCGGGGTCGAGTGCCGAAACCCCGCTCGACACGATGCGAGCCAGCGGCGTGATGCCCAACTGGCTGGCCTTGGCCTCTGACATCACGATCACCGCCGCCGCGCCGTCGTTCAACGGACAGGCGTTGCCGGCCGTGATGGTGCCCCCCTCGCGGAACACGGGCTTCAGCGCGGCGAGGCCTTCGACCGTGGTGCCGTCACGAGGCCCGTCGTCCTTGGTGACCACGGTGCCGTCTTCGAGGGTCACGGGGATGATCTCGCGTTCGAAGAACCCGTTCTTCTGGGACTCCACCGCCCGGTGCTGGCTGCGCGCCGCGAACTCGTCCATCTCCTGGCGCGTCACCTTTTCGTACTCGGCCACGTTCTCGGCGGTCTGTCCCATGGCGATGTAGACGTCGCTCAGGCCCTTGGGCGGCGTCCAGGGGTCGGTGACGGCAGGGTTCCGGGCCGCGGTGCGGGCCTCGGCCTCGGCAAATGCCGCGTTGTGGGGTCCGACATCGGAGGCACCGAACTGGAATCGGCTCACGGTCTCGACCCCTCCGGCCAGGAACACGTCACCCTCGCCGGCTTTGATGGCGTGTGCCGCCATGCGGATGGTCTGCAACGACGACGAGCAGTAGCGGTTCACCGTCACTCCCGGCACGTCGACGCCGGCCAGGATGGCGGCTACGCGGGCGACGTTGTAGCCGGCCTCTCCGGCGGGTTGACCGCAGCCGAGCATGACGTCTTCGACGAGGGCGGGATCGAGCTGGGGCACCTTGGCGAGGACTTCCTTGATGACCAGGGCGGCCAGGTCATCGGGGCGGCAGCTCACCAGCGAGCCCTTGTTGGCGCGCCCGATGGGCGTCCTTCCTGTGGCGACGATGACGGCGTCGGGCATTGCGCTGGCTCCTTGGGTGCGTGCTCGGGGAAGACCCTAGGTTGGCACACGCGGCCCAGGACGACCCAAGTGGCGGCTTTCGCGGTCAATTCGACGAGGGGGGTTCACCGATGCCGCGTTCGTCGGTGAGTGCATGGGTGTCGGTGGGCGGATGGTCGACGGCGACGGTCCGGCACATGTGGATGTGCAGTCCGATCCCGGGGATGTCGAATGCCGTGTCGGCGCGCCTCGTCGCGAGTCGCCATGCCCCGGATGCGCCACCAACGTCAGAGTTCGGCGAAACGCCGCCGGTCCTGGTCAGGAGGCTCGATGACTGAGCAGCCCGAGGGAGCCCCACGGTCGGGAGATTCTTACCCCTGTGATCACCTCGGCGACTTCAAGAATCGCTCCGAGCGGGGCAACGCTTCGGTACCGAGCAGAACAACCTCGCGTCGGCACAGGTTCTGATGGTGAGCGACAAGAGCAGGGGTGGAGTCGGTCAGTCGCGAGAACTCCAGACTGTCGAGTTCGCTTCGGACCCGGACCAGCTCGTTACTGGGTGTCTGGGCCATGGATCAGGGATCGGCAGTCGGGCATCGGTGGGAGCAGAGCCGAAAGACCCTTTGTGGGCCGGGGGCCAGGAATGAGCGGGGCCAACCCAATGGATGGCGCCCGCAACGGTTTCAATGTTCCGGGTTACGACGACAATTCCGTGTACGACGCCTGCCAGGCCCGCACCACCGACCGCTGGCACGAGTTCTCCAGCCTGCGCGGAACCACCGAGCGCCGGTTACTCCCCGGTACTGGACGTGGGGCATTGACGCGCCCACACTTCGGGCACAGGGGTGCTTGGGGGGCGTCTGACCCGCTTGGCGAAGATCGGGAGGGCTTCGGCCCTCCCGCTTCGCGTTTCACGGCTGGCCCGG